>CAZHEL010000001.1:0-49465 GCA_964531625.1 uncultured Gammaproteobacteria bacterium
CCGTTGATGACGAGAAAGCCGTGTCACTCTACACGCAAGGCTGCAACTCTGGCCATATGGATTCTTGTTATAACTTAGCAGTTAATTATGAAGACGGAGAAGGCGTTGAGAGAGATAAAAAGCGTGCGATAGATTTATACGATCGCGTGTGCAAATCTGGCGATGAAGACGGTTGTGAAAGTTTAAATGAGCTGCGATAGCCAACATACATGAGTAAATTTATTCTAAAAGTTGTCCTAGGCATAACTTTATTCTTCTAGTAAATATCAAAATATCAAGGACACCCACAATAAAATAACAAAATTCTAGCCAACTTATTTTTTATGGGCGTCCTAGTTTATTTGTAATATAAAAGAGAATTTCAAATGAATAAAACAAACCCCAAATTGTTAATTGCACTTTTCGTTGTTATTGCGCTAGCAACCTATATAAAATTAAGTAATCCACACAAAAAATTTAGCACTAAACAATATTGGCAAAGTGCAAGTGTTAATTCTGTCCGCGATGTTCCCGACGCTGCGCTAGAACCAGGAAACAAAAATGGCCCCGTACTAATGTGGGCTGCTACCACGGTAAGTGACCCTGAAATAATTAAAGCGTTAGTTCAGCGTGGTGCAGATATAAATGAGTCCGACATCATTTTTAGTGGCACACCATTATCAGGAGCCGCATCAGACAATAATAACCCCGAGATCATAGATACCTTAGTAGAGCTTGGAGCAGATGTGAGTCAAGAGATTGCATTTGGTCGCACAGCCTTAATGAATGCAGCCGTATTCAACACTAATCCAGACATTACAATAGCGCTATTAAACAACGGCGCTAACATAAAAAATAAAAGCGATGAAGGGAAAACCGCATTAGATTATGCTCGTGAGTATGATAACGAACGCGTACAAAAAGTCCTTGAATCACAGAACTAAGCCACGCAACATCTGGGCTTTTTACTACGTAAGGCAAATAAGGTATCGAGGCCTGAATTATCAAAACAGGAAAAAGGCAAGACCTGAAACCTTTTCGCTCGCTGTTAACTGTAAAAATCATGATCGAAGATAGATTCGGAAAATGGATTCACTGGCCAGAATGAGTGTTTTCAACAACTAAACGAAATAAAGCTATCACTTCTTAAATTTTGAATGAATCTAGAACAAACTGGCCTGTCCCTAATTTGGCACAAAAGCACAACACAATAGGGAGCAGATCTTGTCTTTTGCCTTATCCTTTCAAGAAGATATCTACGAGAGTGATACTGACCGAAGACTATAAATAGTTTTATCTCACAAATTATGCATCATTGGTCCAATGCCCTGCCCAAGATCTAACTGCTTTTCAATTGCTTGAGTCACATAGTCCTTTGCATTTTCCACTGCGGCTTTTAATGATTGTTGTTTTGCTAAGTGAATAGCAATTGCCGATGACAAAGTACAACCTGTACCGTGCGTGTTCGGGT
Organism: uncultured Gammaproteobacteria bacterium; assembly: GCA_964531625.1. Classification (GTDB taxonomy): domain Bacteria; phylum Pseudomonadota; class Gammaproteobacteria; order Arenicellales; family Arenicellaceae; genus Arenicella. Next base: position 1,451 of record CAZHEL010000001.1, read on the forward strand.
TATCAATACGCTCTGTGGTAAACCAATCTCTTGTATCGCTATGCAGTAAAAAGTCTGTAGCGGCTCCTTGTAAGTGGCCTCCTTTACTAAAAATAGCGGGGGCCGCTTGATTTGATTCTTGTAGTTTTTCACTGAGCATAACGGTCGCTTGCTCAAGTTGGTTTTGATTTGTTATTTCTTGCTTTTCAATACCAAAGTATTCAACTAAGGCTCGTAGCTCAGCGGTGTTGGGCGTAATGACATCGGCGATGGGTATTAAATTTTCTACTAACGCTTCTAGCGCATGATCGGATATTAACTTGTGACCACTAGAGCTAATCATAACTGGGTCTAACACTATGGGAACTTTCGCTTGAGCTTTTGTTTGGACTTTCGCTTGAGGTTGTGTTTGAACTGATGTTTCGGCAATGCTGTTTTTAAATTGTTTAAGCTGCGCAGCGACTACATTAATTGTATCTGGGTCACCAAGCATGCCTATTTTAATTGCAGCAGGCGGTATATCGCTTAATACGGCTTCTAATTGTTGGCCGACAATCTCGCTAGGGATAGCATGAATGGCGGATACGCCCAATGTGTTTTGTGCGGTAACGGCGGTGATAACACTCATGCCGTACACGCCATGTGCAGCAAAGGTTTTTAAATCGGCTTGTATGCCAGCACCTCCTGAACAGTCAGAACCGGCAATGGTAAGGCAAGGTATCACAATGCCACCGCTACATTTTTATGCCCAAGCTCTATTAATTGATGGGCCGCATTTAACGCGCGTTGGCCGCTTTTGCAAACACAGACAATGCGTTTTGCTGAGTTTGATTTATCAGCAAGTACCGAATGACTCTGCTGAATTTCATCCACAGGAATATGCGTGTGCGATCTTGGCCTTGCTTGCTCTTGCACCTCAAGTTTAGAACGAACATCCAGCAGTAGATCATGGTCGGTTACATCACTCTCGGCAATTAGCGGCGCAAACTGTCTTGGCTCGGCGGCACCCTCAAAGCCTACGATGTGCTGTCGGTAATCCCATAAATCTAAATACAGCAACTTAGCTAATAATTGAGCTGGGTCTTGTAACACAACTTTTAATACTTCTTGTGCTTGCAAGCTGCCGATGATGCCAACACTCGGCCCCGTTACTCCCGCGGTACTGCAGTTTTTTGCACTCAATGGAGGTGCCGGAAATATTGCTCGCATACTCGGCGCTGGCGTATTTTTAGTGCCGCAAAAAACACCGACATAACCATTGGTTTGTAACACTGATGCGGATACAAACGGTATGCAATGTTTAAAACATAAGTCGCTCAACAAATAACTAACAAAAAAACTATCCGCTGCGTCCACCACCACCGTGTGCGACCTTACTAAGGCTTCTGCATTTTTTGGACTCAAAGCTTGTTGAATTGCGTCAATTTGAATATCGCTGTTTAGCGCGCGCAAACGGGCTTGCGCGGCTTGCGCTTTTGGTTTGTCTAGGTCGGCTTCGGTGAATAAAGTCTGGCGGTGCAGATTACTTAAACTCACTACGTCATGATCAACTAAGCTGATTTTACCAACACCTGCGCCAACTAATTGTGTGGCGACGGGTGACCCTAAACCGCCAGCGCCTACTATTAATACCTTAGCCGCCGCTAATTTTTGCTGCGAGCTTGCTCCAAATTGAGGTACTAATTGTTGACGCTGATAACGGTTGCTCATGAGCGCTTAACTGTCGCTGGCTTGTAAGTTAAGCCACTGTTTTAATCGCGCTTCAGGTTGCTCGTGTAATAACACATCCGTTACCACACAAATACTGTCTGCGCCGGCTTTATAAACATCGGGCGCACGGTCTACATTTAAACCGCCAATGGCGACTAACGGCACATGACCGAGTTGTTGTTTCCACTCGCGCACTTTATCAACGCCCTGCGGCTGCCACTTCATGGCTTTAAGTATGGTGTGGTAAACAGGCCCTAGGGCAATGTAATCTGGTTTTGCATCTAACGCGGTTTGCAACTCGACCGTGTCATGCGTGCTAAGGCCTAACTTTAAATTGTGCTTGCGAATGGTCGATAGCTCAGCGGCGGCCAAGTCTTCCTGACCGAGGTGAATATAATCACACCCTTCATCGATAGCGATCTGCCAGAAATCATTGACCACTAACTGACAAGCAAACTCATCGCACAAGGCTTTGGATTCGGCAATGTGCTCACGCACAAAACTTAAGGGTTGATCTTTGATGCGCAACTGCACCAACTTTAAACCCAGTGGTAGAAATCGCTCTAACCATTGCGCCTTGTCGACTATTTGATAAAACTTTGGAAGTTGCATTTTCAGTTTTCTATTAGAGTTTAATCTAACCAAAACGGCGTGCCTGCCACCGGCGTTGAAGGCCGCGCCATATCTCTGGGCGCAATAGGTTGAGATTTAAAAGCGGCTCGTCCTGCGCTTATCGCTTGCGCAAATGCTTGCGCCATATCTATCGGTTGGCCTGAACGCGCCACCGCGGTGTTGAGCAAGATAGCGTCATAACCCATTTCCATGGCTTGTGCAGCTTGCGAAGGTAAGCCGATTCCGGCATCAACGACTAAGGGTATGTCCGCAAAATATTCTCGGTAAGATTCAAGCGCTTTAGGGTTTTGCAAACCACGGCCTGAACCAATCGGTGCGCCCCAAGGCATGAGTACTTCACAACCCGCGGCTAGTAATTTTTCACCCACGACTAAATCATCTGTGGTGTACGGAAATACTTTAAAGCCTTGATGACACAGCTCTTGCGCAGCTTGCACTAAACCAAACACATCGGGTTGCAAAGTATCGTCATTGCCAATAACTTCTAGCTTAATCCAATCGGTGTTAAAAAGTTCGCGTGTCATCATGGCGGTATTGATGGCTTCTTTAGCGCTTTTACAACCAGCTGTATTAGGTAACATTTTACAGCCGCTTTTTCTTAATAAATTCCAAAAATGTTGACCTGCTTTATCAGTGCCAGACTCACGACGTACCGAAACCGTAATCACCTCTGCTTGAGATGCCTTTATAGCTTCCAATAAAATCTGCGGCGACGGGTATTGCGCCGTGCCTAATAACAGACGCGAACTAAGTTCATGGCCGTAAAATGTGAGTGGTGTTTGTGTGCTCATTTTTATTACCTAATAAATACTTATGGCTTTAACCACCTTGCATGGGTGCAACAATTTCAACTCGACAATCTTGTTCAAGCTTTGTATCGACACGTTGATCTTTGGCGATAAACAATTCATTCAATGCGGTGGCTACCATCATGTCTTGATAGCCTTGCTCGGCTAATAATCCATCCAAGGTTTTTTGTTCGGTAGTGATCTTTTCACCATTAAGCATAATTTGCACAGAACACCTCACTGCATTGTTGCCCATCTTTTATATACTCAAGTACGCGACGCGCTAAGGCTGGCGCACCTAAAAACCCATGTCGATACAAGCCATTGGCGGCTATACGATTACCTTGGACTTTAATCTTCGGCAAGTTGTCATCAAAGGCGGGTCTAGCGTCTACGCCAATTTCAATAATTTCGGCTTCAGCAAACGCCGGGTTAATGACATAGGCCGCCGATAGCAAATCTAAAACAGAACGTACCGTTGCACGATGACTGTCATTAACCTCTAACATGGTTGCACCTAACATAAATACATTGTTTGGGCGGGGTACCAAATAGATAGGATGGCGTGGATGAGCAAATCGAATGGGGCGGCTAAGACTCACTTCAGGACAAACTAAGTGCAGCATTTCGCCTTTAACACCGCGCAAGTCAGGTAAGGTTTCACTCGCCGCTAGACCTCGGCAATCTATTAGCCAACTAGACTGCTTGGCTTGTTGCTTGATATCCGCTTCAGATAGATGTTGCCCAGTTTCGGCTTTAGCACCTAATTGTAAGCAAGCTTGCCATAGTGATTTAATCACTTGGCGCGGTTCAAAATGCGCTTCTTCTTTAAAGAACAAAGTGCGCCCTAAATGTTCAAGGTCTGGTTCAAGTTCTGCTGTTTGCTGGGGGTCTAACCACTGCCCGCCATGCGTTTGTTCAGCAAATTGGCGCAGTAATGCTTGGTCTCTGGGCGCCGTAACCACTAAGCTACCATTGGCATGAAAATCAAGTTTTTGCTCTGCGGTAAATTGCCGCCAGAACGCCATGCTTTCTAAGCCTAGTGTCTCGACTAATGGCTCAGCAGTTTCTTGCTCGCAATACGGCGCTAACATACCGCCCGCCCACCAAGAACAGCACTGTTCATCAGGGCCGTTGCTGGCCGTGATGATCTGCACTTGGTAGTCCGACTTTAGTAAACTGTAGGCGCAGCATAGACCGGCTACGCCGCTGCCTACCACCGTGAGCTGCTCGTTCATTTTGCTGGTTGATAAATCTCGCTGCCTTTAGCGCGGAATTCATCCGCTTTCTCAGCCATACCTTCGGTGATGGCTTGCTCGGTTTGTAAGCCTTTTTTAGCCGCATAATCACGCACGTCTTGAGTAATTTTCATAGAGCAAAAGTTTGGCCCGCACATAGAACAAAAGTGCGCAACTTTAGCGGAGTCTTTAGGCAAGGTTTCATCATGGAACTCACGCGCTTTATCTGGGTCTAAACCAAGATTGAATTGGTCGTCCCAACGAAATTCAAAGCGTGCTTTAGACAAAGCATTATCACGCAATTGAGCGCCTGGATGGCCTTTGGCTAAATCAGCTGCATGTGCTGAAATTTTGTAAGTAATAATGCCATCGCGCACGTCTTGCTTGTTTGGCAAACCTAAATGCTCTTTTGGCGTTACATAACAAAGCATGGCAGTACCATACCAACCGATTTGCGCTGCGCCGATGCCAGAAGTTATGTGGTCATAGCCTGGAGCAATATCGGTGGTTAGTGGGCCTAAAGTATAAAACGGCGCTTCAAAGCAACTGTCTAATTGCTTATCCATATTCTCTTTGATCATTTGCATTGGCACATGACCAGGTCCTTCGATCATGACTTGCACATCGTGCTTCCAAGCCACTTCGGTAAGCTCACCTAATGTTTCTAGTTCGCCAAATTGTGCCGCATCATTTGCATCAGCCAATGAGCCTGGGCGTAAACCATCGCCTAAAGAAAATGACACGTCATAGGCTTTCATGATTTCGCAAATATCTTCAAAGTGCGTATACAAAAAGTTTTCACGATGATGCGCTAAACACCATTTGGCCATAATAGAACCGCCACGCGAAACAATACCCGTTACGCGTTGTGCGGTCAGTGGTACATACTTCAAACGCACGCCAGCGTGAATAGTAAAATAGTCAACACCCTGCTCGGCTTGTTCAATTAAGGTATCGCGAAAAATTTCCCAGCTTAGGTCTTCAGCCTTACCGTTTACTTTCTCGAGTGCTTGGTAAATCGGCACGGTGCCAATCGGTACTGGTGAGTTTCGAATCACCCACTCTCTGGTTTCATGAATATTTTTACCCGTCGATAAGTCCATCAAAGTGTCACCGCCCCAACGTGCTGACCATACTAATTTTTCTACTTCTTCTGCAATCGATGACGTCACCGCCGAGTTACCAATATTGGTGTTGACCTTAACCAAAAAGTTACGGCCGATAATCATTGGCTCTAGTTCTGGGTGATTAATATTGGCAGGAATAATGGCTCGCCCACGGGCTATTTCATCGCGTACAAACTCAGGCGTTATTTGCTCAGGGATGGATGCTCCAAAACTGTGTCCGGGGTGTTGCTTTAACAGAGCGGTATAACGATCGTCTTGCTTTAGCTCCTGCAGGCGTAAGTCTTCACGAATCGCAACATACTCCATTTCTGGCGTGATAATGCCTTGACGCGCGTAGTGCATTTGACTGACATTTTTACCTTTCTTGGCGCACCGTGGAGCGCGTAAATGTTGAAACCGTAAATGCTCTAATGACTCATCATTTAAACGAGTTTGCGCGTAATCTGAACTTGGCTTTTCTAAAATTTCAGTATCATCACGCTCTATGACCCATGCATCTCGTACCGACGCCAAGCCTTTGAGCAAATCAATTTCCACATTCGGGTCGGTATAGGCTCCTGAAGTGTCATAGACAGTAATCGGAGGATTATCATCACTACCAAAATCACCGTTGGTTGGACTTTGGGTGATTTCCCGCATCGGCACTTGAATGTCTTCGCGCGAACCTTGGATATAAATTTTACGCGCACCAGAGACTGGCTTAGTCACATCCTCAGAAAGTTGGGTAGTACGTTCTACAAATTCTTGACGCGCTTGTTCATTGCTAACGGTTTTGTCCGCTTTGCTATTGGTGAGTTTTTTGTTCATATCAGCCTCGTGTCGGGGATCCGAATGACAGAGGCTTTAGGAGGCTAAAAGTGGAGGCTAAAAGTGGCGTATCTTTTTAGGAACTTATAATAATTTCCCTAGTAATTTGCCGTGATTTACAGTGAGAGCAAAGAACTAATACGCTAAGTGCTTTTAAAAATTTCACTTAATTGAGCTTCCCTACGCCGCTACTAAACGGATCAGGTTATAAGGGTGTATCTCAGCCGAGTTAATTTCTCAGGCACCCCTAGCATGTAAACATAATAGCATATCGCCAGTGCGACTGACGATAGCTCTTAATCAAATTAAGTGAGTAATACTATTGCTAAAACTAGCCCTTAGAAAGCAAATTGTAGGCCTAGTTCTACAGTGCGACCTGACGCTGGCACAAAATCCTTGGCATACTTGCGTAGTCATAAGGCGCTAGATTTACCTGTTAATAATCATTACACCTACAAGCTTTTAATTAAATGTTGGTATTTTTGGCATTAATTTAAAAGCATAAAACTGTCTAAAAACCGCATCAAACCGCCTTGCTAAGCCGTTTTTGCTTACCTATAATCGCATTCCCAAGTAAATTACTCGGATTTATTGACTAAATTCTCACGTTGTTGAGTTTAGATTCGTCAAATTAGTACAACAAGAGATAAACGAATGAAACTAACTACTAAAGGTCGTTACGCAGTTACCGCGATGATGGATTTAGCATTGCATGCCAAATTAGACCATGTTTCATTGAGCGATATTGCGGAGCGACAAAATATTTCGCTGGCATATCTAGAGCAATTGTTTGCAAGCTTGCGTCGAGCCGGTTTAGTTACCTCGGTGCGCGGTGCAAAAGGTGGCTATATGTTGGCACACAGTGACAAAGACATTTCCTTGGCGGATATATTAATTGCGGCCGATGAAAAAATTAATCTTGCTTGCGGCGGCGGTAGTAGTTGTAACGAACAAGACCCTTGCCTAACGCATAATTTGTGGACCAACTTAAGCCAAGAATTTTTTGAGTTTTTAAACGGTAAAACGCTCAGCGACTTAGTGCGTTCTAAACATGTACAAACCATGGCCACGCAACAAGATATTACCCAAATTGGCGACATACCGGTCGTTATGAGCCGCTAACAGCGTCAACGTTGTTAGCGATTAACAGGAACAATCATGTCTGAAGCAATTGAACAAAATAAGGACCTAAAAGAACTGGTCAAACGCGAATATAAAGAAGGTTTCGTTACTGATATCGAGTCAGAAACCTTTGCCCCTGGTCTTGATGAAGATGTAGTTCGACGCATTTCTGCCAAAAAAGAAGAGCCTGAATTTATGCTCGAGTATAGACTTAAAGCATTTCGTCGCTGGCAAAAGATGACGCCGCCTAAATGGGCGCATATAGACCATCCTGAAATCGACTTTCAGGACATTGCTTATTACTCTGCGCCTAAAGAAATGCCAAAACTAGACAGCTTGGATCAAGTAGATCCTAAGTTGTTGGAAACTTATGAAAAACTCGGTATTCCATTAGAAGAACAAAAGATGCTTAACAATGTGGCAGTGGATGCCGTGTTCGACAGTGTTTCGGTACGTACAACCTTTCGTGAGAGCTTAGCCGAAGCCGGTGTTATCTTTATGCCTATCTCTGAAGCGGTGCAAGAACATCCAGAACTTATCAAAAAATATTTAAGCAGCGTGGTGCCGGTGCAAGACAACTATTACACCGCTCTAAACTCGGCCGTTTTTAGTGATGGTTCTTTCGTTTATATCCCGAAGGGCGTGCGGTGCCCGATGGAGCTATCTACGTATTTTCGTATTAATGAAATGAATACGGGCCAGTTTGAACGCACTTTGATTGTGGCCGACGAGGGCTCTTATGTCAGTTATCTAGAAGGTTGTACGGCTCCACAGCGTGATGAAAACCAACTCCATGCTGCCGTAGTGGAACTGGTGGCACATAAAGATGCTGAGATTAAATACTCGACTGTGCAAAACTGGTATCCCGGTGACGAAAATGGCAAGGGTGGTATTTATAATTTCGTAACCAAGCGTGGTGTATGTAAAGGCGACAACTCCAAAATATCTTGGACTCAAGTTGAAACTGGGTCAGCCATCACTTGGAAATACCCAAGTGTGGTATTACAGGGAGATAATTCAGTGGGTGAATTCTATTCAGTTGCGCTCACCCATAATAAGCAGCAAGCCGACACTGGCACTAAAATGATTCATATGGGCAAGAACACGTCCAGCACAATTATCTCTAAAGGTATATCCGCGGGTCACGGTCAAAACTCTTATCGCGGTTTAGTCAAAGTACTTAAGGGCGCGGACAATGCGCGTAATTTTTCGCAGTGCGATTCGCTGTTGATGGGCGATCGCTGCGGCGCACACACCTTTCCTTATATGGAAGTGCAAAATCCAAGTTCTAATTTAGAGCATGAGGCGACCACTTCGAAAATTTCTGAAGATCAATTGTTTTATTTGAAACAACGTGGACTGTCAGAAGAAGCAGCCGTTTCGATGATTGTTAATGGTTTTTGCAAAGAAGTATTTCGCGAACTACCAATGGAATTCGCGGTGGAAGCTCAAAAATTATTAGACGTTTCACTCGAAGGTGCAGTGGGATAAAAATTACATAACACCGCAGGTTGATTTACAGCTTCGGCTAGGTAGAAAAAATGTTAAAAGTTACAAACTTACATGCCAGCGTTTTTGGCACTCCAATTTTAAACGGCATTGACCTTGAGGTTAATGCTGGCGAAGTGCATGCCATTATGGGCCCCAACGGCTCGGGTAAAAGCACCCTAACAAATGTTATTGCCGGTCGTGATGGTTACGAGATAACCGAAGGTAGCATTGAATACTTAGGCAAGGACTTGTCTGATTTTGAAGCCGACGAACGCGCCTGCGAAGGAATTTTCTTAGCGTTTCAGTACCCAGTTGAAATTCCAGGTGTGAGCAACATGGCCATGCTAAAGGCTGCGGTCAACTCCTTGCGCAAGTATCGAGGCGAAGAAGAAATAATAGCGGGTGACTTCTTAAAGCTCATTCGTGAAAAAGCCGATCTGGTGGAAATGAAACAAGAGTTTCTAAAGCGCTCGGTTAATGAAGGCTTTTCCGGCGGTGAGAAAAAACGTAATGAGATTCTACAAATGGCAATGTTAGAGCCCAAGCTTGCCTTGCTTGACGAAACTGATTCCGGTCTTGATATTGATGCGCTAAAAATTGTTTCACAAGGGGTCAATGCCTTGCGTTCTAATGATAGAGCCATGGTGTTGGTCACGCATTATCAACGCCTATTAGATTACATCGTGCCTGATCATGTGCATGTATTAGCCAATGGCAAAATAGTGAAGTCAGGTGACAAATCTTTAGCGCTTGAGCTAGAAGAAAAAGGCTATAGCTGGATTGAAGGTCTAAACGATATTAAAGAAGCGAGCTAATGAGCACCTCTATTAAAATTTCAGCCGATCAAGATAGCAGTTGGTTAGAGCGATATAAGGCGCTGAACCCTATAGGCCATGAGCTGGCTTGGTTAAATCAGCAACGCAAAGAGGCGCTGGCTCGGTTTGAAGAAGTCGGCCTACCCGGTATTCGCGATGAACAATGGCGCTATACCAATTTGCGTGCACTTAAAAGCCATCACTATTTAGTTCCAGAACAACTTGCTGAAGGCGATATAACTTTGCCTATAGAATTGCCGGCCACTAAAAATTCTCGATTGGTATTTGTAGATGGTTATTTACTTACTAGCAAATCAAAAGTATCTAGCATTGGTGGCGTGAGCTTTAGTAGTTTATCCAATTCATTAGCAGATAATGAAGCTGATTTGAGCGCTGCCTTTGGTAGTTGCTTAGCCAAACAGCAGCATGGCTTCACGGCCTTGAATACCGCCTATTGCCAAGACGGTTTTGTACTAAAATTAGATAAAGACACGGTGGTCGACGGCGTGCTGGAAGTTTATTTTTTCGCAACTCAAGCGGATACAATAAGCCATTCTCGTAATCTAATTGTTGCTGACGCGAATACTAAATGCACCGTAGTTGAACGTCATATTGGTATAGACGGACTGGTGTATCTAAACAATAGCGTGACCGAGATTATGGCCGCTGACAACGCGCATATCGACCATTATAAGATTCAACAAGATTCTGACGAAGCTTTTCATATCGGCGGCGTATTTATCAATCAAGCTGCGAATTCAAATGTTAAGAATCACAATGTAGCTTTGAATGGCTTGGTAACTCGCAATGATGTGAATTGTAATTTGCTAGGCCAAGGTGCGCATATGGAAATGAACGGCTTGGTGTTGGGTAAAGGTCGGCAACACATAGACAACCATACTGAGGTCAACCATGCTGTGCCTAATTGCACCAGTGACGAGTATTACAAAACAATATTAGACGATCAGTCACGCAGCGTGTTTCGTGGTCGTATTATCGTGGCGCAAGACGCGCAACTAACCAGTGCGGATCAACAAAATAATAATTTGTTATTGTCCAATGATGCTGAGGCTGATTGCAAACCACAATTAGAAATCTATGCCGACGATGTGAAATGTTCACACGGTGCAACTGTTGGTCAGCTTGATCCGAAATCATTGTTTTATTTGCAGTCGCGTGGAATTAGTACTGAGTCAGCCAACGCACTATTAACCTTCGCTTTTGCTAATGAAGTTATTGAACGTATTAACGTAGACAGTATTCGAAAAGAGCTCACACAAATTATTGCTGGTGAACTGCTGAACGATTTACAGGACTTGGTTTGAACATGAGCGCTAGTGCAAAACATGCTGTTAACGATTCATCATTAAACTTTGATGTGGAGAAGGTTCGTGCGGATTTTCCGACCCTACATCAAAAAGTTGCAGGCTGCCCGCTAGCCTATTTGGATAACGGTGCGTCTACTCAGAAACCACAACAGGTAATAGATACAGTAGCGGAATTTTATCAAGAAGATTATGCCAACGTGCATCGTGGCATTCATGAGCTTAGTCAACGCTCTACCGATCGTTTTGAAGCAGCGCGCACTATTGTGCAAAAGTTCATTAATGCCAAAACTGATTCCGAAATCGTTTTTACCAGCGGTACCACCGATTCAATCAACTTGGTGGCAAATAGTTTTGCGCGAGCTAATTTTAAAGCCGGTGATGAAGTGATGATTTCAGCCATGGAGCATCACTCGAATATTGTGCCTTGGCAAATGTTAGTCGAGCAAATTGGTATTAAACTTAAAGTTATACCGATTAACCAGCAAGGTGAATTGATATACGAGAAGTTTGAAGAGCTACTCAGTAATAAAACAAAATTACTTGCAATCACACAACTGTCGAATGCGCTTGGTACTATCACGCCATTAAAAAGGATGATTGATGCCGCGCATAGCAAAGGTGCTAAAGTGTTAGTCGATGGCGCTCAAGGAATTGCTCATTCGCAAGTCGATGTGCAAGAGTTAGACTGCGATTTCTATGCGTTTTCAGGGCATAAAATTTTTAGCCCTACCGGGGTTGGCGTACTGTATGGAAAACACCAATTATTAGACGCCATGCCGCCTTATAGGGGTGGTGGCGATATGATTAAAACAGTTAGTTTTAACACTGGCACTGAATACAATGATGTGCCGCATAAATTTGAGGCGGGCACTCCCAATATTGCTGGAGTTATTGGTTTAGGAGCGGGGATAGAATACGTGTCTGATATTGGAATTGCTAACATAGCCGCCTACGAAAGCAGTTTGTTGGATTATGCAACCGAAAAAATATTGGAGATTGATGGAATACGCATTATTGGTACTGCTGCGAACAAGGCCAGCATTTTGTCCTTTGAGCTAGACGGTGTTCATGCATCAGATTTGGGCACCTTGCTAGATCAACAGGGTGTCGCTATTCGAGTAGGACATCATTGTGCAATGCCAGTGATGGAATTTTTTGAAGTAAGTTCAACAACACGTGCCTCACTGGCATTTTATAACAACAAGGCGGATATCGACGCCTTAGTCGCTGCGATCAAAAGAGCGGCGCTTATGTTAAGGTAATAACTTAAAATAAAAGGTTTAATTAAATGAACGATACTCTAAAACCGTACATTGTTGAGCGTGAACAGCCTGCGGCTACTAACGCCAGTGCTAGTGACAAACCACCCACGCCTGAAGAGCTGATTCCCGCAATTGTTGAAGCATTAAAGACAGTCTATGATCCGGAAATCCCAGTCAACATTTACGATCTTGGACTGATTTATGAAGTTAAGATTGATGATAATTATTTCGTTGATGTGAGTATGACTTTAACCGCTCCAGGCTGCCCAGTAGCCGAAACCTTTCCTGGCTTTGTCGAAAATGCAGTAAAGAGCGTGGTAGGCGTATCCGATTCACGAGTTGAACTAACTTTTGAACCACCATGGACCATGGACAATATGTCCGAGGAAGCTAAGTTAGAGCTAGGCTTTATGTAGATGGATGTAAATAGCGGTTATTCGCTTTCAAACGCCGTTAAATTTATCGGCTTTGTTTGTAAGTATATTCCGCGTGGCAAAGGAGTTGTCGCACGATTATTTGGCCGTGTATTTTCACCTTGGCTTAAAAATAAATACGTTATTACTCGTTACGGGGCGAAGCTGGTGATTGATGCCCACAATATTGATTTTTACGCGACTATGTACCGTTGGAACAATAGCTGGGAACATTGGGTATTTGATACGGCTTATTGGTTAATGCCCCAAAATGGCGTGTTTTATGACATTGGAGGTAACGTGGGCTATATGACCATAGAAATGCTACAGCGTAAACCAAACATACAAGCCGTATGTTTCGAACCGATTCCAAATTTAGCCGCAACAATTATTCAATCTCTAGCGTTGAATGGTTTTTCAAACAGAGCCAGTGTGTATAAATATGGTTTATCGGATAGGCATGATGCAATCGGGACACTGTCAGTACCTGCACATCAAATACATGCGAGTTTGGAGAAAAACGACAATGTTTCGAACGCGCCAGTAATTGAAATAGACCTTGTAAGCTTAGACCAACTTTGTGAGGACAAGAATTTGGCTCTTCCCGATCTAATTAAAATCGATATTGAAGGCCATGAATATAAGGCGTTGTTAGGCGCAAACAGAGTGCTAAAAGAAAGCAAGCCGCATGTGCTATTTGAAGTATCAAATCAGAATGAATTTAAGGATGTGGTATCCGTGTTGTCGGGCTTAAGTGAATATCGATACTTTCATGCGATTGGCTCGTATCGACCCACGCAAGAAATACAAATTAATGAAATTATTAGTAATAAAATCGATGTGATTGCTGTTAATCTAAAGCGTCCTAATCTCCCTGCTGATTTAATTAGCCAGTTGTAAAACACTATGGAAAAGCCTGCCATCATTAAAGTACTGGAAGATGCTCATCGAGCGCATCAAGCGGGTGACTTTGTTAACGCTCTGAAGTTTTACGAATATTTTTTCGATCATGCCTTAGAAGAAGACCCCCTTGCCTATTACGGGGCACGACTTTCATATTGTCTGCAAGGTTGGGCCGAGTTAGCCAAAACATTCCCAAGCGCGAAAAATGCGCTAGAAAAGAAAAAACGTGAAATGCACGACAGTTATTTTTCTGGCGATAGAGACCCCGAACGTTTTCATGACTACTTGAGTATATGCCGATGTCTAGGCACCGAATCTGATGTGCTGGAGAAATTTTTAAACCTGCATCATTCAGAGCCTAAGTCAGCGGCTAAGTTGATTAAGTTTCTTTGGAACGATTTAATCAATGCAGAACATTGGCAGGTCTGTAGCGAGTTGATGGAACAATCAAGTTTGAAACTCGACGAATTGTTCGCCGTATTTGATGAAGCTACTAAACTTAAAGATTCCGACCCAGCATTTAATAACCCAAGATTTGAGCAGCATATTGTTGATACCTTACTCAGCGATACACAAAAAGTAGTTACCGTGCTGAGGCACTCTGGCCGCCAAGACGAAATACCCGACTTACAAAGACAGTTTTACATAGCCGCGACTCAGCGAGATCATGCTTTGTTAAGCAAACAAGCTCATGCAAAAGGTTCTTTCTTGTTCACCGGTCATTAGTAGCCACTCTTAGTAGCTAATAATAATTAGAGCAACTGTTATGACAAACCAAGAACTGTACTATCAAAGTTGGCAAACCGACAATACGCCTAAGGCGAATGTGTTATTAGTACACGGCTTAGGCGAACATTGCCACCGTTACGAGACGCTAGCTTCATATCTAAATTCTGCAGGATATTCTGTCTACTCCATGGATTTACCCAGTCATGGTAACTCTTATGGCACACCTGGACACATAGACTCTTTCGAGGTGTTTCAAGATTCTGTGCTCAAACTCTATGGGCGAATTATGGCGTCCCAAGCCGACATACCTATGTTTATACTCGGGCACAGTATGGGTGGATTAATCGTCACTCGTTTTATTCAAAAGCATCAAGAAAAATTTATTGGCGCCTTATTATCTGGCGCTGCAATCGAAAGTCCTCAAAAACCAGCTACTTGGCAAATTAATTTGATTACTCTGATTGCTAAACTGTTTCCTAAATTTGGCGCCATGCAATTAGACGCCTCTGGCATTAGTCGGGACCCCGCCGTGGTAGAGAACTATAGGAACGACCCACTGGTTCATAAAGGAAAACTATCGGCAAAATTTTTAGTAGAAATGAACAATACTATGGAGCAAGCTAAACTAGAGGCAAATAAAATTACTTTGCCCATACTAATCATGCACGGTGGCAGTGATCCAATGACAGCACCTTCTGGTTCACAATTTTTGTACGACAATGTTAACTCTGGTGATAAGACCTTAAATATATATGACGATTTGATGCACGAAATATTTAACGAGCCTGAAGCCCCAAGTATTTACAAAGAAATGGTTAATTGGTTAGATGCTCACTGTGCAAAATCGATTGTATAATTAATTGTGGGTAGCTAAAACTAGCGATCAGGAGATTTACTGGTGATCGAAATACATTCAACCCCAAGCGATCAACAACACCTAATAATCATGTCTCCAAATAGGTCTATGACGTGGCAAACTAATAAGAAGATACTGTTGGTCATGTTTGTGGTTGTCATGATTATAGGGCTAAGTTTCGCCGCTGTTGGTGCTTGGTTAGTATTGCCATTTGCGGGGATAGAAATTTTAGCGTTGAGTGTTGGGATGTACTACGTAAGCTGGAAGTTAAACTTCAAACAAACCATAGAGATACAGGCCGAATCGTTTACCCTGCGCAAGGGTGTGTATTTTCCAAAGCAGGAATGGCAGTGGCAGACCAGTCAAACCTCTGTGTTGAAAAAGCCCAGTCGCTATAGAATGAGTGCATCAACTTTGTTTCTCAAGCACTTAAATCAAAAAATAGAAATCGCGGAGTTTTTAAATCGCTCTGAGAAAAAAGAGCTGTTAGAAGAACTTAAAAAAATAGGCTTGTCTGTCACTCTAGTGAGCTTAGACTAAGTTCATTTGCTAAGGTCGGGGCGCGAGCCAAGTTTTGACCAAAATAAGCCCCACCACAGCACCACCAATGTGCGCAAAATGCGCGATATTCTGACCAAATAAAGAAAAGCCCGTGATGCCGCCAGTAAGGTCAATAAGTAATAATACTGGCACAAAATACTTTGCTGCGATTGGGATAGGCAAGAATATTAAGGTGATTTTAAAGTTTGGAAACAGTAAGGCAAAGGCCATCAATATCCCATAAATTGCCCCCGATGCTCCTACCGTGGGTGCATGATAAAACCGAAAATACTGCTCAAAACGCTCGCGGGCTAACTCGCTAGCTGGAATGGATCCCGTCTCCAATAAATGACTTAGGTTGGATTCGCTCAAACCGCTGTTAAGCAAATCGCCGCTAAGCTTCTGGAACTCAAAATGATTGACTCCAATCGAAATCAAGCCAGCCCCTATCCCACATAACAAATAGAAAATTAAAAACCGTTGATTGCCCCATACTCGTTCCAGAACTCGACCAAATGACCAAAGCGCAATCATATTAAATGCTAGGTGTGATGGACTACCATGTAGAAAGATATGGGTGAAGGGTTGCCATATCTTAAAATTCGGATTTTGCCAAAAATATAATTCCAAGCCACTATACTCACCCGCAAACAATGCTTGTACGACAAAATAGGCCACGACAGTTACTAACACTATTCGGTTAGTCATGCTTTGAAGTAAATTATTAATGGGTGGCATAACGCTAGTAGAACGAATTTAAGGTGTGGCCATCATATCAAATTAACAAGAGATATATAGCTGCCTTACAAACGCAAACTTATGGTTGATTATTGTATTTAATGGTTCTAAATGTCAGATTCAAACGCGCGTCGGCATTCGCGCGTTTAGGCACTTGATGTTGCCAATAACGCTGAGTAGTGTCACACATCATTAATAGGCTCCCATGCTCCAAGTTCAATGTTTGTACATTGTGCTTGTTGGCTTTGTGGCGCAATTTAAAATCTCGGCTAGCGCCTAAACTGATAGACGCAATAACAGGATTAAACCCTAGTTCTGGTTCGTCATCACTGTGCCACCCATTAGAGTCTTGACCGTCACGATAATAGTTGAGTAATACACTATTAAAACTATGTTTTGTTCGCTGTTCCAATGTGTGTTTTATCTTGCGTAAAGTATCCGTCCAAGGCACTGGTGTCATGGTTAGATTCGAGTAGCTATAATCTAAACCCTCATCGCCCATCCAGCATGACAACCTGGGTGTGAGGTGGCTTTTACCGAAAACAGTTATTCGCTCTTGTCGCCAATCTGTCTCACTTAAAATCCGTTCAAAATATTCTAGACCATCGGCATCAGCGATAAACTGAGGATGATATTCGACCTGCGCATCCGCTAAATCGAGCACAAGCACCTGATTGTCTAAAATTTCTCGCTGATATTGATGATTTGTCATACAGTATGTTCATTAATTTGTTTTATACTGCGCCACTATAACAAACTCGGAATGCCATATACGGACATTCAGAATACAGTATCAAAATAGTGTACAAAATTTTCAGGTGAATCATGCAATTTAACGGCAGTGACAGCTATATTTCTACCGAAGACCTGAGTCTCGCGGTTAATTCTTCTATTATCTTACAACGCCCACTTTTGATAAAAGGTGAACCTGGCACAGGTAAAACCATGCTTGCTGAAGAGGTAGCAGCTTCTTTGGGTAAACAGCTTATTCAATGGCACATTAAGTCAACCACCAAGGCTCAACAGGGTTTGTATGAATATGACGCAGTTTCTCGATTGCGTGATTCGCAACTAGGTGATGCCGATGTTAAGAACATAGCGAACTACATCGATAAAGGTAAGCTGTGGGAGGCCTTCGAAGCCGACGAACAAGTTGTGTTGTTGATAGATGAAATTGACAAGGCAGATATCGAGTTTCCAAATGACTTGTTAGTAGAAATAGACAAAATGGAATTCTTTGTTTATGAAACTGGCGCGACGATTAAAGCTAAACATCGCCCGATTATTATTATCACCAGTAATAATGAAAAAGAATTGCCAGACGCATTTTTACGACGCTGCTTTTTTCACTTTATTAACTTTCCAGACCGCGACACTATGGAGCAGATTCTTAAAGTGCACCATCCAAAAGCGAAAAAGGAATTAGTAAAAGAAGCATTGGAAGTTTTCTTTGAAGTTCGCTCAGTTCCAGGAATGAAGAAAAAGCCTTCTACTTCCGAGTTGATCGATTGGTTAAAGTTGTTGATGGCTGACGATATTCCTGATGACATTTTAAAAGACAGGGATAATCATAAAGCCATCCCGCCACTTTATGGGGCTTTACTTAAAAATGAACAAGACGTGCAATTGCTGGAACGCCTGGCATTTATGCATAGGCGTGAGACCCGTAACCAGTAGTCAGTTAGCGGTTTCATGTTACTAAATTTTTTCGATAGCCTACGCCACCAAGGCTTGCCCGTGACGATCCGAGAGTTATCGGATTTAATCACCGCGCTTGATCACAAAATTGTTTTTGCTGATATGGAGAAATTCTATTATCTAGCACGCATTTGCATGGTTAAAGATGAGAAAAATTTTGATAAGTTTGATCGTGCCTTCAAAGCCCACTTCACCGAATTAGAAAAACTCGAAGATTTTATCGAAGCCTTAATCCCAGAAGATTGGCTGCGCAGTGAATTTTTGAAAACCTTAACCGAAGAAGAAAAGGCTCAAATTGAAAGTCTTGGTGGTTTAGAAAAGTTGATTGAAACTTTTAAAAAGCGTTTAGAAGAGCAAGACGAAGAACATCATGGCGGCAACAAATGGATTGGCACCAGTGGCACCTCGCCGTTCGGCAATAATGGTTACAATCCGGAAGGCATACGTATTGGCGGAGAAGGTGGAAACGGCACTGCCGTAAAAGTTTGGGATAGGCGTGATTTTAAAGACTTGGATGACAGCATAGAACTCGGCACGCGCAATATTAAAATGGCGCTGCGCAGATTACGCAAATTTGCTCGTACCGGTGCAGAAGAAGAACTCGATTTAGACGACACCATCAAGTCCACCGCTCACAATGCCGGCTTGCTTGATATCAAAATGGTGCCAGAACGACATAACTCAGTGAAGGTTTTGTTGTTGTTTGATGTGGGCGGGTCGATGGACCCTTATGTTAAAACCTGCGAAGAGTTATTTAGTGCCGCAAGAGTAGAATTTAAACATATGGAATACTTCTATTTCCATAATTTTATCTACGACGGTTTATGGCAGAACAGTGATATGCGTTACGACGAGGTAACCCCAACGCATGACATACTGCGCAAGTATAGTAGCGACTATAAAATTATTTTTGTTGGTGATGCGGCTATGGCAACCTATGAAATAACGCACTCAGGCGGCAGTATTGATTTCATGAATCGTGAACCCGGCAGCAATTGGCTAAACCGTTTCACACAAACCTATGATAAGGCCGTGTGGCTAAACCCAACACCAAAAGAATATTGGGAACACACCCACTCGACTAAAATAATTCAAGAATTAATGGAACAAAAGATGTATCCGCTCACGCTTAAAGGTATGGAAGAAGCGATGGCGTATTTAAGCCGCTAGATATTTATTGCTCAGTTAAATCACTTGGTGAACTTGCGGTTTACGCTGACGAAATTGATCTACGCTATAAATAATCAGCGCTAACCAAATCATACTAAAGGCGACAAACTGCGCTTGATCGAATGGTTCCTTATAAAGAAAAATGGCAATGCAAAGATGCAGAGTCGGTCCGATATACTGCCCCATCCCAAGAGTTGTTAAACTTAAATTTTTTGCGGCACTGGCAAAAAGGACCAGCGGGGTTAAGGTTAATAAACCACAAAATATCAACCATAAGTTATCACTAGTGGTGACGCCAAAACCACTGCCACCTGCTTGGTTATATTCGCATATAAGCAAAAAGATCAGCGCAGGTATTACAAAAAATCCTGTCTCTACAGTCATACCTACGGTTGCTGATACCGTCATACTCTTTTTTACTGCTCCGTACATTGCAAAACTACTACCTAAGCTAAGCGCTATCCAAGGCAGATAACCTTGTAGAAATACTAAATAGCCGACGCCTGTGAAAACACACAACAAGGCAAACATTTGGGCATGATTTAGACGTTCTTTAAATAGGACTATGCCCAACAATACGGTCATCAGAGGGTTAATGAAATAACCCATAGACACCTCTACCAGATAGTTAGCGTTAACTGCCCAAATAAATACAGCCCAGTTCACGCAATTTAGCACCGCCGCAATAAACAATAATTTTCGCTGACGTTGATCACGTACTACCCTGTGTAACTCTGGCCACTGGCGCATTGCGATAACAATGATCAAAATGAATATGAAGGACCATAACATTCGATGCGCAACAATCTGCGCACTGCCTATATGGGATATTTGTTTCCAGTAGATGGGAGCAAGCCCCCATAAGAAATAGGCAAAAAGCGCATTAAACAAGGCTGTATTTTTAGTCACTTGCTCGGCCTATTGCCGACAATGAAGGTCGGTGGCAAAAAGCCAGCAAAAAAGGTCGATAACTAAAAATCAACAACTTCTATTACTCCTTCACGACGAGGGTCTACGCCACCTTGTAACTGACCATTGGGCAAACGTACTACCACACTTAAACCCGAATTTTCTCCTGCACTTTCTTTGACTGTATAACCGTAGTCACGCAAGCCTTGGATAATCGCTGGTGAAGCTCGATCTTTTTCAATGCGCACCTTGTCGCCTCGCGCCACCATATTGGGTAAATTGACTGCTTCCTGCGCACTGAGTTTCCAGTTGAGTACACCAACCAAGGTTTTGGCAGTATAGGCAATAATTGAATTGCCACCGGGAGAGCCTGTTGCCATTAAAAATTCTCCGTCTTGGTCTAAAACTATAGTCGGTGACATAGACGAACGCGGACGCTTACCAGCTTCAATTCGATTGGCAATTTTATTGCCTTGGTCATCAGTTTCTTGAAAAGAAAAATCAGTCAATTGATTATTCAAAAACATACCACCAGCGATTCTAGTAGAACCAAATACGCTCTCTACCGAAGCGGTTAGAGAAACGACATTGCCCTCGCCGTCGACCACCACGAAATGTGTGGTGCCAGCAACGTCATCAGTCATATCTTTGCCCAAGGTATCGGCTGCGGTAGAATTTTGATATTCCCAAGGGTCGCCTGGAGCTATGCTTGGCTTTGCTCGTTGCACAGAAACCAGCGTTGCGCGTTCGCGTAAATAATCTTTATTAAGCATGCCAAGCAGAGGCACATCGACAAACTCGTTATCCGCAACATAGTGATCACGATCTGCATAAGCAAGCCGTTGTGCTTCTGCAAATAAAGTCCAGTTTTTTGGATCTTTGTCTGCTCTGGAACTGAACTCTGGTGTGAATTCAAGTAACCCGAGCATTGCTCCAACGGCGACCCATGAAGACGACGGTGGTGGCCCGCATAATTGTAGGTCGCCCACTGAAGTGCATAAGGCCGACTTTTTAAGCGCTTGATAGTCTCTCATGTCTTGTAAAGATAAACTGCCAGCACGTGGTGTTTGTTGAACTTGCTGAACAATATCTTTTGCTATATCGCCAGTATAAAAATCACGCGGATTATTGGCGATAGTCCGCAAAGTGTTTGCATAGTCCCGATTAGTACGCAGGCTACCAACGGCAATCGACTCACCATTAGCATCGAGTAAATAATTTGCTGCGTCTAAGGTGCCTTCTTTTAGATCTCTCGGTATGTATTTACCGAATCGCTCAATCCACATGTGTAATCGAGGCGAAACTACAAAGCCATCATTAGCTAGTTTAATAGCGTCTGCAAAATGCTCTCCCCACGGTAATTTCCCATGATTAGCATGAGCCAAACTCAACATGGCTACCATGCCAGGAACACCGGTGGAAAGCCCGCTGGTTTTAGCTTTAATAAAACCGATTGATTGATCATCTTGATCTAAAAACATATCCGCAGAAACGTTTTTAGGTGCGGTTTCTCTGCCATCGTAGACATCGACTTGCTTAGTGGTATTGTCAAAATGCACCATGTAACCACCACCACCAAATCCAGAACTTTGTGGTTCTACTAAACTAAGAACAGCTTGTATACCGATGGCGGCATCGACTGATGAGCCGCCCGCTCGTAATATAGCTGCACCCGTTTTGGTTGCAACAGGATTGGCAGTCACCACCATGCCCGCTGCAGCTTGTTTGAGTTCAACACTATTGCTTGAAGGTTGAGCTGAGTTTGAATGATGATCTTGACTAGAAGTGCAGGCCGAGAGCCAAAGCAATCCTAAAAACCATACAGGGCACTTAATTAAGTTTTTCATATGCTGCGATTTTTATAACCGATAGACAGGCATTGTACTCTGTCTTTGACTTGCATCATATTGATACTCTGTAACACTTTTAAAGTTACACTAGGCTTTATGGACAACAATAAAAAATACAAAGCGGTACCCAAAACACGAGTAAGCCGTTTTAGTCGAGTGGCTAGAATCGCTGGAGGGGTCGCGGCAGGCATGTTGGGCGAAGGCGCCAAACAATTGAGTCAAGGAAAGCGCCCCAAAATCACCGATATGTTGTTAACCCCAGCCAATGCTACAAGGGTGACTAAACAGCTCTCTGCTATGCGTGGTGCTGCCATGAAGGTTGGGCAATTATTATCCATGGAAGGCGGCGACTTCTTACCAGAAGAACTTAGCTCTATTTTGGCACAGCTGCGTGATCAGGCGATGTCGATGCCCCGAGCACAACTCGAAGCTAGCTTAACTGAAGCTTATGGCGAGGATTGGTTAGATCAATTTGAAAGTTTTGATTACGCCCCCTTGGCTGCCGCTTCGATTGGTCAGGTGCATCGCGCTACGACTTTAGCGGGAGAAGAACTTGTATTAAAGATTCAATATCCAGGAATAGCACAGAGCATTGATAGTGACGTAGATAATATTGCCACGCTATTAAAGATATCCAATTTGCTACCCAAACATATGGATATTACTAATGTATTAGAAGATGCCAAAAGGCAATTACACGACGAAGCAAATTACTTCCAGGAAGCTAAATATTTGGAGCAATTCTATGAGCTACTAGCAGACCTGCCCGCATTTGTGGTACCCAAACATTATCCAGAGCTCACCAAAAAAACAATTTTAGCGATGCAATACGTGGCGGGTGAATCTATTGAAAAAATCGACTTATTTGATGGCGCTGAACGTGACGAATTAATGACTCATATGTTCGAACTTATGCTGTTAGAACTATTTGATTTGAGGCTAATGCAAACTGACGCTAATTTTGCCAACTATCATTACCAAGCAAGTACTCAAAAAATAGTATTATTAGACTTTGGAGCATCACGGACTTTCCCTAAAAAATTTGTGAGCGATTATAAGCGTCTTATTAGAGCAGTAATTAGTCAAGACGACATTGCCTTAATAGATGCAGCAGATCGACTCGGATATCATGCAAGGTCTGCTAGCAAAGACTATCAACAATTTTTGCTTGGGATTTTTTACATAGGACTAGAGCCATTTGCGCATCGGGGAGACTATGATTTTGCTGATGCGAATCTTTCTTCGCGCTTAACCGCGATAAGCGAACAAGCACACGACTTTAAAGAATTTTGGCAAACGCCACCCACTAATATCTTATATTTACATCGTAAACTAGCTGGCATGTTTTTATTGGCAACTCGACTAGGTGCGCGAGTGAATTGCAATGCTCTAGTACTTCCTTGGATTAAAACGCTGGCTTAATGCATAAACTTCAAACTCCAAGACAAAGGGGCTGACTAGAGAAACTATCTCTTCAATAAGTCTGTGAATGCTAATTAAATAATTATTTAGCCGCAAGTTTGCGATGTACTAAGGCGCACAGACATATTATAATTAGCATCCCAGTGCCACTTCACTGGGGTTCTCAGGGCGGGGTGAAAGTCCCCACCGGCGGTAATAACATAGAACGTTTATGTTTAGCCCGCGGGCGCTCTTTGTAATTCTTTTACAGAGAGGACAGCAGACTTGGTGTGATTCCAAGGCCGACAGTTATAGTCTGGTTATGAGAATAAGGTTAATACGTTGAAGATTCGTCTGATCGCGTTCGTGTTGAAATGACATGATGATTTAGATGAGCGTTAAAGTGTCACAACCTTGTTGCCCTCAATTTATTAGATTTTAAAAATAGTTGAGTAATGTAATGACAAACCAAATAACTAACTTAAACACCACTAGCTGTGGTGATATCGCTAAGCGTAATCGGGTAGCCTTTGTGCAAGCCTGTTGGCATCGAGATATCGTAGATCAATTGCGCGAAGCCTTTAAAGCTGAATTCGCTAAATTGAGTGATCGTGAAATCGACTTTTATGAAGTTCCCGGCGCTTATGAAATTCCACTGCATGCCAAAGCCCTTGCTGAGACTGGCAAGTACGCGGCGGTTGTCGCTGCTGGCTTAGTGGTGAATGGCGGTATTTACAAACATGAATTTGTAGGCACGGCTGTTATAGACGGACTGATGCGCGCACAAATGGATACCGGGATGCCGGTGTTTAGTGCAGTCCTGACGCCACATAATTTCCACTCTAGTAAAGAACATCATGATTTCTTTATGGAGCATTTTGTACATAAAGGACAAGAAGTTGCTCAAGCATGTGCGCAAACCTTGGAAAGTTTAGTACAAATTTAGGCTCTAATTCTCAAAAAATTAGGGCTTAAGACGTTATGATGAGCTTACGCGCTAACCTCTATAAAAAATCTCATCATGCTCAATACGATTATCGGTGCCGTAAACGATGTTTTATGGGGCCAATGGCAACTACTTATTTATTTATTGGTAATTGCGGGGCTTTGGTTTTCTTATAAATTAGGAGTCTTACAGCTTAGACAATTTGGGCACATGTTTGCCCTGATGAAGAATAGCCGTCAATCTGATTCTTCGGGTATCAGTTCATTTCAAGCATTGTGCACCAGCTTGTCCGCCCGCGTTGGGTCTGGAAACTTAGCTGGTGTTGCATTGGCCATTTCAGTAGGAGGAGCTGGGGCTGTATTTTGGATGTGGGTGATTGCCCTGCTAGGCATGGCCACGGGCTTTGCTGAAAGTCTACTCGCCCAAGTTTACAAAGTACGCGATAGCAACAAAGAATTTCGCGGCGGCCCCGCCTACTACATACAATTAGGTTTGGGGTATCGCTGGTTATCAGTATTGTTTGCTGTGTGTATTTTTATGGGCTACGGCTTGTTTTTTAGTGCCTTGCAAGCCAATACCATTGCCGATGCATGGAATTACGCCTACAAGGTGCCCACCTATTTTTCCGGCATTTTTATCGCCATCACCGCCGCTCTTATTATTATTGGTGGCTTACGCTCCATAGCTCGCTTCGCTGAATTAGTTGTCCCTTTTATGGGAATAGCATACGTACTAACAGCAGTCGTTTTAATTGGTATGAATCTGTCCTTAGTGCCCGACATACTGTATGAAATTTTCAGCTCAGCATTTGGTTTACAAGAGGCTGGAGCAGGCGCGCTTGGTGCTGCTATTCAAGCCGGTATTCAACGCGGATTGTATTCAAACGAAGCGGGCTCGGGAAGTGCACCACAAGCGGCAGCAAGTGCATCACCAACGCCAAATCATCCCGCTACCCAAGGCTATGTACAAATGTTAGGAGTATTTTTTGATACCATAATTTTGTGCACCTGCACCGCTATAATAATTCTCCTTGCTGGTGGTCATACAAATACTGAGCTAGAAGGAATTCGTCTAACTCAAACTGCGATGGAGGCACACATAGGTGATTACGGGATTCATTTTGTTACCATCGCTATTAGTTTTTTTGCCTTTACTTCGGTCGTTGCCAACTACGCCTACGCCGAAAGCAATTTACGAATATTTGGATTAGATAATAAATTTGGCAGAGGTACCTATACCGTAGCTTATTTAGCTATGGTGATATGGGGTACCACCGCAGGTTTGACCGAAGTTTGGAACGCAGCTGATATGGCTTTAGGTCTAATGACCGTTGTTAATATAAGTGCACTGATACTACTTACACCTACCATTGTATCGGTCAGCAAAGATTATTCTGGCAAGCAAAAAAATGGTTCAGTAATCGATTTCAAAATCGCCGACTGCGAAATACAAGGTCAAACTAAAGATAATATTTGGCATTAGCTTGCAAATAACCATCAAGCCGTAGACACAAATTCAGTCGCAGCAATCATTAGTGCGGCAATGATGCCTGGCTCTGATATGGAATGCCCAGCGTCTTGGACTATCTGCATACGTGCTTCGGGCCAAGCCTGTGATAACTCCCAAGCAGATTCTGGTGGACATACGACACCGTATCGTCTTCGCGAATTGATCATTTGCAAATGAATCCATTAAATTTTCATTTTGATAACTTTAAGTCAAAAAAAATCACCATCACTAAAAAGTGATGGTGATAGTTTAAACATATTTTCCCTCAAAATGTTTAAATTAGAGACAGATACCTAAATCCTCTAGATTGAATGCGCCTGTTTGTACCAGTCTGTTGCGACCAACAAAGACTTGTGCACCAAGGGGCAGTTCTTGTACATCAAAACAAGTTTGACCCCCAGTAGGTATACTAAAATCTACGCCATCAATGCCGGAGTTAGCTAAACTAAACGTGAAAATGAATCCATTGCTCCCTAGAATTGGATCAAGCAAATCGTGACCTTCTAATTGCACTCCCACGGCAGTTACTAAATTACTCGAAGTTACAACACCCTGATAAGGCAAGAATGATAATCCACCACCGCTAACACGCATGCGCCAAATAGCTTCGCTGCCACTGACATCACAATCCTGCCACAAGAACACACCTGGCTCCGTTGAGGAATCGAAGACAGGTTCACCACATTGGTCTGACTGAACAGGAGGAGTTACTGTATCGCAACTATTCAAAGTGTCGAGATTCAGCGAAGAACTAATCATAGTTCTACTTTGACCTAAGAACACCGGAACATCGCTATCCACCGTAAAACACGTGTTCGAACTCCTTGGAATAAAACTAAAGCCATCAAAAGCAGTGCGAAAGGCTCGCAAACTAAAATTAATTTGGTCTGCACTTGTTGTGTTCTCCAATATGTCATTAGGCTCAACGCTGACGCCCGTTAGGTCATCAAAGCCCAATTCTGAAACGACGTCTCCGACTGCTTGTACCCCGCTGGTATCACCACCAGCAAGTAACCGCAATTGCCATTGGTTACTTGGGCAATCTTGCCATAAAAAGATGCCTCGATCGGTAGACCTGTCGACAACAGGCTCAAAACATTGATCTGTTGTTGGAGGGGCTGTAGTACAGGCTTCCAATGTTTCTAGACTGAATGGAGCACTAACGGAAACTCGCGATTCACCTACAAATATCGGAACATCACTGCTCAATGTAAAGCATGCATCGGTACTATTTGGGATAAAACTAAAGCCATCAAACGCTACGTTGAACACCCGCAAACTAAAATTGACCTGCATCGGATCTATAGTGTTCTCTAACGTATCGTTTGACTCAAGACTTGCGCCCGTTAAATCACTAAAACCCAGTTCAGAAAAAATACTACCCTGCGCAATGATGCCTTGAGCATCACCACCATTGGTGAGCCTCAATTGCCATTCACCCGTTGAACAATCCTGCCACATAAAGATCGCCTGTTCGATAGTTTGATCATAATCTGGTTCAGAACAAGAAAGGTCGTTTCCTGAATTTCCATTATTCGGATCGTTTGGAAATGGATCATTATTATCGCCAATGCCATCGCCATCACTATCGGTGGTTTCACTGGCATCGTTGGGGAATGCATCCGCATTGTCACCGACGCCGTCACCATCACTATCAGTGGTCTCACTGGGATCATTCGGGAAAGCGTCATTTAAATCCGGCACACCATCACCGTCGCTGTCGATAAAGGCTCCTGGATTATTCAAGAACTCACTCGCCTCAATACCTTGGCCATTCTCATCTCCTGGAGTTGGAGAAGTAAAAAAGTGTGTGCCATCAAAAGAAACATCGCCAGTTTGCTGAGGAAAATCAAACTCACTTACGATCTCCCCTTGCGGGCTCACCAAGGCAAGATACTCACCGCCGGCTCGGAGTCCGAAATTAGTGTGCAGCTCACCGCCCGATACCGCACGATCTTTGCCTGAGGAAAATACCACTAAGTATTCGTCTGCTTGCAAAACCACACTTGGGAATGTCCATTGCGTCAGATCAGCGGCATCGTCCGTCAAGGTCCAACCTGCCAAATCAAGAGGTTCGGTACCAGTATTATGAATCTCTATCCAATCTTCAAACTCACCGTCTTCATCAGCTAAGGTAGTATCATTGGAGGCCATAAACTCGTTGATTACAACGGTGGTGATGGGTTGTGCACAGCTTTCTAAAGTACCTAAATTCAAAGGCGACGAAACTGGGACTCTGCCTTGTCCTAAGAATATTGGAAAATCACTATCTAAAGTAAAACAAGCGTTCTCATCTGCTGGTGTAAAACGAAACCCGTCAGTTCCTGCTCCCACAACATTCAATAGAAAATTTATTTGCCCCGAATTAGTCGTGACATCTAAAACATCGTCGCTTTCTAGCTGTATACCCACGACACCATTAATTCCTGAAGACGATACAATATCACCTTGCGCTGTCACGACAGGACTTGAACCCCCGCCAGCAAATCGAACTTGCCATTGACCTGATGGGCAGTCTTGCCACAAAAATATTGCTTGATCTGTACCTGCGTTAAAATCAGGCTGAAAACATGCCGAGGGATTAGCTACTGAGAGTAGTGCTGGATCAGCTAAGCCTTGTTCGACTAATTGCGCAAACACGGTCTCCGAGCGACCTAGAAAGAAAGTGTTTTCTACGAAGTCTACTTCCGTTTGCCAATCGTTGACCGTTCGTGTTGGATTATTGGTTGCGCTGGCATCCCCCCAACGCGCTGAATGAGCCAGTACTGCATCTCGGACTTGTTCTTTTCTAGCCGTCCATCGACTGAGCGCTTGCTCATCGGTCAATGCACCTCCAGGACCAAACAACTCAGCCGCTCGTACTTGAAACCTTTGTACGTAATCTGCATTACCTTTCAAGGTCTCATGTAGCCACCAAGGGTTCATGTATTCCTCAGTAAAGGTCGAGTTGGATTGGCCATTAAAAGGAGGGAAAGGCCCTAAGACATTTTCTTGGTCATCTATGCGTCGAGCGAGCAATGCATGTTCACCATCGTGTTGGAAAAATGACCATTTAAGTGTGCTGCCAACCCGATCACGCAAAGCGAACCAATTATTTGCACGAGACCATCGATTGTTATCGGTTCTTAAAAACCAGCTTGGTGCACCATCTAAATCGCCCTCGTAGGCGTTAATAAGCACATAATCAATTAGATTTTCAATATCTACCTGAGACTCCACAAACTCATACTCTTGCGAGGTAATGGCTTGATCTGCGACCACGTCCCACATCTGACTCCAAGATTCGGTAAAGCCGTCTGATGCTTCAAATCGAAAATTGTCTACTCTATTGTGTTTAACCACATCGTAGTCATCTTCGTCACCACCAAAATGCGTTTCTCCATAACCGTTGGTGACGCGCTCCTGAGTCATGGTAACACCCCAATATTGGCCATTTACGTAGAAGTGATAATATCGACTGCGCGTATGGGGATTGCCAATTGCTGCTTGCGTATCTCGCGAAAAAACCTCGCGCAAAAAGGTGTTGCGTGCGTCCCCTTGAAAGGCCCAACCATAGTTATTGGGTGAACGTAAATCAATTCGCTCGTAACTATCTACTCCTTGATCTCCAAACAGTGGGTATTGTAAATCACCGCCGTAGGCGCCTCTAAAATAAATACGGAATGGATGTTTTGGATTGTCATCTCTTCGACTAAAACCACCACGGATTCGAATTCCAGCATTCATAGAAAATCCTGGCTCAGCTCCACTGGGGTCAATCACCTCCATCGATACGGGCCGTTCCCAGTGTCTGCCCCTTTCTTCAGCATTCACGTAGATTCCAAAATCAGGGTGCACTAGGTTATCCAAGTCGGTGACTATAGAAATCGTGGGTAAGCTCATTAACGATTGCTGCATAGCAGCGGGATCAGCATTGACGATGTTAGGATCCATTCCATAATCCAATAATTGACCATTCAAATTGTTGTCCGGCCAACCCGCAGGTGCTTGTTGATCCGATTGTTGGACAATATCGTTTAGAAACAAATACGTTTGGGTGACGGGCTCAGCCGATAAAAATCCGTCCTGAACAGCAACAGCTCTAACAACACTGGTTTCATCAATAATGAATGGCCCGTCATATTCAAACCACCGTTCCGTATGTAGTGGTTCTGAATCGAGTCCACCAAAGGAAAACTCTCCACTCAATCTAGCATCTGAATCCAATTCCACTTGCAACACTTGAGGCTCGCACGGACCATCACAACTCACTCCTCGAACCTCAACGTAATCAAGACGCGCACCATCTTCGCGTGCGTAGAATCGTAAGGTGTGCTCGCCTACGGGTAAACTCGCAGTAAAATCACTACCGTTATTAGTGACTAAGATTTCTTGAGGAGACGATTGTACTCCTGTATTGAACCGTACCAGCGGACCGTTATTAACTTGTACCCAAAAGGAGTCACTATCTCCATCCAAACCCTGCACACTGGCAATAAACTGAAAATCGCCACTCGTAGCCAGTTCTAATTCGAACTCAATAAAGTTGTCTGAATTTGGATCAGCGTTATAGAAAATTCCTTGATCTTGGGTGGCAGCGAAAGTTGCTCCACGTAAGGGTGCTACCCAAGTCGCGGCCAATGACTGACCGCCAGCGCCTTGGAAATGACCAATTTCCACTGAATGTAAACCTTTCTCTAAAAAGACCCTTTCGGTAACAGATACGGTGCCATGAAAACCGTCGTTATTGACAACTTCGACTCCATCGACACGCAAAATTGAACCATCATCTGACGAAGTGGTGAATTCGTAAAAACCGTCGACTAATGCATTGATACAACCTCTATATCGAAACGCGTAGTTAGTGTCTCGAAGGCGCGGTTCTAATGAGACAATTTCCGCAGTCCCCGACTCAACTGGAGTTAAATTATTAAAGTTTGGCACCTGACTAAAACTACCTTCGTAGTAGTCATAGGACCATGCTGCACCGTCAGCAGTTGGGGTACAACCCATGTCTACGGGAGGTTCACTGCCATCTAAGGTATAACGAATTTGTGCATTCGGCTGGGTACTATTTAGCGATAAAGATTGCGGAGAATCGTAAACGCCATGAGCTAAACCAAATTCAACCGGCTCCAGAAAACCGGCAACACCCTGACCATTCGGTGCGCCCGGTGTCGGTTCAGTAAAATACTGTGTGCCACCAAATGAAATATCTTCAAATTGTTGCGGGTATGGATCTTCATACTCACTAATAACAATGCCCTGTGGATTCACTAGTCCAAGATATTCTCCACCCGCTCTAAGGCTAAAATTTGTGTGTAGCTCGGAACCTGCTATCGCGCGGTCTTTGTTAGAAGCAAACACAACTAAATATTGGTTAGCTCCTAATACAACGCTAGGAAAACTCCATTGGGTTAGGTCACCATCATCATCGGTTAAATACCACCCCTCTAAATCAATAGCACTAGCACCCGAATTGTGTATTTCTAACCAGTCTTCATCATCACCATCTTCATCAAAAAGGGTTGAATCATTGGAAGCCATAAACTCGCTAATTTCCAAATCGGCATAGGCCTGAAAAGAGACACCTAAACCCATAAACAGTAGTGCAAAAATAGACAAAAAAGCACTACCCATACTTTTATTGTTTCTTTTATAAGATTTCATTCACAGACCCCTAGAAATTAAAATCGATTGTTAAACGTCATAAACAAATACCAACCCAGGTTTATGGACTGCTTGATAGCTACTTGCGTTATATTGATGTGCACTAAAACTGGTCTGCGCCTTGCCGGCTAAATCAAATCTTTCCTATCGATTGCCGCGCTTTCTAGACTAAATTGATCTAGATCCATCGTGAAGCCAAACCCGTGCTCACCCAATATGACTCTCTGAGAGTCATTTATCTCTAGTAAGAGACTTACTCTGTGCTGCTTTTGAACGCCAGATACAACATTAACTTTGCTGTGGAATAACCCTGTTTTTAAACCCGTTTATTACAAATAATCCATAAAAATCGACAATCGTCGACTAACATCACGCTAACTTAAACTGGCGCAATGCCTTACCCAGACACAAATAATAGCGTTTATAATCTAAGGCTGTCCAGTCGTTTTGTTAAAATTGTGTTACTTATAAATAAAACACTATTTAGCTCATAAATCGGTTTGCTTGTTTTATTAGTTACAATAATTTGCGGCATCATTGTGCAATACTGAACCAGCTTAGGAATATTCAATACTGAAAAAAGATAATGAAACAAAAAATTGAAGTACAAGGACATCGCGGTGCACGCACAGTCTTACCCGAGAACACCTTAGCTGCCTTTGAATACGCCATGCAAATTGGTGTAGATACGTTGGAGTTTGATTTAGGCGTAACAGCAGATGACGTGGTCGTTGTGGTCCATGATCAAAAGATCAATCAAACACTTTACCAATATCTAGATGGTTCCCAAATTGAACACTCAAAATGGTTACACGAAATGACATTGGACGAAGTCAAAACTATCGATTGCGGCGCGAAAGTAAACCCTCGATTTCCCAATCAAACACTTCGCCCGCACAGTCGGATACCAACCTTAGATGAAGTGTTTAATCTAGTTAGCAATTCGACACACCCTAATGCCAATACCATACTTTTTAATATCGAAACGAAAAGCGATCCACGCAATCCTAAGGCGCAACCAGAGCCAAAACGTTTTGTAGAATTAATTATGGCGCAAATTAACAAATACAACTTTGGTGCTCGAACGACCATTCAGTCGTTTGATCACCGAACCTTACGAGCGGCTAAAGAGTTTGCACCAGAGATACAGCTTTCCGCACTGTTCGATAGCGCTCCAACAGATTGGGTTAATGCAGCCAAAGAGGCGATGGCGGATATTGTTTCACCCAACTACAAAGTTATTGATCAAGACTCGGTAACAAAGATGCAAGCAGCTGGCTTAAAGGTAATTCCGTGGACCGCCAATACTGAGCAAGATTGGTTGCGCTTAGTTGAGTTTGGTGTTGATGGCATTATTAGCGACGACCCTAAATCATTAATAGAGTTTTTATCTAGTCAGTGAAACATCAACTAAGCTATGGGGCCACCCTGTTTCTTTTGAATCACCATTAGTGAAGGCCGCGGTGGTAAGTCGTCACTAAAATCTGGCCAACGGGTACTGGGCTTTTCAAAAGTCGCTGCCTTACCAGAAACAAAATTGCCAGGATGCTGGATAGAGATAAATAAACTTTCTGCATTGTCCGAAAATATAGGTCCGCATACCTCTGCGCCGGCGGGGGATCTAAAAAACATTTTCCCTATTCCACGCCCTTCCCCTTGTGTTTCTAACGCCCATAATCCATCGTTAGTGCCAGTCAGGTCTACAATAGAGGTTTGGTCGCTGCTCACCCATAAGCGCCCAGCTGGATCAACAACACCATTGTCTGGATTTGCAAACCACCCATTAGCTGATATGTTTGGGTGCCATTGCGCTTGATGCTTTGCATTATTCGGATCACCACATTTAACCAAGGTGTTCCACTCTGCGCGGGTCCCCGTTAACTCTCCATCTAATTCAGCAATTTCTAAAATGTGTCCAAAGTGATTTTTAGTTCTTTGATTGGCCGCATTGCTTTTCTTGCGCTTAGAATTATTGGTTAGCATGACATAGGCTTTACCAGTTTTAGGGTTAGTGACCACATCTTCTGGCCTATCCATCGGCGTTGCACCTAATATATCCGCAGCACTTCGTGCTTCAATCAAAATATCGGCTTGCGAATCAAACTCCGCAGTAAGCAAGGGGTTGTCATGTCTTAATGGCAACCAATCTAAATACCCTTCATCATGAAATTTCGCCACATAGAGAGTGCCATGATCAAGTAAATCAGCATTGCTAGCAGGTTCATCTAGATTTACTTTGTCGCGGCTAACAAATTTATACAGGTACTCAAAGCGCTGATCATCGCCCATATAAATAATCAGATGACCGCTGGCTGACAATATGGTCTCAGCGCCCTCATGTTTGAATCTTCCTAAGGCAGTGCGCTTTTTGGGCTTTGAATTTGGATTAAGCGGGTCTACCTCTACCACCCAACCAAAACGATTGACTTCATTCGGTTCAATACTCACATTAAAACGGCTGTCATGCTGCTCCCAATCCGCACCACCGATAGACACGTTCATGCGTTTATGATTCGCTTTTTCAGGATGATCTTTGCTGAGTTTACCGGCAAAATAATAATTAACGTTTTCTTCACAGCTAAGATAGGTCCCCCAGGGTGTCATACCTCCCGCACAATTACCCATGGTGCCGATCACTGTTGTGCCTTGGGGGTCTGCGGAAGTTTGCATACGTTTGTGTCCTGCCGCCGGGCCAGCTATCTCGATGACCGTATCCAAGGCGCTAATGCGGCGGTTGTAGGTTGAATCCAAAACTACCGACCACTGGCCTTCTCGTTGCGCGACCTCAACTACCGTAGCACCGACTGACGCTTGCGAAATGGCCACGCGCTCAGCAGTCATTTGATCTTTATCTTTTGCTTCAAAATCGGGAAACATTAATGCATGTTGCGGGTATTCATGATTGACACAGAGCAATGCCCGTGTCTGCTGATCAACGCTAGCTTCAAGCTCAAGATAACCTATATAGTCATTATTATAGCCAAACTGTTTGCTCTGTGAATCGGAGGTTTGACCTTTAGGGTCAAACTGAGGAGCTCCCTCGAACAAAGGATCACCCCAACGAATTAGTATCTCTGCTTTGTGATCTGGGGCAACTAGGTGATCCTGGCCTTTGCCATGTTGTATTTCAACAAAATCAAAGTTGGACTCAATATTAGCCTTAATGCTCTTGTTTTCTGATTGGGATACATTGGTGGAATCATCGCTACAGCCTGACAAAGACGAACTCGCTGCAGTCGCACCGAACGCAATGCTCGTTTTTAAAAACCTACGACGTCCAGCTCGGCGCTGACAAATTTCTTCTAAGCTGCGCCCTTGATCTCGAGGACTTGGGTTGGAAATACGGTTGTCGCCTGATGGATCCATGTGTGAATTACTTGTTGCTTTTAGTGTGTGCACAAGTATACCGCCACACTTTAATTAGGTGTGTTATTTTAAATATTGTATAGGGTAGTGCTGTTAGGTGCTCATTGCTGATGCGCCTTATATATAAGCAAACGTTTTTACTTAACGCACAGGCAATGCAGGATCACCTAACAAAGCCCAGTTATGCAACATGCTGTTACTCGACGCCATGGCTCGCTTAGCGTTCTTAATCGCTTGGCCGACGGTTGTTGCGTCCTTAGAGTGTCTTAGATAGCGTTCCGCAAAAATTGCGTTCTCTCTAAACTCACCAAGTACTGATGCACCATGCACCGCGACCGCACCGGTGTCTCCCGCGAACATCCATTGGTGGGCCAAAGAATTCACCGTCGGGCTCTCATAATAAGTGGTGTAACACGCCAGCGGCATAACAATCACAGGCTGACCTGCGTTATCCAAGCTCTGCACAAACTCGGTATTCACAACTCCCTGGAATCCCCAGGCTGCGGTACTGCCATGACCGTTAAAACTAATCAGGTCAGATCCAGTATTAATCGCTGCTTTAATTTGAGCTCGCGTCTGTGCAACAGGGTCTTGCGCGCCGCTATCAATGGCGTCTTGCAAAGACACGTTCGCCACTTCACTAAACTCCGTTAACTCCGCTAACGGAAAACCCACTCGGCCGTTAATCTGATCACTAAAGTTTAGCCCTCGTGAATCGGTTGGTTGTGAAATCAACAAAGCGCTTTGATAAATATCATCGTTACGATTTTGGTGCCACGCTTTGGTTTTATCCACAATCGCAGCCAAGTCTTGTTCATCACGTACTGCCCATCGACCAATCGCCACCTCTGGTAGATTATCGCCATCAAGGTCCGCATAGGGATTGTCGGTCGGTGCAAACTTAAAGATATTAACTTCACGATAATGAGCGGGAATATAGTTAATCACCGCTTGGCCACTGACGCCTCGATAATCATAAGTGTGACCACCAACCAGAAGTACATTGTCAAATTCAAACTCGGATCGAGCACGTGCTAAAAAGTTATCTAGCGCTCGCGGCGTATCATTACCGTAACCATAAGTATCAACAATCGACAACCAATCAACGGTGCGTACGACTAGGCCTTGCTCTGTTTTTAACTCAATAAACTCATCTAATTTGTCACCAATAAAATTCGGGTGTGCCACTAATAGATAATCCGCAGGTTCTTGGTGCAACGTTTCTGCCCGAACAACGCTAATATCATCAACTGTGGCCCAAGCGTCGCGCGTGGCTACTGCATAGCTTAATTCTATTCCTCGTTCTTGATTTGCCGCAAATGGCAAGGAAGCGAAACGCACTGTGTCTGCATTATCGGAGCTTGGCTGAATGCTGGATAAAGCGCCGGTATTAGTGAATGCATAAACTTCAGCTTGATCCGCATTGGCGGTTAGTTCAACTTGATAACCGTTTGCATCGCCGCTGTCTCTGAACTCATAATTATTGAGTTCACTAAGCGGTGTCATTGCCGCCACCGAAACCTCATCAACAATCACTCGGTCTGCAAAGAAGCCAGTATCGCCGGGCAAGATAATGCGCAGATTATTGCCTTGCTGTTGTAACAAACCTTGCGGTAAATCGACGCTCGCACTGAGTGTTTCAAGACCATCAAAACGTTGATCGAAAACCATAGTATCGTTGACCACGATTTGCACATGATGATCGGGCTCGTCAACCTCACCAGGAAAGTTAATACCACCCACCAATTCAAAATCGATTTGACCTGCACCATCGGCATTGATCGTTTGATCAAAATCAAAACTGTAAGATGTTTCTGCGCTACTGCCAAAGGCCGAGATCTGACGATCAAAGTATGGGTCGCCATTCGTTAAGAATGAGGAATGTTGCTGATCAGAGCTGATTTGTTGAGCGACTAAGGTTTGCTCTGATAACTCATCATTGCTATCAACGCGACCGTCAAAGCCACTGGCATCAACATCCAGCCTGCCATCGAGCTTTAATTGGTAGGTATAGTTTTGTTGATAGATAGCATCAACGCCTTGTGGGCGGATGGCATTAAAGACAATGCGATCATCGGCACTAAAGAATGCATCTTCACTAATAATATGGCGCGGTAGCGCTTTGCCATTTAAGACCAATGCGATTTTATTTAAAGCAACACCCTGCCAACTCGGATTTAAATTAAGCAAACTTTGCGCATCAATATTATGAATGCCAGCTTGTTGCGGTCGTAAGGCAAACACGCGCGCGCCAATACTTAAATCTCTGGCCTGCAAACGTGCTAATCGACTGGCAGAGACACGCTGCCAGCGATTGTTGATTCTGATATAGCCTTGTTCAGCCATCACTCGATTAAACTTCTCTCTAGTTTCGCTCCAATCGATGGATTCATTATTGGCTTGCTCGCCGTACTCTTGACCCACTTCAAACGGTCCATAGAATTCTTCAGCCCCAGTGTTATCAATGCTGGAAATACCAAAGCGCTCAATGGTATCGGCTTGATCTTGAGTTAAGGTCACACGGCTTTGGTAAGTAGTGACACCGTCGGCATCAATACCCGAACCAGCAATGATTTTTCTATTTAATTGAATCCATTCACCGTTCTCTTCGCCCCATAGATCAAACCCTAGGTGAAAAGTCTCAGCGCTGGTCTCCCATTCAAAAAATGTGCGGCGACCAAGCTGGCTAATCTGCATTCTATTCAAAGTGACGGGCGTGGTGAAGGTACTACTGAACGCGAGTACAGATGCAATCTCATCGATATGGCTACGTTCAGTATTTGATACTCGGTCTTCATCTACCGTTAAAACGATTTCATTGGCATTAACGGAACAGCTGCGCAGTATGCCGCCATTGTTACCATTTCGAGTATTTTGTGACGCTAGTGCGACAGGAGTTTGAGTAAAACACCCTGCTGCAAAACTCGCGCCCTCACCGCTGGTGCAACCATTGTCATGACCATCAATAACATTGCCACTCACAACCGCGTTAAAGGTAATAGGACTTGTTGGCCCACCTAAAGAGCTCAGATCAAGCTCTTGACAACCATCTTGCTCTACTGCCAAGTAACAAATAGATTCATCATTCGCAATGGGGCCAACTCCCGCTTCCAGTTGATCCAATGAAACATTAAACCCTGTGGTACTTAAACTGCCGCTTTGCACTGCCGCTTCAATAAAAATAGGTTCGCCGTTTATCAAATTCTCAGTGGTCTGAATTTGTGTCAACAAGGCTGGCGTGTTGTTAAACGCTGGTGCACCGAATCCCACCGGAACAAAAGCCTGTGCTCCCGAACAATTATCACAATTTGGTCCAAAAACTTGCTCATTGGTATCAACACAAGCTGATCTAAATTCAACATCGCCTGTGCCGTCATCTAATGGCACAGTCACACCGCCATCGGCAACAGCCAGATAATCAAATAATAACCCTGGGCTAGCTCTGTCTTCGTTAATCGGCTCGAGACAAGTGGCTTCAAAACCGGTGGTAGTGATATTGCGAATACGAATGGTGCAGGGATCATCATCAGCGCCTGCTCCAAACTCTGGAGTCAGTGTGAATACATTTGGTGGTGCGTCAAATGGCGTTACAAAGTTAATGGTGGTAAACGGAGTAGGTGTCGCCGCATTTGCTGGCGCGGGATGCGCGGGCAGCGAAGCGGTGGCAAGCTCAAAGGTGTTGCTTGCAAACACAGCTTGTGCACTGAATAAAAACAGTACTATTAACGCGAACTTTCTTATTATTATTTTACGCATGATAATCACAATCTTGTTGCTTTCATTACCCTCAGTATAAACTTACTTAACAGTTGCGAGGGTAAAGTTTTGTCATAACTTCGTTAAGTGCCTAAAATTATAGCAAATTTACGCATGATAATCTCGGCGTTGTTGCTTCATTACCCTCATATATAGGGATGCCTAAGGTTAGTAAGGGTAAAGTTTTGTCACATCATCCTTAGGTGCAAAAGCTGATAGCGGAATATTGCATACTTTTTAGGTGTTTGTTACAACATGCCCATAATCAGCGCAGTCTTGAAACTATTCGACGGCTTTTTCGACTGCGCGCACAAACGCATTGCGACTCGTTATGCGTTTCATATAAGCCTGTAACGTAGGGTAATTGCCGAGCTGGCCCAATCTTTCAGCCATTGAGCAAACATAGGCAATACCGAAATCTGCTGCAGTAAGATTGGGGCCCAAGATATAATCGTTATCCGCCAATTTATTCGCTATATGGTCAAAATGCAGCTTAATTTCGGCATCACTAAACGGCGTTATGACTGGATGATCTATGCCACTTCTAAGCGTTAACATTTTCAAAAGAAGCGGACTAAAAACTGAGCCTTCTGGGTAGGCTATCCACTGTAGCATTTCGGCAGTGGCCACGTCTGAATTATCCGCTGCGCTAAATTTGTTCTCTGTATCGTATTTATTTATTACATAAGTCGTAATTGCACCCGATTCAGATAGCACCAAACCGTCATCATCGATTACTGGAGATTTACCTAAAGGATGAATCTTTTTCAAAGACTCAGGAGCGCGCATATCTTCACCACGATGATAAACTTCGAGTTGATAATCTACGCCCACCTCTTCAAGTAGCCATACAGTAAAAAGTGAACGCCCTATACGCAGGTGATGTAAAGTAATCATAGCCTCTCTCTCAGTAATTATTTAAAAACTCTCATTGTTCGTTGTGTTCCACCAATATCAGCTCATCCGTAGCAAAGCCTAAAGCCGATGCTTTAGCAAGCAAACGCTGATAGACGTCTGGATTAAGATTCGGTGTGCGGGATAAAACCCAAAGGTAAGATTTATTGGGCCCGGATACTAGCGCATATTGATAGCCTTGTTGATCAAGTTCTACCACCACATAGGCGCCATAGAAAATACTGAAGAAAGATACTTTTAAATATCCTTCAGTATTCTCTCGCACAAAAAAAGCTTTGCCCTGCGCATCTTTCCAAGACCCCTTAGTTTTTGAGTAACCACGATTGACAACCGTTACTCCGCCATCATCGCGCAGGGAATACTGTGCGGTAACATTGGATAAACCGCGCTCAAAAGAATGGTCGAGACGAGCAATTTCATACCACTTTCCTAAGTATCTCTGTAGTTCAAAATTTTGCACCGGCGTGACATTGTCTGGCAGACCAACACAGGCAGACAGTAGCAAAACCGCACTTAGTACAATTACTCTCTTCATGTTATTCATAGTACGCTAGCTAGTTACACGAAATTGTTAGGCATTTTACACCTTGCTTGTGTCCGCAATGTCAGGACAAAACATCATTGCTCAAGCGTAGCGCTTCTCTAGCTTTAGATGTAACACGAATGCCGGCTTCTCACCTACTACTTCGGCTCGATGACCATGCAATGAGTCATCAAATTGAACGCCTGCGGCTAAGTAGTCTTGAGCGATAAACATTTCTCCTGTGGCAAAGTCATGATGGTCGCCATTTCTTAGTTGCAACCTGAATACACCATTGAGAATAATCAATAAGGTGGGATCGCCAGCCACATGATAGCCCGACGAGTAGTCTGCACTGCTTGTACGAAGTCTAAAATTTTCAGCGGGTATCTGCTCTGATAATCGACGCAACTTATCGCCACTTAATGAAAACTCTCGAGTTGAAAACTTAGACGCGCCGCTGCCATCATTAGTAATCGTTATTATATTTTTAGTTTCGTTATCAATATTCATGTTATTTCTATCATTGGATTAATAAGCGCAAGACTAATGTCGTTAGTACTAACTTTCTGAGTATATTTACACAAAGCGCTATCTCGTTCTCACTTTTACGGTAGAGTACACCAAACGAAGTACACCTCAATTTTACAATAGCAAATATGTCTCGACTTTCACCGCATCAATCGGTCATAAATTACAATGCCGGCGGCAAGCAAGATCGACTCATGCTTGGCATTTTATTGATGGCGATTGGAGAAACGCTGATCGTATTTTCAGGAGCCGCAATCAAGCACGTTACGCATGAACTGCCGATTGCACAAGTCGTTTTTTTTCGTAGT
Organism: uncultured Gammaproteobacteria bacterium; assembly: GCA_964531625.1. GTDB lineage: Bacteria > Pseudomonadota > Gammaproteobacteria > Arenicellales > Arenicellaceae > Arenicella. The sequence continues at coordinate 42,458 of CAZHEL010000001.1, forward strand.
TTGTTTGGTCTGATGTTTCTATTACCTATTATCCTAAAGTTTGGGGTAGGTAGACTAAAAACACAAAAACTAGGGACTCATTTTTTACGCGGATTGTTTGGGCTGATCGCAATGTTTTGTATGTTCTATTCGTTTTACAGCCTAAAACTTACTGAAGCTATTTTGTTGAAAGCAACATCGCCCATCATGCTGTCGGTGGTGGCTTTGCTTATATTGGGCGAACGGTTAAGTATCCAAGCGGTACTCGCTATTGGACTAGCTTTTATAGGCGTGTTGATTATCGTAAACCCTGCCGAGTTTAATCCAGTCATTGGATTAGGTTTTCTAGCCGGTGCTGTCAGTGCGTTCACGGCTGCATTCGCTAAAACTATGGTTCGCCGTCTAGGCCAAACAGAAAACAGCGATATCATTGTATTTTATTTTTTGAGCATAGGCGCAGTGCTATCGCTGCCTTTGTTAGCTGTTTATTGGCAAAACCCAACTTTAGAGCAATGGGGCTGGTTGGCATTGCTGGCGGCACTTTCTACTGCAGGCCAAATTGGCATTACTAAGGCGTTCAGTGTGGCCAAAGCAGGTCAAGTTGCTATGTTTACTTACCTGTCTATGCCGGTCGCAGGAATCTTAGGCTGGGTGTTTTGGGCCGAGCAAATAACTCTGCCATTACTAATTGGCACAATGGTCATTGTAACTGCAGGGATAATAAGTGTATTGAGTAATCAAAAGAAGTCGTCTGACTCGTGATCATGTAAATACTCAATGTTACTACTAAGAGCCTTAAAGAAGCTCACAGCGACACGCAAAATTAAACGAATGCTTTGTAAACTCAATACTATTCATGCGAAAATACAATAATGAATAGACAGTACCCGAGCACCCGCCTACGACGTAATCGAGCCTACGACTTTTCCCGACGCTTAGTTCGCGAAAATGCATTGCATGTTAACGATTTAATTTTGCCTGTGTTCGTAATTGAAGGTAACAATAAAACTGAAACTATTGATTCAATGCCTAATGTACTGCGCATGAGCATTGATCTTATCGTAGAGCGTGCAAAGCGAATTGCTGAAATCGGTATACCCGCCATGGTCTTATTCCCCGTGGTTGGTGACGACAAAAAATCATTGCAAGCACAAGAGGCTTTTAATCCTCAAGGCCTAGCCCAACGAGCGATACGTTCTATAAAAGACGCTTGCCCCGATCTGGGCGTAATCACCGATGTCGCTCTGGACCCCTATACCAGTCATGGTCAAGACGGGTTGCTGAATGATAGTGGTTATGTGATGAATGACGAAACCATCGAGGTGCTTATTCAGCAAGCATTATCCCATGCAGAGGCCGGCGCAGATATTGTTGCTCCGTCCGACATGATGGACGGTCGCATTGGCGAAATTCGGATTGCGTTGGAAATGGCTGGGCATATTAATGTACAAATTTTAGCTTACTCTGCCAAATACGCATCGGCATTTTACGGCCCGTTTCGCGTTGCAGTGGGTTCAGCTGGGAATTTAGCTGGTGGCAATAAGTACACCTACCAAATGGACCCAGCCAATACTAATGAAGCCTTGCACGAAACGCGCATGGATATCAACGAAGGCGCAGATTATGTCATGGTAAAACCTGGGCTCCCCTATCTGGACATTGTGCAACGAGTTAGTAGTGAATTCCAAGTGCCTACTTTCGTGTACCAAGTAAGTGGTGAATACGCCATGATCAAAGCCGCATCACAAAATGGTTGGTTGGACGAAAAAGATGTAGTGCTAGAAGCTCTCACAGGTATTAAGAGAGCTGGCGGCGACGCCATTTTGACCTACTATGCTGAAGATGTAGCAAACTGGCTTAAACAATAACAATTTTAGAAATACAAAAAAGAATATGGCCTTACAATATTTACACACAATGATTCGCGTTGGTGATCTGAATGCAAGCTTGGATTTTTTTTGTAACAAATTGGGTTTGGTTGAAACTCGGCGTTACGACAATGAACAAGGCCGTTTCACTTTAGTTTTTTTAGCGGCTCCACAAGATTTAAATCAAGCAAAAGAACAATCAGCGCCGGTCATTGAACTTACGCATAATTGGGACGAGAATGAATACTCAGGTGGGCGGAATTTTGGGCATTTGGCTTATCGAGTCGACGATATTTACGCAACGTGTCAAGACCTTATGGATAATGGTGTAACTATCAACCGTCCACCGCGCGATGGCTATATGGCTTTTATAAAATCACCGGACGGAATCTCCGTTGAATTACTGCAAAAAGGTGAAAAGCTGGACGCTCAAGAACCGTGGGCATCAATGGAAAATATTGGTGAATGGTAATTAGCAAGAATGTTTAATAAAAAAATGGCGTTTAGGAAAAAATTGGAAGCCTGTTGGCAGTCGAGTAACTCTCTGCTGTGCGTGGGTCTAGACCCTAGCTGGGCGCGATTACCTGAACATTTAAAAACCGATGACGAACCCATCTTTAATTTTTGCAAAGACATTGTTGATGCCACACATGATGTGGTGTGTGCACTCAAACCCCAAATTGCTTATTTCGCCAGCTTGGGCGCAGAAGAACAATTAGAAAAAACCCTTAATTATGTTCGTGAAACCTATCCACATATTCCAATTATTTTGGATTCCAAACGTGGCGATATTGGTAGTACTGCGGAAATGTATGCCGCTGAAGCCTTTGACCGTTATCATGCGGACGCTATAACCGTAAATCCGTATATGGGGCAAGATTCAGCGCAACCTTATCTGGATAGAAAAGATAAAGGCGTGATCTTGTTGTGCAGAACCTCAAATGCCGGTGCTGGGGATATTCAAGATTTATTGGTTGAAGGTCAACCGGTCTACGAGCACATAGCAAACATGATTACACAAAAGTGGGATACTAATAACAATTGTTGTTTGGTAGTTGGTGCAACCTGGCCTGAACAAATGGCCAAGCTCAGAGACATCGCTAAAGACATGCCATTTTTGGTGCCCGGTGTGGGCGCTCAAGGCGGCGATATTGAAGCTCTAGTCAAAGCGGGACAAACGGCCAATGGCACTGGACTAATGGTTAATTCATCGCGCGCAGTCATCTACGCCAGCGATGGTAAAAATTTCGCTGGCGCAGCTCGTGAAGTAGCTATAAAAACACGCGATACAATCAATTTGTATCGCAATTAATCTATATCAACTGGCTTTTTCTACAAGCTTTGTTCTTAACTGCTGAACAGCAGTCAACGGCTTAGAGCGTGCTTTGATATCGCTCTGCGGAATCTAGAATTTCTCTACGGGCTTCGTCCTTGCCTGTCCAACCTTCTATTTTCACCCACTTACCTTTTTCAAGGTCTTTATAGTGTGCAAAGAAGTGCTCAATTTTATCCAACATTTCTTGTTGGACATCACGATAGTTATCCCAAGAGGTATAGAATTTAGTTAGCTTGTCGATGGGCACAGCTAAAATTTTAGCATCACCACCCGCTTCGTCTTCCATTTTAAGCATACCAAGGGGCCGACATCTAACCACCGAACCGGTTACCAGTGGAAATGGCGCCAGAACTAATACGTCGGCCGGGTCACCATCATCCGATAGGGTTTGTGGAATATAGCCATAGTTACATGGATAGTGCATAGCAGAAGACATAAAACGATCGACAAACATCGCGCCAGTATCCTTGTCTACTTCATACTTAATTGGATCGCCATAGCGCGGGATTTCGATAATTACATTAACGTCATCGGGTAATGACTTACCCGGACCTACATTATTTAAAGACACTTGTTTGCTCCGAAAGATGGTCTTGAAAAAGTGGCTGTATTATACTGATTTAGCGGTGGGTTACACCTCGCAGAAACGAAAACAATAATTAATTTAATCGTGTGCAAATAAGGTAAGAATCAAGCAAATTTAGTATTTCATTTCAATTAGCTTAAATCCTTGAAAAACAGCTATTTTAGTAGTGTGTGGTTCTCTCAAATGGCCTCACATAAAGGGATGCGGCTTGAACAATCTTGATTGTCGTAAGATTTTTCCTATTTAGCACCAAACTGGAGGAAAACATATGTCTTTAACAACAGTGCCTATTATTTTAGGGGCTTTCGGGTTGGTCATTGCATTTATTATTTACGGGGTAATTGCCAAACAAAGCGTGAACGACGCTAAAGTCGCCAGTATTGGTCATCAAATTCATATTGGTGCCATGGCGTTTATGCGGCGCGAATATACTATTCTTATCGGATTTTTGATTGTGCTGGCGATTTTGATTGGCCTATCAGATCTCGGTATCAACACCATGATTGCCTTTATCCTTGGCGCTTTTTGTTCCGCGGTTGCTGGTTACATCGGAATGTTCACTGCCACCAAAGCAAATACACGTACCACCATGGCGGCGCATGAGAAAGGCGCATCAGCGGCTTTGACTCTAGCATTTTACGGCGGTTCGGTAATGGGCTTAACGGTTGCTTCGATGGGCCTACTAGGACTAGGTACTTTGTACTATATGTACGGCGGTGATCCACATACAGCGCACACCATTCACGGATTTGGTATGGGTGGCTCGGTCGTTGCTCTATTCTCGCGTGTCGGCGGCGGTATTTTTACCAAGAGCGCCGACGTCGGCGCTGATTTAGTCGGTAAAGTAGAAGCCGGCATCCCAGAAGACGACCCTCGTAACCCTGCGGTTATCGCTGATAATGTGGGCGACAACGTAGGCGACGTTGCGGGCATGGGCTCAGATATTTTTGAGTCATATGTTGGTTCAATGATTGCAACCATAGCGATTGCTGCAACTCTAACCGGAACAACTTTGGTTCAACTCGGCGGTAGTCAGCAAGCACTGATGAGTTTGCCGTTGGCCTTATCTTCGGCGGGGCTATTGTGTTCTGTCGCTGGGATTCTAGTAGTCAAAATGCTAAGCGGGCAAGCACCTGAAAAAGCCTTACGTACTGGCACCATGGGTACCTCGGTGATTTTTATTGTGGTTGCTTATTTTCTAATATCGAGCTTCGGTATTAGTAGTAATGTTTGGTGGGCAGTATTAATCGGTTCTGTCGGCGGCATTATTATCGGCTTAGTAACCGAATACTATACGGCGGGCAAACCAATTCGCACTATTGCGGCAGCGGGTGATACTGGCGCGGCAACGGTGATGATTGCTGGCTTAGCAATTGGTATGGAATCAGTCGTGATTCCGGTACTAACACTGTGTGGCATTATTTATTTTTCTAGTGCATTAGCGGGCCTGTATGGGGTAGCGATTGCGGCAGTCGGTATGTTAGCAACAGTCGGTATTACTATGGCGATTGACGCTTATGGTCCAGTAGCAGATAACGCTGGCGGTATTGCTGAGATGGCGGGCTTGGGTGAAGACACTCGCAAAATTACCGACTCCCTGGATGAGGTTGGTAATACTACTGCCGCTATCGGTAAGGGTTTTGCAATAGGTGCGGCGGCACTGGCGGCACTGGCGATTATTTCTGCCTTTATTGAAACAGTCTCAGCTAATATTGAAGGCTTTAGCTTACAGATTAACAACCCAGAAGTATTAGTGGGCATGTTCATCGGTGGCATTTTTCCTTTTCTAGTTAGTAGCTTGACCATGACTGCGGTTGGCGATGCCGCCTTTGACATGATTAAAGAAGTAAGACGTCAGTTCAAAGAGATTCCTGGTCTACTTGAAGGAACCGCCGAGCCGGATACAGCAACCTGTGTTGATATTGCTACCACGGCTGCTCTAAAACGCATGATCTTGCCAGGCATCTTGGCGGTATCCGCACCGGCGGTAGTTGGTTTTGGCATTGGCGCTGAAGCGCTCGGCGGCATGTTAGGCGGCGCACTATTAGGTTGTGTGTTACTCGCTATCACTATGGCCAACGCCGGTGGCGCTTGGGATAACGCTAAGAAGTATGTTGAACGCGGTAACCACGGCGGCAAAGGCTCTGAAGCTCATGCGGCGGTAGTTGTAGGCGACACTGTTGGCGATCCATTTAAAGATACTTCCGGTCCGTCTATGAATATCTTGATCAATGTAATGGCAATCGTGAGCCTTGTAATTGCTCCTTTGCTTTCTTAGGCTCTGAGTCTCTTTTTATAGAGCCCTTGAAATCATCAAGGGCTCTTATAAAGATTTACTTCGGTAAAACAGCGAGTAAGTTTTCTTCACTATTATCATCAAAGGAGTTTTGTTGCGAAACAAGACTCAGTACTTTGTTTAGCTGCGACATAATTTCTTTGTTCTGAGCAGCCAATACTTCAATTTGTTTTGCTTGAGTCTCCACAATACTTTGATATTTATTTACGGAGTTTTGCAGTTTTGAGAGTTTTCGTTTACTAAACGTGCTTGCGCCTAAAGGGCTATGATTGTTATTTTTACCCCACCGATATCTAAAACCAGCTCGATAAATATCCGACCCGCTGCTGTTTAACGCAACACCAGCAAACAAGTCCCAATTCGAATCAGTTTTAGGGGTATATCCATAGTTTGCTGAGACAGCTTGTTCACTATTATAACTGGCTGCACCCAAGGCAAAGGTAGAACCAACGCCGCCCGAACTCGTATCAACAAACGAAGAGGCTCCAGCAATACCCGCACTCGCTTCTCTTGCGAAGCTTTGAAATTCACCATCCAAATTATTGATTGCGTTTAAATTATTACTAATCGCTGACGTGTTCGATGAAATATTACTCCGATTCAAAGCTATTTCATTGGTGTTAATGCCGATGTTTGCTTGGTTCAATAAAATACCAGAGGTGTTTCTAACAATATTAGACGTATTTCTAGAGATATTGCTCGCATTGCGAGAAATATTAGTTGTATTTGTCTCAACGCCCACGTTAATAGCTGCAATGTCCGCCGTATTGGTGGCGATGCCTGCAGTATTAGTAGCAATATCCGCCGTATTAGTGGCGATGCCTGCAGTATTCGTAGCGATGTCCGCCGTATTGGTGGCGATGCCTGCAGTATTCGTAGCGATGTCCGCCGTATTGGTGGCGATGCCTGCAGTATTAGTGGCGATATCCGCCGTGTTGGTAGC
>CAZHEL010000001.1:49565-88659 GCA_964531625.1 uncultured Gammaproteobacteria bacterium
TGCCTGCAGTATTAGTGGCGATATCCGCCGTGTTGGTAGCAATGTCTGTTGTATTAGTTGTTACTTGCGTAACTACCGAGTTTAACTGAGAACCATTTACAGCATCTGTAGAGCTCGCATTAACCCTACCATCAGCCACGCCAGTCAATAATCTATTGCCGAAGTTTGCTTCACCACCGCTGGCTGTTTGCACTTCTGTGTGCGTAGTATCTCCGACCACAAAACCACCATCGAGCGCGCTTGCAGCAGCTATATTTAGTGATGTCGATGAGTTCGATCCTAGTGCAATTGAATCGTTGGCATTCGCAGTAGCTCCACTACCGATGGCGACAGCACGTTGGCTACCAGCGGACGCATTGCTGCCAATTGATACAGTGTTGTTAGCACTCACATCGCGACCGGCATTGGTGCCTAATGCTACGTTGTTATTGCCATCTATATCACGACCGGCATTGGTTCCATAAACAGCATTATTGTTGCCTTGCGTGTCACGACCCGCATTAGAGCCTGATGCAATATTATTGTTGCCAACAGTTTCACGGCCTGCGCTAATACCCGTTGCAACATTGCCATTGCCGACTACCTCTCGACCAGCACTAGCACCGTTGGCTACATTGTTGTTGCCTTCCACTTCGCGGCCTGCACTGTTTCCAACACCGATATTACTATTACCTTCTGTGTCGCGACCCGCACTGATACCTATGGCATTATTAAAATTACCCTCAACACCACGCCCTGCGTTATTACCATTGGCGACATTATTATTCCCCGTTACCTCTCGGCCTGCGCTGATACCTGCTGCAACATTACTATTGCCTTCTACATCACGTCCGGCATTAATACCTACTGCCGTATTATTATTACCATCTACATCTTGCCCAGCATTATCGCCGAACGCGCTGCCATTAACTGCTGTGGCCGGAGGAGCGTCACCAGTATTGTATATGTTCACCGCCCAAACTCCTGAAGACGTAAATGTGATCATTAATAATATTGCGCTCTTAACTACAAAAACTCTGTATTTAAAATAATTTGTAGTAGCCTTTAAGCGTAGACCGCTGGCTTTTCTATTTTCAGAAAACATTCTTTAACTCCCAGAGTTTTATTAAGTTTTAATATCAAAATGACTGACATTACAGTAGTTTAAGACCGTAACTATCGATGTTCGTGACAACGGTCAACTATCTTACGGGAACTTATTACATAGTGGTTTGATAAACAATAGACCTAAGTCTAAAGCTCCTCTTAGCATATTTTTAGCGGATTGCTACTTATCTGGTGTACTTAAATGAATGATAAAAAAGAAGGTAGGAAAAACTCACTAACCATAACTTGGTGGTCTTGATATTCATAAGGTGTGCGCCGAGCAAGGATAGTTTGATCTGCAACTTCTATTCTGGCAAATTCGCGTTTAACCGCACGCGCTTTGCCTTCTTTAAAAAGTAAATGCCCAAGAGGTTTGGTACCCAATTTATCAAGACTACCGTGTCGAGCATTAGTGAGCTCTAAAGGGATAATACTTCTTGCAAACACGACCGCTTGATCATGAATGTGCAACTCGACTTCTCGAATAAGACCGGTTTGATTTTCTGAATAATTTAGTTTTTGTTGTTCATGCAAATAGGGTACGGCTACCTTTTGGTTTAATAAACGCACCTGAAAATTGTTGTCACTTAAGGCCGTTAATGCAGAGGTTAATGAGCCCTTGTCGGCCAACCATGGTCGTAGCTTTTCATCTATGGCACTTTGGTTTGAAATAATATCGGCACGCCATGACGAGCACTGTTTCAACTTTGAGTAATCCAATTAATGCGCCTGTTGCTTACAAGTCCGATTAAGCGTCAACTGCCTGAAGTAAAGGAATAGGAACGTGGATCAATGAACAAATAACTCTAACCATCTCATGTTCGTTAGTTACCACTTCGCCATCACTAAGCGCGGTGCGTGCCAAGGCCACCACAACCATTTTCTTATCGGCTGGTCGTAATTTGTCGAGAGTCTTTAAAGCATTGTCCATATTGGTATGCCAATCATCACTAAAACTCAAATTTTTATGGTTAATGCCAGCACTTGCCATGCCCTCTCGAAAAGCTTTTTGAGCGTGTTGCAAACCTTGTGACGTTTGGCTATTTTGACCATGTGCAGCCACTGCACTAACCACCAAAGTAAGCTCCTCAATGCAATCTTTCAAATGCTTTTTACCATGTAGGCGGGTGCGATTAGGCGCATGAGACTCATACAAATATTTGGTTACCAATCTCGATAATAAATACTCAAAAGGATCAATTTTTTTGTCTGCCAGAGCAAGATGCTCAATGGTTTTTAATATTTTTTCAATATCAGCGTTAGGTCTGCGCTTTAGAGTCGGAAAACAAATTTCCAATAAGGGCAAACGCTCTTCTACCTTAACCATGCCGTTAGCTTGTATTAAGTGATTCAGTTTAGCTTCGCTGATATCACCCATTTCTTGAATAACCATAAGCAATTGTTTTTGCCGCAACGCTTCATCGTCATCCAATAAACAATAGAACAATACCTCAGGCGCCCATTCTAAACTGCGAGCAGCCGTTGATAGCGCAGATGGCAAATTAGCTGTCATCAAAGCCGCGGCGGCAATACGTTCAAATTCTGGATTACCGATATTGTTGATCAAGGAATCGACATCAAAGATCCCACCTCTGGCTTTCCCCTCTGCCTTTGCTTGCTGTTCCTTCTCAGCTTTGTCGGCTTGCACATGTTCGCGTATCTCTTGAGCTCTTAAATTTTCAGCAATTTGCGCGATCTCGTTTGCATCGAAACGTTTTTCAATGCGCTCTATCCGATGCTCTAATGGTGGATGGGTAGCGAACATAAAAGTACGATAACCACTACCGAATAACATATGACTGACTTCTTCTGCATCCGATTTTAAATAAGAGGAATGGTTATACGCCGCAATCTTTTTTAATGCACCTGAGATTCCTGACGGATCGCGGGTAAACTGTACCGCAGAAGCATCCGCTAAAAATTCTCGTTGGCGAGACAGCGCAGACTTCATCCATCTGGCAAAAAATAGCCCGATATACCCGACCATCATTAAAGCAGCACCAATAAAAATAATGGCTGACCCACCCTTCTCGCGCGAAGACGATAAACGAAAACGATTAGAATGTAGAAATTGTCGCCCCAGAATCGCTATCACCATAATGCCAAAGATGATGCCCATCATGCGTATGTTAATGCGCATATCACCATTAAGAATATGACTGAACTCATGGGCAATAACGCCCTGTAATTCACTGCGATCTAATTTTTCTAAGGTCCCGGAAGTGACCGCGACAGCGGCATCGGCGGTGGCATAACCAGCTGCAAAGGCATTGATACCCGGCTCATTTTCCATAACATACACTTCTGGTACTGGCGCTCCGGAAGCCAATGCAATTTCTTCTACAACATTATATAAACGTCGTCGCAATGGGTCTCGCGTGTTAGGTGTAACGAGCGTTGCCCCCATACTACGTGCTACCTTACCGCCACCACTGCGTAGGCTGGCAATTTTGCCAAGACTGGCTAAGCCAATAACACCACCAGTTGCGGCGCTACTGCCTAATAAGGTACTCATATTAGCGGCTAGAAAATCAGGATTAGTGATTGCACCTAAGCCACCGTGGGTAATATGTGCTACACCACTCGACAATGGCGCTTTTAAGGAAAATAGCAATAAGACAATGATATCAACGGCAATAATTATCAATATTGCCACCGCCAAGAAAGCCAGTATTATCCAGCGTGATTGCTTGCGAGCTTTCTCTTGATGTTCAAAAAAATTCATAATGGAAAATCACAGATTTCTATTAATAGTTATGTTTAGTCTTTACAAAGCAAGTAAATCATTTCGCCCTGAATTTTGTCAGTATCGTGGGTGGGTAAAACTTTAAAGCCTAATTGTTCTTTTCGATTTACGTCAGTTAAAAAATCGTCAAATGTTTGTTTATTCCATACATGCACATGGATGCTTCTGGATCGATGAAAATCAAATAATCGTTTTCGTTTAATAGGATTAAACGGAATTCGGTTGCCATTGTAATAACTTAGCGGTAAACCGTTTTCTATAAAATAACGTTTAACTTCCGGATGAATTTCATTTACCACTTCTTTGTTTAACAAAAATTCTTTTATATGCGCGTTGCTCAGTTTATTGGTGCCCGCTTTATATTCCTGCCAAAGGTGTTCATTGCTTGTTAGCTCGCGCGCTTTGTCAAAGGTGAAGTCTTTATCTGGCACGGTTAAAAAAAATAGCCCGCCAGAGCGTAAGTTGTCACTGACGTTTTTTAAAAACTGAATGGGATTAACCAAGTGTTCTATAACATGATTGGCAATAACAAAATCAAAATTGTGCTCTTTGATAGAAACCAGACTATCAGTATCAAAATCAATCAATAAGTCTGGGTCTACTAAGGAGTCTTTAATATCAATAAGCTCTGGAAATAAAATTAAAGCATCCGCTTTTGATAGCCGATCAGCGTATTTTACACTGGCTTTATCGGCATCGACAGGAAGAGGATTATTAAGTGGGCCAAGCTCTATGCCTTTACCCACTAAACGGTTTATTGCAATACTACTTTTAAGATCCACTACAAGCGCACGCAGAATGGTTTAATAAATTAAGCAGGGTAAATTAAACTCTTAAAATTCAACCTTTGGTACTTGGCGCATTGCTTCTTCTTCAATCTCTAAAAGCTCAGCTGGGTCGAATTGAAACCAGTTAGCGATAAAGTTGCTCGGAAATTGCTCGCGTAAATTGTTATACATCATCACTGCATCGTTATACGCTTGACGAGCGAAAGAAACTTTATTTTCAGTTGTAGTCAGCTCTTCTGAAAGTTGCATCATGTTTTCATTCGCTTTTAAATCGGGGTACGATTCAGACAATGCAAATAGACGGCCTAAGGCGCCACTTAAGCCTTGTTCAGCCTGACCGAGTTGTTTCATGGCTTGCGGATCAGTAGGATCGGCTTTAGCTTGATTTAAACCAGCAACCGCAGCATTACGCGCATTAATAACCGCTTCTAACGTTTCTTTTTCATGCGCCATATATGCTTTAGCAGTTTCTACTAAATTCGGAATCAAATCATGGCGCCGCGTAAGCTGCACATCTATTTGTGCAAATGCATTTTTATACGCATTGCGGCCCGATACCAGGCGATTGAACATGCCAACACCAAACAAGATGATGCCAACAAAAATGATTAATAATACAGATCCAGTTCCCATCGTAAATGCCCTCTAGTTAGTTCTGCACTGTTATAACAGATAATGACCGATGTTGGTAATTTGACTCGGCCGCTTTTTGAAATTCAGAATCAAAAAAACCTGATCATCTGGTGACAATCAGGTTCTCCTGCGAATGTTAACACTGCAACTTAACGTCGCTTCATAACTTTTTTAAGTGCTTGTAATTGTGCTGCTGCTTGAGCTAACTCAGCTTTGGCTCGCGCGTAATCAATGTCAGCATTACTATCTTTAAGGGCTTGTTCGGCTTTGCGTTGCGCTTCAAGCGCGGCAGCTTCGTCTAAGTCGTCAGCACGAATCGCTGTATCCGACAATACTGTGATTTTCTTAGGCGTGACTTCTAGAATACCGCCTGATACATAAATAACTTGTTCTTCACCATCTTCGGTTTGAACGCGCACGTCACCCGCTTTAAGATTAGTCAACAAAGGCGTGTGCTGAGGATAAATACCCAACTCTCCCGATTCTGCTGTTGCTATAAGCATAGTCGCCTGGCCAGAAAAAATTTCTTGCTCAGCACTAACTACTTCAACTTGCATTGTATTCATATGCTTTATCCGCTAAAACCGTTTATGCAGTTATTAAGACATTGATTTAGCTTTTTCAACCACTTCTTCAATAGCACCTACCATATAGAATGCTTGCTCTGGATACTCATCCATTTCGCCGGAAAGAATTGCTTTAAAACCAGCGATGGTTTCTTTTAGTGAAACGTATTTACCATCAGCACCGGTGAACACTTGTGCTACAAAAAATGGTTGTGACAAATAACGTTGTATCTTACGTGCTCTTGCTACCGTTTGTTTATCTTCTTCAGACAACTCATCCATACCTAGAATAGCGATAATGTCGCGCAATTCTTTATAGCGTTGTAATGTGTTCTGTACACCACGAGCTACTTGATAGTGATCGTCGCCGATAACTAAGGGGTCAAGTTGACGTGAAGAACTATCCAAAGGATCTACCGCAGGGTAAATACCAAGTTCCGCAATTTGGCGAGACAATACAAGCGTCGCATCCAGGTGAGCAAAGGTGGTTGCTGGAGATGGATCGGTTAAATCATCCGCAGGTACATATACCGCTTGGAAAGATGTAATTGATCCATTCTTGGTAGAAGTAATACGCTCTTGTAGGGCGCCCATCTCACTCGCTAGTGTAGGCTGATAACCTACCGCGGAAGGCATTCGACCCAACAGTGCTGATACTTCAACACCCGCTAGTGTGTAACGATAAATATTATCGATAAACATCAATACGTCTCGGCCTTCATCACGGAAGTATTCGGCCATGGTCAAACCAGACAACGCAACACGCAGACGGTTACCCGGAGGCTCGTTCATCTGACCATATACCATGGCAACCTTATCAAGTACGCCTGCTTCTTTCATTTCGTAGTAGAAGTCATTACCTTCACGAGTGCGTTCACCCACACCCGCGAATACCGATAAACCTTCTTGAGCTACCGCAATGTTATTGATTAATTCCATTAGCGTTACGGTTTTACCTACACCTGCACCACCAAACAGACCAACCTTACCGCCTTTGGCGATAGGCATAATCAAGTCGATTACTTTAATGCCCGTTTCTAAAATTGCGGTGTCGGCAGCTTGCTCAGCATAAGCTGGTGGCTCTCGATGAATTGGGTCGCGACGATCAGCACTTACATCGCCTGCGTTATCAACGGGCCGGCCTAGTACGTCCATGATACGGCCTAATGTGCCTTGACCGACAGGAACCGAAATTGGAGCACCCGTGTTATTAACTTCAAGGCCGCGCTTTAGACCTTCGGTAACGCCCATCGCAATAGTGCGAACAATACCGTCGCCTAACTGTGCTTGAACTTCCATGGTTAAATCAGCATCGTTTACAACTAATGCGTCATATACATTTGGCACGGCATCTGCTGCAAACTGTACATCTACAACGGCGCCAATAATTTCTACGATATTTCCGGAACTCATTTTAGTTTCCTCTAATAAAACAATTTTATTAACTTGAGATATTTAGTATTACTAGTAAAACATCTCACTAATCTTTTACTTAAACCCGCTATACGGCACTCGCACCAGAAACGATTTCTGATATCTCTTGAGTAATCGCAGCTTGGCGAGCCTTGTTGTAAACCAATTCTAATTCGCCAATCAAATCACCCGCATTATCACTGGCTGATTTCATCGCTACCATACGTGCCGATTGTTCACAGGCTACGTTTTCAACCACGGCTTGATAAATTTGCGATTCTACATAACGCTTTAACACAGTATCAAGAATCGGCTTAGCTTCTGGCTCATAAATATAATCAAACAAAGCCGGTACTTCCGAAGTCGCTTCTTCAGTTGCTTGAACCGGTAACAATTGTAAAGCCTGAGCTGACTGCGTCATGGTATTAACAAACTCATTTGAAACTAAATACAAACGATCTATCTTGCCGTCTTCGTAAGCCGTTAACATAGAAGTGATGGCACCCAACAAATCTTGCATGCTGGGTTGGTCACCGTAGTTGGATGCTTCCGAAATAACGTTGCCGCCAGCACGGCGAAAATAAGCCAATGCTTTAGAGCCTATAGTCGCTACGTCTATCTCTACATTTTTAGCGTCCCAATCAGCCATGTCGGTCATGGTTTTACGAAATACATTCATATTAAGACCGCCACATAAACCACGATCGGAACTAACCACGATATAACCTACACGCTTTACTTCACGTTCAAGTGTGAACGGATGCTTATACTCCAAATTCGCTTTAGCAATGTGCGCCACTACCGAGCGAATTTTTTGGGCATAAGGCCTAGCCGCCAACATACGGTCTTGCGCCTTACGCATTTTGCTCGCGGCGACCATTTCCATAGCTTTGGTAATTTTCTGCGTACTTTTAACGCTAGAAATTTGATCACGTATTTCTTTACCGACTGCCATAATTATTCCTAACTATTGAATTCTAGCTCTTGAGAATTTGTTCTCAATCGAGGCAAACACACACAAAATGTATTTAACGAAAAGAGAGGACAAAAAATCATGGCTGTATTTAGAACGAACCGTTTGCTTTGAAATCTTTTAATGCGCTATGCATACTCTCAGTCACTTCATCAGTCAACTTTGGCGTTGAATTAATACCATCCAACAAATCAGCAAAGTTCGCTTTTACATGCGCTTGCATAGCCGCTTCACAGGCTCCAACTTGTTCTTTATCAACATCGTCGAAGTAACCTTCGTTGGCAGCAAACAATGACAAGGCAACTTGTGCGGTTGACATTGGTGAATACTGAGCTTGTTTCATCAACTCGGTCACTCGCTCACCACGCGCTAGTTGCGCTTGCGTTGCCTCATCTAAATCGGAAGCAAATTGCGAAAACGCTGCTAATTCTCGATACTGCGCAAGTGCTAGACGAATACCACCGCCAAGTTTTTTAATAATGTTTGTTTGCGCAGAACCGCCTACTCGAGATACCGATAGACCAGGATCTACTGGTGGACGAATACCTGAGTTAAACAAATCAGTTTCCATGAAGATCTGACCATCAGTAATCGAAATTACATTGGTCGGTACGAATGCTGATACGTCACCCGCTTGGGTTTCAATAATAGGCAGCGCGGTCAAAGAACCTGTCTTGCCTTTAACACCGCTTACGCGTTCTACTTCAGCCTCATTGATTCGAGACGAACGCTCTAATAGACGTGAGTGAAGATAAAATACGTCACCAGGGTATGCTTCACGACCCGGTGGGCGACGAAGCAATAACGATACTTCACGATAGGCTACCGCTTGTTTAGAAAGATCGTCATAAACAATCAATGCATCTTCACCATTGTCACGGAAGTACTCACCCATGGTGCAACCTGCATAAGGTGCTAGGTATTGTAAAGCCGCTGAGTCCGAAGCGTTAGCTGCAACGACAGTGGTGTATTCCAAAGCGCCATGTTCTTCTAGTTTGCGAACGACGGTTGCTACCGAAGAGGCCTTTTGACCTACCGCAACATAAATACATTTAACGCCGCTATTTTTTTGGTTGATAATCGCATCGACCGCGACCGCTGTTTTACCAGTTTGACGGTCACCAATGATTAACTCACGTTGCCCGCGGCCGATTGGCACCATTGCATCGATTGACTTAAAGCCAGTCTCTAGCGGTTGGTCTACACCTTGACGCTCAATAACACCGGGAGCAACTTTTTCGATCGGTGCTGATTCGCTTGTTTCGATTGCGCCTTTGCCGTCGATTGGATTACCCAAAGTATCTACAACACGACCTAATAATGCTGGGCCCACTGGCACTTCTAAAATACGGCCAGTACATTTTACTGTGTCTCCTTCAGAAATGTTTTTGTAGTTACCCATCACCACCGCACCTACTGAGTCTTGCTCAAGGTTAAGTGCTAGGCCATAGATATCACCAGGAAATTCCAACATCTCGCCTTGCATGGCCTCAGTTAAACCGTGGATACGCGCGATGCCGTCCGTTAGGCTTACTACAGTACCTTCGGTACGTGATTCAGCTGATGCTTCAAAATTTTTAATCCGATCTTTAATCAAGTTGCTGATTTCAGACGGGTTCAATTGC
Source organism: uncultured Gammaproteobacteria bacterium (assembly GCA_964531625.1). Classification (GTDB taxonomy): domain Bacteria; phylum Pseudomonadota; class Gammaproteobacteria; order Arenicellales; family Arenicellaceae; genus Arenicella. Next base: position 59,396 of record CAZHEL010000001.1, read on the forward strand.
GTTGTCATGACTTTAAGTCCTCAAACTATTAATTTCGGTACGTGGCTTTTTTACAGCGCCGATGTTTGGCTATATAAAATGTCACGCTTTAGACATTAGCGCATAAGCGCCGTAGTCAACTTTTCTATTCGCCCTGATGCCGAGCCGTCGATCACCAAATCGCCCGCTTTAACAATAGCGCCACCAACTAGGCTGGCATCTACTGTCTCCTCAAGTTGCACCTTCATTCCAAGGCGTGCTTCAAGCGCTGAGCTAAGTGATGACTTTTGATCTTCTGTTAGAGCCATCGCAGTACGCACTTGCGCATTAACAATAGCTTTCGCTTTAGCAACTAAATCTTCATACTGCTGTGCGATATCGCTTAATGCACCTAAGCGATCATTTTGCACTAACAGGTTAACCAAGTTAGTGCCGCCCTCAGGCAATGAGTCTTTAGAAAGATCAATCAACATATCTACAACTTTTGAACTATTAACGCGCGGGTCACTGACCAGCGCACTAAAAGATTCATCATTGCTAATCACGGATAAGTTTGCCAACGCCGCAGTCCACGCCTCGAAGGAGTCGTTTTCTCGCGCTAGATCAAACACCGCTTTGGCGTAGGGTCGAGCAATGGATGCATTATCTGCCATTCTTCTTACCTTTTTGGTTTACTAACCAAGCTGTACTAGCTAGCCTTTAATTGCTTAACAAGATCTTCGATCAAACCAGCGTGGGCTGATTCGTCTATTTCTTTATTCACAATTTTACTGGCTGCGGCTACCGCAATTGACGACACCTGGCCTCGCAATGCTTCGCGAGCGGAGTGCACATCTTGTTCTACCTCGGCTTGAGCAGAAGCGACAATGCGTTCTTTCTCTGAGGTGGCGGTTGTTTTAGCTTCGTCTACAACGGCATTGCCACGTTTTTCAGCACTGGCAACAATGTCGGCGGCTTGTGATTTAGCATCGCTAATCAACTGAGCTGCTTCTTGTTGTGCCACTTCTTGTGCTTGCTGGCCTTTTTCGGCCGCGGCTAAACCGTCTGCAATTTGAGTTTGGCGCTCTTGCATGGCATTTACCATGGGTGGCCAAACATACTTTTTGCAGAACCAAACAAATAAAAAGAACGATAAGGTTTGACCTATAAGAGTCGCATTGATATTCATCGTTTCGTTCCTCGTTTATTCGCTAATCAAGCAGAGACTAGTTAGCCAGTAACGCTTGTAGACCGGCCGGATCAACCAAGCCAGATGCGAACAAGAAGTATAGTGCGATGGCTACCGCGATAATTGGAATCGCGTCAATAAGGCCCGCTAGTAAAAACATTTTAGTTTGTAGCGAGTTTGCCATTTCTGGTTGGCGTGCTACGCCTTCAAGAAATCGACCGCCCATAAGGCCAATGCCAATAGCGGCGCCTACTGCTGCTAAACCTAACATAATGCCTACGGCAATTGCGGTCATACCTACGATAGTTTCCATTTGGAACTCCTATTTTTTAAAGATAAAAAGTAAAATTAAAACAGTTAATAAAGATGTTAATTAGTGTGTTTCATGCGCTTGGCTTAAATACACAATCGTTAACATCATAAAAATATAAGCCTGTAGAGTAATTACAAGAATATGAAAGATCGCCCAGCCTAGTTGCGCAAAGCCCCCTAGAAGTCCAAGACCATAACCTGCGCTATACATCATCGCGATCAAAATAAAAATAAGTTCCCCAGCGTACATGTTTCCGAATAGGCGCAGACCCAAGGAAAGTGGTTTTGCTAATAACCCAACCAGCTCAAGCACCAAGTTAAAAGGAATCATAAATTTTCCAAAAGGCTGCAATGACAACTCTTTAGTAAATTCCACTGGCCCTTTAACCTTGAGGCTGTAATAAATGATCATAATAAATACCGCCAAGGCTGTGCCTAATGCAACATTGACATCGGTAGAAGGAACAATCTTCATATAACCAACGCCCAATAGCTTGGCTAACTCAGGAATCCAATCAACCGGGATTAAATCCATTAGATTCATGAAAAACACCCACACAAAAATGGTTAAGGCCATCGGCGCTATCCATTCATTTTTAGCGTGTTTTGTAAAAGTGCTGTCTTTACTGTCGCTGGCCATATCAAATAATGACTCAACAAAGCACTGCACTTTAGAAGGTTTGTCGGCACTAAAGCCTTTGGCAATACTGCGAAAAATAATGAACATGACTAAGCCTAAGCCTAGTGACCAAACCATGCTGTCGACGTGAATAGCCATAAAGCCCATGCTGGCGGCTTCTTCAGCACCATGCGCAAAACCCCAATGTCCATCGGGGAATTTTCCATATGTCAGATTAGTCAGGTGGTGGTTAATATAACCAGCGCCTGTTAGTTCACCATTTTCTGATGCCATTTTTCGTTCCTAAGAAAAAGATTTTAAAACTAAAATCGTTAATTCTTTGCAGGCTCTATTATTATTTAAGTGTCTGCTATCAAAAAAAAGAGCCAGTTAACTACGACCGCCGCAAGCATGAAGGCGATTATAAAGGGTAACATCGACACTTTTAAAAAAACTACACAGATAGCCATCATTGCTAAAGTGAATACTGCTTTTAGCGCGACGCTAATATAAAACCTAACCAGCATTTCCTCCGCGGCGGCGTCTTGTTTCGTGGTAAACAAACGACCGGCAAAAAAAACACTTGCGAGCACTGAAATCAATCCGCCTAATAACGCAGATATTGCTTCGCGTGCATCGAAACAGTAAAACAAGACAAGACTAAAACAAGCCGTCGCCGTGAATTGTAATAAGGCTAACTTTAGAACCGCGCCGGGTTTGGATTGTGTCTCAAACTGTGGCTTAAGCTTATTCATAAAAGGCCTACTTTTACTGCTCGCGGAGTATAAATGTTAGGCGCCTGAATCGCAATGCTAGATCATGTCTTTTGTTATGCTTATGTGTACTACTTTGGTATAAATGTTGGTCCTGCCGAAACCAGATAACAAGGGTCAAACCGTGTTTTATAAAAAAGATTTAGACTGAGTAAAATTTCAACCAATTTCTATTGCTATTTTTAATTCTAGTATAAGCTCCTACATTAAAACTAGTGGGCTTTAAATAACTAATTTTTAGCGCCGATTCGAAACAGGAAGTGCTGGACAAATGATCAGTTGTACAAATGTCAATCTACTGCTAGATTGTGGGAAGTTAGGTCATAGTCGTATTACTAAATTGGATGGCCTTTTTGGACATGGATGTTACTTTATATGAGCGAGTATGCCATCCAGAATATCTAAACTTTTATATTCAATAACCAGTTTTCCTTTGCCATTGCTGTCTTGAACTTTGACGGTAGTGCCCAACTTTTCAGCCAAACTTTCTTCCAGCTTAAGAATATCCATATTCTTTTTGGGTGCTGATTTGGTTTTCTTTGGTTGCACATAAGAGCGAACCAAGGCTTCCGTTTGACGCACTGAAAGTCGTTTAGAATAAACTTCCGCCGCGGCAAAGTCTTGTTTCTCGAGTGGCAAGGCTAAGATTGCTCGGGCATGCCCCATCTCGATTTTACCGTATTCTAATAATTGTCTAGCGCCACGACTGAGACTCAGCAAACGAAGCAGGTTGGTTACGGCTGCGCGTGATCTACCCACGCTTTTTGCCATTTCTTCATGGGTTAATTCAAACTCATCAGCCAAGCGTTTTAAACCCACAGCTTCTTCAACTGGGTTTAGATTCTCGCGCTGAATATTTTCTATTAGCGCCACCGCCAAAGTCGCTTCGTCTGGAATATTGCGCACCAACACTGGCACTTCTGAAAGTTGCGCTATTTGTGCCGCACGCCAGCGACGCTCACCTGCAATAATTTCATATTTATCAGCCGAAATAGGGCGAACTAAAATTGGTTGAATAATGCCTTGTGCTTGTATTGATGAAGCGAGCTCCTCCAGTGAGTCTTGATCCATATTAGTACGCGGCTGATATTCACCTCGTTGAAGTTTTTCAATCGGCAGCGTACTAGGGGTTGCGTTCTGACTATTATCATTTTGATTTGTGCCAGCGATGGTTTTATCAACATCACCACCTAGAAGGGCATCTAATCCTCGGCCAAGTCTTTTTTTCTTTTTCGATGTCATAAAATTTTATCCGGCGGTGGCGGTTTTTGCGTCTGCCAATTTCAATATTTCTTCCGCTAATGCGGCATAGGCCTTTGCGCCCTTAGAAGCTGGCGCATAGGACATGGCTGGCTCTCCATAACTGGGAGCTTCGGCTAAACGAACATTTCTTGGCACTACGGTTTTATATACTTTATCACCAAAATGAGTCTGCAATTGATTGCTTACCTCATTAGATAAAGAGTTTCGTCCATCAAACATAGTTCGAAGTAAACCCTCTATATTTAAACTAGGATTTAATGTTTCTCGAATTTTGCGAATGGTAGAAATCAATGCACTCAACCCTTCTAATGCAAAATATTCGCATTGCATTGGGATCAATACAGAGTTGGATGCAACCAGCGCATTTATAGTCAGGACATTAAGCGCCGGCGGACAATCTATAAAAATATAGTCATAGTCTTCTTTTACTTCGACCAGCGCTTTTTGTAAGCGCATTTCGCGGCCAATTTCATTTAGCAGCTCTACTTGTGCGCCCGCTAAATCTCCATTTGCGGTTAACACATCAACGCCGCTGTCGCTTTTTACAATTGCTTGTTTAGTGGTCGTTTCTAATAACAACAAATCGTAGATAGTATGCTGTACTTCTTCAGGATCTACTCCACAACCAACAGTGGCGTTACCTTGCGGGTCCATGTCTATAACTAAAATGCGTTTGCCGCGCTCCACTAAGGCGGCCGCCAAATTAATACTAGTAGTTGTTTTTCCTACTCCTCCTTTCTGGTTGGTTATTGAAATTATTTTAGCCATTAGAATTTTATTTTGGAGCACTAACGATCACTAAGTTTCGTTGTGCGTCTAATTCCGGTACCTTTAATGCATAAGTATCGTATTTCAGGCTTTTCTTCTTTAGAGGTTTTAGCTCATCATCTGGCACTGTGCCTTTCATCGCCAGCCAACGACCATTGGGTGATATTGCATGTTTAGAGCCTTCAACTAAATCATCGATACTAGAAAAAGCGCGGGCGGTAATGTTGTCAAATTTTTCTACTGCCTGAAACTCTTCAATCCTTACATTCTCTACAGTAAAGTTTTTTAACTTTAGTTTGTTCGCAACAAACATTTGAAACTGCGCTTTCTTGTTGCGCGTCTCTACAGAAGTAACCTCTAAGGCCGGTGATAATATCGCGATTATCATGCCCGGCAAGCCTGCACCACTCCCCACATCCAATAAAGTCGGGCCTTTTATATATGGGCGAATACTTGCGCTGTCGAAGATATGCACACTGAGCATTTCTTCTAGATCATCAACAGCAGTGAGGTTGTGGGTCTTGTTCCACTCTTGTAACAAAGAGAGGTAATCTACAAGCTTATTAATAGCATCGTCACCGTAGCTAATATCTAAGGCATCAAGCCCGGACTTAATGCGTTGCTCTAAAGTAATTTCTGTTTGTGGTTCATTCATAAATCATGACACCAAGCGTTCAATGCAACACTAATTTGAAGTTCGGCCAGCAATTATAATGCAAGCGCCGATCGAAACGAAATGATATACATATTCAGATACAAAAAGACGGTAAGTTTAATACTTTACTATATGCTAAATATCTTGTATTGGCGATTAGCAAACTTAGGCGGCTCGACCATGTTTTTTTAAATACACTAATAGCAATGAAACCGCCGCAGGCGTTACTCCTGATATTCTAGACGCCTGACCGATGGTGGTAGGCTTATGTTCATTGAGCTTTTGCGCCACTTCGTTTGATAGTCCTTTAACTTGTGTATATTCGAGTTTAGGATCTAACTCCGTCGATTCATTTCGCTGTTGTTTTACAATTTCAGCTTGCTGACGCTCTATATAACCGTGGTACTTGGCTTGAATCTCTAATTGTTCTGCAACTTGTGGGTCGGTAACGCCGTCGCCCGCTCCAGATACGGTCATTAAGCTTTGGTACGTCACTTCTGGGCGGCGCAATAATTCCATTAAGTTTGCTTCTTTCTTTAAGGTATTGCCTAGAACTTCTTGTGCGACGGCATCGGGCACAGCGCCTGGGCGCAACCACGTTCCGTTTAAGCGTTGCTGTTCATTTTCAATCGATGCTCGCTTGGTACTAAAAGCCTGCCACCGCTCATCATTAACTAGTCCAAGCTCTCGGCCAATCTCGGTCAAACGTAAATCGGCATTATCTTCGCGTAATAACAGCCTATATTCAGCGCGCGAAGTAAACATACGATACGGCTCTTTGGTTCCCATGGTTATTAAATCATCAACCAGCACACCTATATAAGCCTGATCGCGAGTCGGGTACCAAGACTCTTGATCGCGCGATTGTCGAGCCGCGTTGAGTCCCGCCAGCAAGCCTTGACCTCCCGCCTCTTCATAGCCAGTAGTGCCGTTGATTTGACCCGCAAAATACAAACCATCTACATACTTAGTTTCCAAACTTGGCTTTAATCCTCGCGGATCAAAAAAATCATATTCGATGGCATAACCTGGGCGGACTATTTGCGCGTTTTCAAAACCAACAATAGATTGAATAAACTGATATTGAATGTCGTATGGCAATGAAGTGGAAATTCCATTTGGATAGACCTCATGGGTTGTTAAGCCTTCTGGTTCAACAAAAATCTGGTGCGAGTCTTTATCAGAAAAACGCACAATTTTGTCTTCTATGGATGGACAATATCGCGGTCCCACGCCTTCGATTACACCGCCATATAAAGGAGAACGATCTAGGCCACTGCGAATAATGTCATGCGTTTTTTCATTGGTGTGAGTGATATGACAATCAACTTGTGTAGGGTGCTGGGCAATATCACCAAGAAACGAAAACACCGGTGTTGGTGTGTCCCCAGGTTGTGCAACCAGTTTTGAAAAATCAATAGTGCGCGCGTCTAACCTAGCTGGAGTCCCTGTTTTTAAACGGTCAACCGTAAACGGCATTTCTCTTAGTCGCGCCGCTAAGGCGTTGGAGGGCGGATCACCAGCACGACCGCCTTGGAAGTTCTCCAACCCAATATGCAAAATTCCGCCTAAAAAAGTGCCCGTGGTTAGCACCACGGTTTTAGATCGAAACTTTAAACCCATTTGCGTAACAACCCCGGTCACACGGCCATTTTCTACAATAAGGTCATCGGCCGACTGTTGAAACAAGGCTAAATTTTCTTGGTTTTCAACAATTTCTCGCACCGCCGCTTTATACAAAGCGCGATCTGCCTGTGCTCTAGTAGCCCGTACCGCTGGACCTTTGCGCGCGTTCAAAGTACGAAACTGTATTCCGCCTTTGTCAGCAGCTTCTGCCATGGCGCCGCCCAAAGCATCAATTTCACGCACGATATGGCCTTTACCGATACCACCGACAGCTGGGTTACACGACATCTGACCAATGGTGTCTATATTATGCGTCAGCAACAGAGTACGCGCGCCGGTGCGTGCCGAGGCTAATGCCGCCTCGGTGCCAGCATGGCCACCGCCAATAACGATTACGTCGTATGACTCTGTATGGAACATCTAAATCTCTTAAACTTTTTTTATTTGCGCTGATTCTAACGTGTTGTTGTTTTAGGTTGTAGCACCTATTAATAAAAACCTTAAACGCTTTAAATGTTTAAGCCGAAGGTTTTAATGGGCACACAATGTGTTTACTTGCCAATACAAAAACCACTAAAGATTTCACCCAGTAAATCATCAGCTGTAAATGCACCGGTAATTTCATTTAATGCATTTTGTGCTTGCAACAGTTCATCGGCCAGCAATTCGCCTGCATTGTGTTCGCGTAATTGTATTAGACCGCGCGCTACAGCATCGCGCGCTTGCTCCAGCGCCGATAAATGTCTTCGCCTAGCGGTAAAAAGTGATTCCCCATCATTCTCATATCCGGCTATGGCTTTGATATGGTTTTTTAACTGATCTATACCGTGACCCAAGGTAGCAGAAATTTTTATTCCATCAGCGTTTAAATTTTGGCTTGCCTTGTCATCAAGTAAGTCGATTTTGTTATACACAATGGTAGCGCCGGGCAGCGGTTTTAAATCAACCATCGGCTCATCTTTATTGGCATCGACTAAGTACAAAACATGGTCCGCATTCTGCATCGCCTGTTGAGCTCGTTCAATACCAATTTTTTCTACGACGTCGTCACTGTCGCGCAAGCCTGCTGTATCGATAATATGCACAGGTAAACCGTCTATATCTATGGTTTCAGTAATCGTGTCACGAGTCGTTCCTGCAATTTCAGTAACAATAGCTGCCTCGTGGCCCGACAAGCTATTCAGCAAACTTGATTTACCAACATTGGGCTCTCCCGCCAGCACAATGCGTAAACCATTGCGTAAAATTCTACCCTGACCTGCATGTCGTATTGTCTGGTCTAAACTGTTTTGTAGTTTTTCAATGCTGCTTTGCACTTTGGCATCAGCTAGAAAATCGATTTCTTCTTCAGGAAAATCTATCGCGGCCTCTACATACATTCGTAAATGTACCATCTCAGCCAATAGTTCGTGCACCTCGGTAGAAAAAGCCCCTTCAAGAGAGCGCATTGCTCCGCGAGCTGCCTGTGCAGTACTGCTATTAATTAAATCGGCGATGGCTTCGGCTTGAGCCAAATCAATTTTATCATTCAGAAACGCTCTTTCGGAGAACTCACCAGCCCGCGCTTGTCTTGCACCCAATCGAATTAACTCAGTAAGCAACATGTCTTGAACTAGCGGTCCACCGTGACCTTGCAGTTCAACCACATCTTCGCCAGTAAACGAGTTAGGACCGGGGAAATATATTGCTAATCCGCTGTCGATGATATTGTTCTCAGCATCCCTAAACTTTGCGTAAAGCGCATGACGATTTGGCAAATCTTTTGCACAGATATCTTTAGCGATGCAAAACGCCTGAGGCCCAGACAGACGAATTACGCCGATCCCGCCTTTACCTGGTGGCGTGGCTATAGCGGCAATGGTGTCTAGAGTATCTATAACGAAAGCCCTTGGGGTTTAGGCAAACTTTTTATTGATATACCACTGTTGCGCCATAGAAAGTATATTGTTGACCACCCAATAAAGCACCAAGCCTTGGGGGAAAGTCAGGAATAAAAACGTTAGAGCAATTGGCAAGATGGCCATTACTTTCTTCTGAATATCATCCATTGGTGCAGGATTCAATTTTTGCTGTAGCCACATCGACGCTCCCATTAACACAGGTAAAACGTAGTATGGATCTGGCGCTGATAAATCCTGCCACCATAAAGCAAAGGGTGCTTGACGCAGCTCTACACTTTCAAGCAGCGCCCAGTACAGGGCAATAAACACCGGTATCTGAATCAAAATTGGTAGACAGCCGCCCGCGGGGTTTATTTTCTCTTTTTTGTATAGCGCCATCATTTCCATTTGGAATTTTTGACGGTCATCTTTATAACGCTCTTTTAAGGTTTGGATTCGAGGCTGTAATTTTTTCATGCCCGCCATCGATTTATAACTCGCGGCTGACAGTGGGTAAAAAACAATTTTAATCAGCAAGGTTAGCAATATAATTGCCCAACCCCAATTACCGACTACCTTGTGAATCCAACTCAATACGGTAAACAATGGATCGGCTATAAAAGTTAGAAAACCAAAATCTACGGTAAGCGACAAGCCTTCTATATCACTATCTTTTTGTATTCTTTTTAAGCGCTCCTGTTCTTTAGGTCCTAGAAAAACCTGAGTACCAATTGAGCCTGTTTGGCCGGCCGCTACTTGAGTCGCTTGCTCGGTTCTAAAGCCGATTCGATACTGAGGATTGGCTTGACCGCTGAAATTAGTATAGAATTTTTTCTGCCCTGATTGCGGTATCCAGGCACCAACAAAATAGTGCTGCAGCATTGCTACCCAACCTTTGTTAGTGCTTACGTCAAGATTGTTAGTTCTAATATCGCCGAAATCTATTTTTTGATATTTGTCTTCTTCAGTATATGTAGCGCCACCGGTGTAACTCGGCAAGCGGCCAAAACCGCCGCCGGAGTCAGCGGGCTCTGTGCGCAAAAACTGAGCATACAAATAACCTGTCCACGGCGTGTTACTGGCATTGGAAATTTGATAATCAATATCTATCACATAGCTATTACGGCTAAATGTTAAGGTTTTGGTATACACCACCCCATTTTCTGAACGCCAAGTTAGCGGGACTTTTACCGCGTTAGCTGTCCCTAACACATAGTTTTTTTGTGCAAAGTTATATTGTGTTTGATGGTTGGGAGCATTCTTATCTGAGTTGAACAACCCGTCTTCCGCATTAAATAGTTCGCTCGGTATTTTTTTCAATAGCGCAAAACCTTGGTCTGGTTGATCTGCACTCACTGGCTCATTCTTTAACTCTAAGCGCTCTATCACGGCACCTTTAGAATTAATGGTGGCAATAACCAAATCAGTTTCGACCATAATTAATGCGGCGGGGTCGCTGAGTTGAGCTTGCTGTTGGCCGGGTAACTCTACAACATCTGCATTCGGTACAGTATTAGGTAGTTGCTGAGCTTCAACGTGTTTACTAATTTCAGGCACCGCGACATCGCCTGCAATTTGCGCCGAATTTGCTCTAGTGCCATTATTGGCCAAGTCTTCAGAAGCACTAAACTCTAGCCATTTGGTGTAAAGAATAGCGCTAATAACAAACAATGCGATAGTAAGTGGCGTACGAAGGTTTTCCATTTATATTAAAGCTCGTATTGATTATTCATTTGATTGTCTGAAGCAGCGTTGAGCTTACTGCAGCATCTTTTTGTTGAGTAGCGCAATTCTTGTTTAGGGCTGTACTCTTTCGCACTATTTTTAGGCGGCACAGCATCTAAGCCGCTACCTCCCCAAGGGTGACACCGACCAAGCCGAGCTAATGTTAACCACAAGCCTTTCAATGCCCCATGTTCGGCTAAGGCTTGATGCGCATATTCAGAACAACTGGGAGCAAAACGACAACGGCTTCCCAACAGCGGACTGATAAGCCAATAGTAGAGCTTAAAAACGCTTTGAAAAAATGTCACCAGCAGAGAGTTCAATTATTTATCGCCGTTTTTGTAGTCGAATGTTTATCTGATTGGTCTAAATGCCAGCGTTGCCATTTTAAAACTTTTGCCCACAACTCATGCAAACTTTTATAACGTTGTTGATCTGTTGCTGCTAGACAACTCGGTTTAGCAGTAATCACTAACTCTACTGCGCCATGCTCATGATTAAGTTGATTTTGCTGTAGACGATAAAACTCTTTTATCTGTCGCTTAATTCGGTTTCTATCTACCGCGTTTTTTGAAACTTTTTTGGATACGGCAACACCAAGTGACGCTTGAACTGTTTTGTACTCAGGCTGACTTTGCTCAAGCTTGGTTTCCAAAACACGTTGGTTTTGCATTACATTGGCGTTGAAGGTGTAGTGCTCACTTCCGCCCCATTGCTTACTAGCATAGACTCGACGAAAGTCTGCTGGCGTTTTTAAGCGTTGAGCGCGCGTTAATCGTAAGCTATCCAAGATGGTTTTGCGCTACTAGCGCTGGTTCGGTTTGATTATGCCTAGGCACCCCTTGGTAAAATTCTTCAGAATTACAATATTCCTAAGAACCCTTTTTCGCCAAATGGTATTAGCGAAGAACTAAATGCCAAGCCAACTATTAGACTTAAACAGTAAGTGAAGCGCGGCCTTTAGCGCGACGAGCATTTATAACAGCACGACCGCTTTTTGTGCGCATGCGAGCACGGAAGCCATGAGTACGTTTACGTTTTAGCTGGCTGGGTTGAAAAGTACGTTTCATTTTAAATAACCTGTTAATAGTCTGCTGTAATAGTCTATGTTTGTATTGCTTATTGCTAGACTAATTTACAAATAATTTTTTGTTTGTCGTTAATGTTATAAAAGCGATTCTTTTATATTCCCACGACGAACGATTTTACGGGCTGCAAAGGTACTGATTTTGTTGTTATTAGTCAACACGATATAACCATTCTTTGAGTTATTTTAGCTGCTTGTTTTAGGGGTTTTTAGACACTAAATTTTAAAAATAGATTTAAAAAAAGACGCAGGGGCGTTATATTGTGCGACCGATATTTATTGTCTGCTATCAGGTGTTGGCTCGCTTTAGTTTTAAGTCTCAGCAAACTAAGTGCACAACCTGCCGAAAGACGCATCGACACATAAATTAGGGGCGTGGTTTTGCTCTATTTTCTATTGGAACTTTCCTTTGCTAGGGTTGATGTTTTCTTATTACTGCGGCTGAAACTCTTTACTAACTTGGATGAAACTCTACATGACTAATGGCGGACATTCTCGGTGAATAACAAAACTCTGTGGGGAAAGTGTATTTCAAAAATCGAAAACGACATCGATGAACATGATTTTAATATGTGGGTTCGGCCGCTTAGCGCGATTAATGATGATGCGGCCTTCAGGCTACACGCTCCAAACCGCTTTATCAAAGACTGGATAGAGGACAACTTACTAGAACAGCTGCATGGGTCTATACAACATTTCCTGGGAGAGTCTCGATCAATAGTTATTGAGTTAGACAACAGCGGCCAAACCACCCTCGATGAGTCCGCTCAACCAGCGGTTTTAGAAGAGCAAAAGGTTTCCACGCCTTTTGGCACCAATGTTCTTAATAGTGCCTTCACATTTGAAAACCATGTAGAAGGCAAATCCAACCAAATAGCGCGCGCTGCTACCAAGCAAGTAAGTGAAAACCCGGGACAGGACTACAACCCTCTATTTATTTATGGTGGGGTTGGTTTAGGTAAAACCCATTTGATGCACGCGGCTGGCAATCTAATTAAAAATAATGGCAGCGATGCGAAAGTAGCATACGTACACTCCGAGCGTTTTGTGTCGGACTTTGTAAAAGCGCTTGGAAACCGCACTATGCCTGAGTTTAAGAACTATTATCGTTCTTTGGACGCACTATTAATCGATGATATTCAGTTTTTTGTGGGTAAAGATTCTTCACAAGAAGAGTTCTTTCACACCTACAACACCTTGCTCGAAATTGGCAGTCAAATCATTGTAACTAGCGATAGATTTCCTAAAGATATCAATGGCTTAGAAGAGCGACTTATCTCTCGATTCGAAAGCGGTCTGACGGTGCGAATTGATCCGCCCGAATTAGAAACTCGGGTTGCTATATTAAAAAACAAAGCACTTAAAAATGAGGTGGAGTTAAGCGACGAAGTGGCTTTTTTAGTAGCAAAGAAAATTCGCTCTAATGTGCGTGAGTTGGAGGGAGCCCTACATAGGTTGGTCGCTAGTTCTCGCTTCACCAATCGAACTATTGATTTAGATTTAGCCAAAGACACACTGCAAGATCTAACATTATTTCAAGAGCGCAAAATATCTATAGACAATATTCAGAAAACGGTGGCTGACTTTTATAGCATTAGAGTATTCGATCTGAAGTCAAAACGTCGCAACAGACAAATTGCTAGGCCTAGACAAATTGCTATGGCGCTTGCTAAAGAGCTCACCAGCTTAAGTTTGCCAGATATCGGAGATGCATTCGGTGGGCGAGATCATACTACGGTAATTCATGCTTGTAAGAAGGTCGCTGAGTTAAGCCGAACCGACTCTAAAGTTAATGAGGACTACAACAGCCTGCAAAAAATCTTATCGGTTTAATAAGCTGTGGATAAGGACGGTATAATTACGGTATTATAATTGAACAACTGTTATCCACAATCTGCCCACAGCTTATCACTCTGAATTAAGCTTGGTTATTAACAAGGATATTTTTTGCAAGTTATTGATTTTAAAAGATTAATTAAGGTTTTTAGGTTTATTAACAAGGCCTATAGTAACAACAACTAACTCTATCTAAACACATGAATATTAATATACAGAAGGAAATACTTGAGAACCCTTTGGCGCTAATAATAGGTGTCGTAGAAAAACGACAAACTCTACCTATTCTTGGGAATGTATATTTAGAGCTTAAACAGAATAAGTTAACCTTGATTGGGTCTGATTTAGAGACCGAAATTACGACCATGGTGGAGAATGTAGCCGGTGACGATGGTAGTACTACTGTTTCTGCTCGTAAACTTTACGATATATGTCGTTCTCTTCCTAGTGAATCATTGCTGTCATTAACTATCGAACAAGACAATAAAATGACAGTTAAAGCGGGTAAAAGTCGTTTTACGCTACAAACTCTGAGTGCCGTGGATTATCCTCGCTTAGAGGAGACACAATGGAAGCAAGAGTTTTCTTTAACGCAAAGTCAATTAAGCGATTTGTTGACGAAAACTTCTTTTTCGATGGCTCAACAAGACGTACGCTATTTTTTAAATGGATTACTCGTGGAAATTCACGATGATCATATTTTATCCGTGGCTACAGACGGGCATCGTTTAGCAAAGACTCAAATCAATGTTGATTCACTCGGCTTTGATTTGGTACAAAGCATCGTGCCTAGAAAGGCGGTTTTAGAAATTGGTAAGTTTTTAGACTCAGGTAGTGATGAAGCAGCCAACATAAAGCTTAATGGCAGTCATATATTGATTCAAACGGGTAATTTCCGCTTTATTTCAAAATTAATAGATGGTCGTTTTCCAGACTATGAGAAAGTAATACCTGCCAATCTAGACAAACACATAATAATAGATCGCTCAAATCTAATCGATATTCTTAGTCGGGCCGCTATTTTAAGTAATGAAAAGTTTCGAGGCGTGTCGCTAAGTGTGGAAAATAACATACTGACTGTACAATCACACAATCCAGACCAAGAACACGCTAAAGATGAGATGGAAGTAATTTATGATGATGAACCCATAGAAATTGGTTTTAACGTAAATTATTTGATGGACGCGCTTAAGGCCTGCGAATCTGAAAAAATTGATTTAGGATTGTTGGATCCAAACACTAGTTGTACATTTCATGCGCAAGAAAACAGCGACACTTTATATTTGATAATGCCAATGCGCTTATAGAAAGATGAAACATAAAAATGAGAGCCGTTATCTATTGAATTAGATAACGGCTTTTTTTGTTTCACGTGGAACATATAACCTTATTCGTTATAAACAACTAAAAATCACTCCAATGTTCCACGTGAAACATAGGGTATTTTAAGTGTCGTAAAACGGCCCAATAGATGTCTCAAACAAGCCGTATATATCGTGCGTAAAAGCTCGAATTTTGCTATAATTTAGCCTCAAAAATTCCCATGTAGAGACAACAATATAATGAGTTACGATTCCAGTAGTATTAAGGTTTTAAAGGGCCTTGACGCAGTTAGAAAACGCCCCGGAATGTATATTGGTGACACGGATGACGGCACGGGCTTACATCACATGGTTTTCGAGGTTGTAGACAACTCGATCGATGAAGCATTAGCAGGACACTGTACCGGCGTAAATGTGGTTATTAATCAAGATAATTCAATTTCAGTTTGGGACGATGGTCGCGGTATACCGGTCGGGATTTTGGAAGAAGAGGGTAAATCAGCCGCGGAAGTCATCATGACAGTACTGCACGCTGGCGGCAAATTTGACTCCAACTCTTATAAGGTATCCGGTGGTTTGCATGGCGTCGGTGTTTCCGTGGTGAATGCTTTGTCGGACTGGCTGAAATTGGAGATTGATAGAGACGGCAAGTCCTATTTTCAGGAATACCATCTGGGTGAGCCTCAAGAAGACTTAAAGGAAGTTGGAACTACTGATCGCTCTGGTACGAAAGTAACCTTTAAACCTAGTACCGACATATTTGCTATTACCGAATACAGTTACGATGTTTTAGCTAAGCGTCTTAGAGAGCTGTCATTTCTGAATTCTGGTGTTCGGGTAGAGCTTACCGACGAACGCTCAAAAAAGCATGAGATATTCGAGTACGAGGGCGGTATTGTTGCTTTTGTAGAACATCTTAATAAAATGAAATCCCCACTGAATAAAGATATTATTCAAGTGAAGGGAGAAAAGGACGGCGTAGTTGTAGATGTGGCCCTACAGTGGAATGACTCTTATAAAGAAAGTATTTTCTGTTTTACCAACAATATTCCACAAAGAGATGGTGGCGCGCATTTATCAGGATTCAGGGGTGCGTTAACCAGAACTTTAAATCACTATATTGACGAGTCTGGACTGGCGAAAAAAGAAAAGGTTAGTGTTAGTGGTGATGATTCTCGAGAGGGCTTGACTGCGGTTCTATCTGTTAAAGTACCAGACCCTAAGTTTTCATCACAAACTAAAGATAAATTAGTATCCTCAGAAGTTAAGGGCGTCGTCGAGTCAGTAATGAATGAGAAACTCGGAGAGTTTCTTTTAGAAAACCCAGTAGACGCTAAACGTATAGCAGAAAAGATCGTAGACGCGGCTAGAGCTCGCGATGCAGCGCGTAAAGCAAGAGAGATGACTCGCCGTAAGGGGGCACTAGATTTAGGCGGTCTACCAGGCAAATTAGCGGACTGCCAAGAGAAAGATCCCGCCATGTCAGAAATTTACTTGGTGGAGGGTGATTCCGCAGGTGGATCAGCCAAACAAGCTAGAGACCGCAAATTTCAAGCCATTTTGCCGCTCAAAGGGAAAATCCTCAATGTGGAAAAAGCGCGTTTTGACAAAATGCTTACTTCTGATGAAATAACAATTTTAATCACTGCATTAGGAGCTGGCATTGGTTCCGAAGACTTTAACATGGAAAAGCTTCGCTATCATCGCATTATTATCATGAC
This sequence comes from uncultured Gammaproteobacteria bacterium, assembly GCA_964531625.1. Classification (GTDB taxonomy): domain Bacteria; phylum Pseudomonadota; class Gammaproteobacteria; order Arenicellales; family Arenicellaceae; genus Arenicella. The sequence goes on from CAZHEL010000001.1 coordinate 76,130, forward strand.
CGATGCCGATGTAGACGGATCGCATATTCGCACATTGTTATTAACGTTTTTCTATAGGCAAATGCCAGAATTGATTGAAAGGGGATATATATATATTGCCCAGCCACCGTTATATAAAATTGGTCAAGGTAAGTCGCAGCGTTATGTTAAAGACGACATAGAGTTTGAAAACCATTTACTCGAACTAGCACTGCAAAAAGCCGAGGTAGTTAATGCTGAAACCTCTAATGCTGTATCGGGTGATGAGTTATCGCGATTATGCAAAGAGTATTTGTCGGTAGAAAAAACCATTGGCCTTTTGAGTCAAGAATATGATCCAGTGGTTTTGAAGGCGCTTATAGATCAATCTGTCGATGAATCTAATTTAAGTGATGAGGTTATACAAAGCATAGAGAAGACTCTAAATAAAGAGGGCTATGAAAGCCCGCACTATAAGCTATCGGTGGTTCGCAACGGTTCAAGCACATTGAAGATAGAACGTCGTTTACACGGCATGATAAGCAACAGTGATTTTGGTAGCACATTTTGGACTTCGCCTGAGTACACCTCGATCAAAGCATTGGCCGATAAACTAGAGTCTTCCTTAGGCGATAAAATTCTGGTCAAACGGGGCGAAAAATCATTAGAGTGCGATGAATTTTCTCAAGCCTTAGATTGGTTAATGACGACCGCTAAAAAAGGATTGAATGTTCAACGTTACAAAGGCCTAGGTGAAATGAATCCAGACCAGCTTTGGGAAACAACCATGGACCCAGATGTGCGCCGTCTATTAAAAGTGGTGATTGAAGACGATGTGTCGTCTGATGAAACTTTCACTATCCTTATGGGAGACCAAGTCGAACCTCGTAGAGATTTTATTGAGAAAAACGCTTTTACAGTTAACAACCTTGATGTATAAATAATTGTTATAAATCAATGACTTATGTGGGTTTTTCGTTAAAAAACCAGAAACAAATGAACGCTCTCGTAAATCTTTTTCGTTTATCAGGCCCTTACCCTGCAATTAAACGTCAAAACAGCCTTATTTCGAGCGTACTCTAAGGCTGCTAATGCAAGATTCTAGGAACCGATAAAACAAATTTAGGCACGGCAATTTCAAACTCATGATTGGTGTGATCGGGGGAGATAGAAACTAAAATATATCTACCTTCCATAGTGCCCATTTCAGTTTCTAATACAGCACCACTGGTATAGCTATAAGACTCACCTGGTTGTATCAAAGGTTTTTGCCCGACCACCCCTTCGCCATATACTTCTTCGATTTTTTGGTTGGCATCTTGAATTAACCAATATCGCGAGATAAGTTGCGCCGGCACATCGGACATATTCAAAATCTCAATAGTGTAGGCAAATACAAAACGGTTTGATTTACTATCCGATTGTTGTTGAACAAAGCTAGTCTGTGTATTGACCTTAAACTGTTCGCTAAGAGTTTGTGATTTTGAGACCATAAAAACGGTTTGATGACTGTTACGATTAAGGTGTGATGATTTTAACTGGTTTATTAGGGTTGTTCGAGATCTTAGCCATTGTTAAATGATTTCCCCACACACAACCAGTGTCTAAACATAGATGATTTTCAGTATTAAGCAAACCGAGCGCTGACCAATGCCCAAAAATAATTCGATATTTTTTTGTGCTTTCATTTGGTATTGAAAACCAAGGAACGAGATTTTTACTGGTCTTATTTAGGTAGCCACTTTCGGTAAAATTAAGATGCCCCTTTGGCGAACAAAACCGCATCCGAGTAAATGCATTAATAGCAAATCGGCGCCTCTTAGTTTTGCCTAAATTTTCAGACCACTTACTCGGTAAGTTGCTGTAAATTTTATTTAACAAGCGTATGCACTTTTTCTCATTTTTAAAAATATCGGAGACCTCTTGGGAAAGGGTTTGAGCAACTTCGATGCTCCACCAAGGATAAATACCTGCATGACACAAAGCGGTTTTACGTTTTTTGTCGACGACCAATAATGGCTTAGAGCGAAGCCATAGACTGATTTCATCTAGATCAGGCGCGTTCAATATGGGCAACAAGGTGTCTGTACCGCGGTGTTCGCGAATACCATAAATTATGGACAATAAATGAATATCATGATTTCCCAACACCGTAACACATTGATTTTTAATGCTTTTTAGTAAGCGCAAGGTTTCCAAGGAGTGAGGGCCTCGATTAACCAAATCGCCCACACATAGCAAGGTGTCCTTACTTTGGTCAAAGTTAACGCTATCAAGCATCTGTACTAGAGGCTCGTAACAACCCTGAATGTCTCCTACCGCATAGGTTGCCATTAAACAAACACGAAACTAAAAATCATCAAAATCAACTTCTCTAATATCGGGAGGGCTACCATCATAAAGTTGATTTAAACGCATTTCTTCAAACGCCCCTTTTAAAAACAAATACGGGTCGGTTTGGTTTGCAATAGGCTCCCGAAAACCAATGAAATCCGACCTGAGGTCAACGATATTTAATACCGTTAGTCCAGCTCTCGCAGATGTCGAGTCAGTCACAATTTCATTAGGCAAATAAGCTAACCGTTCTGCCGTAAGCCCGAAGCCATCACGAAGGTTAGTGGGGCCAAAAAAAGGCAACACTAAATAAGGCCCAGGTTTTGCTCCCCAAGCAGCCAAGGTCTGGCCAAAATCCTCACGAGCTGGTTTAACGCCGTAAAAATGCTGAACAACGTCAAACAAGCCAGCTATGCCTAAGGTGCTATTTACAATAAAGCGATAGCTAGAGATAAGAGAGCGATCAAACTTACCTTGCAGAACATTATTAACCGCATCAAGCGGTTCGGATAAATTTTGAAAAAAATTTGAGATGCTTTTGCGTACTGGCTTTGGTGTTACAGACTGGTAGCCAATAGCAACTGGTTTAAGCACAGCTTTATCAGCCGCCAAATTAAAATTGTGTATACGGCGATTTAGGTTTTCATAAGGGTCGATACTAATTTGGGTATAAGGATCATCAGAAGGTTTCAGCGTATTGCATGCGGATAAACACATTAATAAAACAAGTGCCGTCATTATTTTTTGAATATCCATGTTACAAACTCATCCTACGAAAATATTATTTATATAAGCAATTATAATAGTTTCGTGTGAGGCTAAAGTTAATTTCTATTCACCCATAAGTTCGCGCTCAAGTAATGCTTGCACTGCTAGCTCTGGAGCAAGCCCATTGTATAGAACCTCGTGAACCTGTTCGCTAATAGGCATTTCTACACTGTGTTTCTGCGCAAAACGTATTATCTCTTTAGTGGTGGTGTAGCCCTCCACTTCTTGACCTATTTCTTTTAAGGTTTGTTCTATACTTTGCCCACGCCCTATACCCAAACCAAAACGGCGATTTCGAGATTGGTCATCGCTGCAGGTAAGAACAAGGTCACCCATACCAGCCAAGCCTAAAAAGGATTCGGTTTTTGCACCTAGGGCTACGCCGAATCTAGCTATTTCTGCTAAGCCTCTGGTAATAATAGCCGATCTCGAATTGGCACCAAAACCTAGCCCGTCACTAATACCAGCAGCTATGGCGATTACATTTTTCATGGCACCACCCACCTGCACGCCAATAAAATCTGGGCTGGTGTAAACGCGCATGCGAGTTTGGTGAAAAAGTCTCGCTACGTATTGAGTTGTTTCTTCACTGCTGCCGGCTGCCGCTATTGCTGTTGGTAGATCGCCCGCTACCTCTTTAGAAAAACTTGGGCCCGACACCACCGCTTGATTAAAATTTTCGCCCAACTCTTGCTTAACTACCTCGCTTAGTAGCACAGGCCCTAGCGCATCAAAGCCTTTGGTCGCCCATACCAAGGTGGAATTTTTATCCAAGCCATGAGCTTTAAGAGATTTAACCGTCGATCTAAATGCATGGCTTGGCGTGACGATTAAAAATACTGCATGATTTTGTGTCACGGTAGATAAATCGCTAACCACATCTAGGTTTTCAGGAAAATCAAAGTCAGCTAAATAAGCTTTGTTGCAACGGTCATTACGCATACGTTCAACATGCTTTTCTCGGTGCGCCCACATATTTATATTGTGGCCGTTACGAGCTAGAGCTAAGGCTAAAGCGGTGCCCCACGATCCGGCGCCTAATACGGCGATATCTGTTTTGTCAGCCATGTCTCGTGAGCTAGCTTAATCTTTAGTGTGAAGCGACGTCATTGTTGGCTTCTTTTTCTTTCTCTGCCTGGGCTAATTTTTGGTGTTTTTGATGATAAAGACTCTCAAAGTTGATCGGCGACAATAACAGTTGCGGAAATCCTGCCTTGCCAACTAAGTCGGAAATAGCTTCACGAGCGAATGGCAATAATACGTTTGGACAGGCTATCTCTAATGCCAAAGGCATGTCCTCTTTTGGGATACCGACTATATGGAATACCCCCGCTTGTTGAATTTCTACCAGAAACGCTGTTTTATCGCCAGACTTGGAGGTAATCGTCATGCCAAGCACTACTTCATAATAATCTTCCTGTTCTAAGGACGTTGCGCGAATGGTTGCGTCAACGCCAATATCTGGCTGGTCGCTTTCAGCTAAAAATATATCGGGTGCATTTGGAGATTCAACGGAAGCATCCTTTAGATAGATTTTACGAATATCAAAAGTGTTATTTTTTTTCTCAGCCATAATTTTTTTGGGATTTTGTTTTACGTTTATTTAAATTAGATTGTTTAAAAGTGCGCTATTAAGTTGATTCAGTTTTGGTTTCGATTAAGCGGTAGGTTTTCTTTAGTCCAAGCGCTTAGACCATTACGTAGAATGTGCAAATCCGAAAAACCTAAGGCGATTAAGGATTTAGCGGCGGCCACGCTGCGCGAGCCGGTTTGACAGACAATGACTACGGTTGCATCTTTGTGTTTTAATAGAGGCATGTTGTCGGCCTTAATTTGAGACAGCGGTACATTAATCGAGTTTGGGATGTGACCTTTATCAAAATCCTTTGATTCACTAACATCGATGGTTACCGATTTGCCTGTCCTCTGCAGTTGTGGCATTTCTAATGCAGACACAAATGGCGCTCCTTTAACATTACCATGCATGACTGACATCAATAACAAATTAAGTACTAATGCGAATGCGGCGAACCACCAGATATTAAGATTTACAAATTCAAGAAACATAAATTTAGTTAACAACGCTAGCGTCGCTACGAGCTATAATCAATCGAACAAGAATTATACAGCAAGGTACAGTGAATTGAACGTTTCCACTTGGCTTATTGTGCCTCGTCGTAGTAAAAGGTTGGGCCGATTTTTTTTGTCTATTATCCTATTTTTGCCTATTGGTATAGCTCCCCTTTTGGCCTGGGGTCAAAGCGGCAGCGATTACAAGAGCGAACTCAAAAATATTGCCAAAGAGATTAGTGCGGTTAGCCGCAACCTAAACGCCAATAAGGCGCTATTAAAAACAGAACGAGACAAACTTTTTGAGTCCGAAAAAGACTTAGGTAACGCCGAAGAAGCACTACAGGCGACGCGCAATAAGCTGCAGGCCGTGAACAGTCAACAACAAGATTTAGAAAAGCAGTTAGTCACTGCGATAGAATCACAAGCAGATAATCGTAAAGCCCTAACAGGGTTGATGCGCAGCCGTTATATAGAGGGCCAACCCAACCCTATTAAATTGTTGCTTAACCAAGAAAATCCCTATGCCGTTGGGCGTCTAAATAACTACCAAAAATACTTTTCTGATGCCTTACAAGCGAAAGCAGAGCAAGTGCAACAAGACATTCAAAAAGTCACTGATTTACAGCAGCGTAAAACGGAATTAATACAACAGTTAGAGGCTCAGAAAGAAGCTCAGATAGAACAGGAGGCAAGGCTTAAAAAAGCCAAACAGGAACGAGCTAATAGTGTTGCTAAATTAAACCAAAAGGTAGAAAAATCAGAAGATAAACTAGAGCGTTTGCGCAAAGACCGAGACCGACTGAACACGCTTTTAAGCAAGATAAAAGCCAAGGCTCTAGAATTAGAGCGTTTAGAAGAAAAACGCTTGAAAGAAAAACAGGCGCAAGAACGGTCTAGTAGTACTACGAGCACTAGGCGCAAAAAAGTTTCTCGTCCTGTTGTTAGTGGAGGCTTTACTAAGCAAAAGGGTCGGCTTTCTTACCCGGTAGATGCCAAGCGCTCGGTTAAATACGGAGCAAGAGTAGCAGCCTCAGGAATGGTGTCTGAGGGCGTATTATTTTCTACCCAAGGTTCTGTGCCAGTTAAATCGATTTTTCGCGGTCGTGTGTTGTTTTCAGACTACTTAAAAGGTTATGGTTTGTTGTTGATTGTTGATCATGGCGATGACCACATTAGCTTGTATGGGCATAATGCGAGTTTGCTCAAATCCGTAGGTGATGCAGTAGAAACGAATGAAGTGATTTCGATGTCTGGGGTTACTGGCGGCTTACAAAGCCCAGGGCTTTATTTTGAAATTAGAGACAATACGACGCCAGTTAATCCAGATAAATGGTGTCGTTAATATAAAACTTGTGTGAACATCGTGGCTTGTTAATGACACACGTAAACGTTGCGCAAGCAGCTAAAGAAATTTAAACAATCTATTAGGTTAAGATATGCAGTTATTTTTTAGGCAGGTAAGTACAAAACTAATCGTGTTCTCAGTATTTTTTGTGAGCGCCTTAATATTTACCGGAGCGAGTTATTCGCAACAAAGCGAAGAGCTGGATGAAGGGGTTATTGAAGAGTTAGAAAGATCTGAAGAAGACGCTAGCGCGGTTATCAATAGTGAATTGACTGCTGCTGATCAGACTCCATTGCCGATTGAACAAATTAAAACATTTGCTGAAATATTTACCCGAATAAAGCGCAGCTATGTCGAGTCTGTTAGTGATGAGAAGTTGCTCGATTATGCGGTAGAAGGAATGTTAGCCGGCCTTGACCCACACTCCGTTTACCTTAAAGACGAACGGTTTGAGCAGCTTAATGAAGGCACTCAAGGCAAGTTTGGCGGCCTTGGTATGGAAGTTATTATGGAAGGAGGTTTTGTTAAAGTCGTAACGCCGATAGACGATACTCCCGCTGCTGACGCAGGCGTACGGCCAGGCGATTTGATTATTCGAGTAGATGGCGCAACGGTATCTGGCCTTAGTTTAAATGAGGCCACAGAAAAAATGCGTGGAGAGCCTGGTACTTCGGTGGTTATAACGATATTGAGAGAATCACAAGCTGAGCCTTTTGATTTAACGCTAGAGCGCGCTGTGGTGCGTATTAGTTCAGTAAAACGACTCCGTTTGAGTGATCAAATCGGTTATTTACGAGTAAGTCAGTTTCAAGTTTCTACCGCAGAGAGTTTTCGCAAGCAGCTTAAAATGTTACGCGAGATCGAAGACTTTTCAGGATTAATTATTGATCTGAGAAATAACCCAGGTGGACTATTAAATAGCGCAATATCGATTGCGGATACTTTTATAGAAGATGGCGTGATTGTTAGCACCAGAGGCCGAATAGCTGAGAATAATCAGGAGTTTTTAGCGACACCTTCGGATTTATTAGAAGGAAAGCCGATAGTGGTATTGATTAATGATGGATCGGCCTCGGCCTCTGAGATTGTCGCAGGCGCTTTACAAGATCATAAACGAGCCTTGGTGTTGGGCACTGAGTCTTTTGGCAAAGGCTCGGTTCAAACAGTGATGAATATTAGCGAACACGAAGCTGTAAAGCTTACTACTGCTCGTTACTACACACCTAATGGTCAATCAATTCAGGCCTCAGGCATCGTGCCTGATGTGTATGTGGCGCAGCGCCAATTCAAAGAGAGCGTAGAGGGCTTTAAAAGGATTAAGGAAAATGACCTGCCTGGTCATTTAGAAAATGATGCGCAACCAAAAACTAAGCAAAATACAGTCGAAGTTTCTGCATTGCTGGCCGAAGATTATCAACTCAATGAAGCGTTTAATTTGCTAAATGGTCTGGTGCGGTTTCAATAAATCTGTTGCGAGGCTTAAGCATGCAGATCTGGAATCAATTTGCTTTCCAGCTTGGCAATAGCGTCCTTTAGTTTCAACTTTTGCTTTTTTAGGCGACTGACATTTAACTGGTTAGATTCGACTTTTTCAGCCATTTCACTAATCGCAATATCCAATTCTCGATGATCTTGTTTGAGTTCAGCGAGTTCTTGGATAAGTCGTTGTTTTTCTATTTTTGTAATATTCATAATTTTACAGAAACTATCATAACCTAAATTAGGCTTGTAACTGATGTTTAAATAGAGCGACTGCTTATGAGGTGTTATCCTTGCTCAAATAATTAGTTTGATTCACCTTATGACTATCCGCAGTTTTATCGCTTTACCGATTCCTAAAGAAGTCGCCAATCATCTTGGTGATTTAAGTGCAGGGATGGCTTATCAGGATAAAAGCAATGCGATTCGCTGGGTCGATCAAGAGAGTTTTCATATTACCTTGGCTTTTTTAGGTAATCAGGCTGTCGATGGCTTGGAACAGTTGGCTGATTACCTAGATGAATCTTTGAGTCAGGTGAGCCCCGAAATTTCGGTTCAGCGTCTAAGCCCATTTCCAGAAAATCGGCCAAAATTGATTGCTGCCATGATTGATCGGAACGACGATCTATTAACATTAAATCGACAGGTCGTTTCTGCGGTTATGGGCTGCGGATTGCATATTGAGAAACGACGTTTTGTCCCGCATATCACATTGGGCCGCTATCGACACAGTAAGAATAGTTTTTCGGGGACGATACCTATGAACGTTTCGTTCAACATGGTTTTAAATGAAGTTGTGCTTTATGAAAGTATATTAACGAGTAATGGCGCCGAATATGAACCAATATACCGCTTTCCATTGGATGCGTTCAGTTTAGATGAAATATGATTTGCACAGCCATTCGCATTATTCGGATGGCACTTTAAGTCCGACCGAGTTAGTTAAGCAAGCCGTAGCGGCTGAAATTAATTATCTGGCTCTTACTGACCATGATACTGTTTTGGGGTTGCATGAAGCGCAACTGGCCGCCAGTCAGGCCGAGTTAAATTTGATTAACGGTGTGGAGTTATCCTGTGCTTGGAATCATCAGTTGTTGCATGTGGTTGGTTTAAATATTGATCCAACTAATCAAGCTTTGTTGGCAGGTATAAAACAAAATCGTGAGCGTCGTTTTAAGCGAGCAGACGCTATGTTTGACGATTTAGAAAAGCACGATATCCATATTCGTAATCAGGTGCAGGCATTGATTCATAGCGGTGGCGCACCAACTAGGCCACACTTTGCCCAAGCCTTGGTAGAACAAGGTTATGCCAAAGATAAGAAACAAGCCTTTAAACGTTATTTAGTTCCGAATAAACCGGGTTTTATTGCCGTCCAGTGGCCAGCTATCGAGGAGGTTGGTGAATGGATTAAAGCCGCTGGGGGCATCGCGGTGCTGGCACATCCTATTCGGTATAAGTTCACACGCAGTAAGTTAATTCGGCTGATCTGTGATATGCAGGCGGCTAATGTACACGGTATGGAGATAACCACGCCTATCACGAGCAATGAACAATCATCGATGCTGTCGCAGTTGGCTATCGAGCACCATTTGTTAGCCTCTACAGGTTCGGATTTTCACTCCAATGACCAGCCATGGGCTAAGCTTGGTGGCGCTAGACCTTTACCTGCAGGGCTTACTCCCGTCTGGTCACAATTCTAATTTACAAAGATATTCTAAAATGCTTGAAAATGATTTAAACCCGAGTCTTTCTGACGATATTGAAACAATATATTTGGCTGATTACCAAGCGCCTAAGTTTTTGATTAGTGATGTAGAAATTGAAGCCAAGTTAGGAGATAAAAAGTCAGTTATAACGACCAGGCTCAAGGTCCATCGCAATGGTAAACACTCAGATGCCCTGATGCTTAATGGAGAAAAGTTAGTGTTGTTATCTGTCGCTTTGGATAATACCCGCTTAACAGCAGAGCAATATAGCATTACTGATCACGCTCTCGAAATTGGCGATGTGCCTGATAACTTTGTTCTAGAAACCGTTACGCAATTAGAGCCACATCTAAATACAGAGCTGTCGGGCCTTTATCAATCCAGCGGTAATTTTTGTACCCAGTGCGAAGCCGAAGGCTTTAGGCGCATCACTTATTTTTTAGATCGGCCAGATGTATTATCCAAATATACGGTTACCATTAGTGCAGATACGAAAGCAAATCCAGTTTTATTATCGAATGGCAATTTAGTAGATAGCGGCAACAATGAGGACGGGACGCATTGGGCTAGATGGCATGATCCACATCCAAAGCCCTGTTACCTTTTTGCCTTAGTGGCGGGTGATTTAGAATGCATTAGCGACTCCTTTACAACTATGTCTGGTCAATCGGTGGCCTTGAACATATATACGCAAGCGCACAATATAGATAAGTGCGATCACGCTATGCAGTCCTTAAAAAAATCCATGTTGTGGGATGAGCAAGTGTATGGGCGCGAATACGATCTGAGTATTTATAATGTTGTAGCGGTTGACGACTTCAATATGGGCGCAATGGAAAATAAGGGCTTAAATGTCTTCAACTCAAAATACGTATTAGCAAATCAACAGACCGCAACGGATGCAGATTATGAAGGTATTGAAAGCGTAATAGGGCACGAGTATTTTCATAACTGGTCCGGCAACCGTGTTACCTGCCGAGACTGGTTTCAATTGAGTCTTAAAGAGGGCTTTACTGTATTTCGTGACCAAGAGTTTAGTGCCGACATGGGCTCGCGCTCAGTAAAACGAATTCGCGACGTACAAACTTTGCGCGCCTATCAATTCAAGGAAGATGCGGGCCCAATGGCTCATCCGGTAAGACCCGAGTCTTATCAAGAGATCAATAATTTTTATACCGTTACCATCTATGAAAAAGGAGCAGAAGTTATTCGTATGATGCACAGCATCGTTGGAAAGGACGGTTTTCGTAAAGGCACCGACATTTATTTTGAGCGCTTTGATGGCCAAGCAGTGACTACCGAAGATTTTGTGCAGTGTATAGAACAAGCTAATGATATTGATCTGCAGCAATTTCGATATTGGTACACGCAATCGGGCACCCCAGAAGTAGCGGTACAGCAAAAATATGCACAGCAGAAATTAACCTTAAGCTTGCAACAGTCTTGCCCAGCGACTCCCGGGCAAGCGAGCAAGCAGCCTTTTCAGATACCTGTTGCTATCGCCTTGTTTTCGCAAGCAGGCAATAAATTATTAGAAACCACAATAATCTTAACTAAAGAACAACAAAGTTTTGAATTTGAAAATATTGTTGAGAGGCCTGTTGTATCAATTTTAAGAGATTTTTCGGCTCCTATTAAATTGAACTTTGAGCAAACGGACACCGATCTAGCTACCTTAATTAAAGTGGATGACAATGGTTTCGCTCGATGGGAGGCGATGCAACGCTTAAGTCTAAACTTGTTATTGCCTGCTGTAGAGGTCGGCACGCTAAACGAGCAAGCTTATCAAAATTTGCGTGAGGCTTTGCAAGGGTTAGTAGATTCACCACCAAAAGATAAAGCCGTATTCTCAGAAATGTTAGCCATGCCTTCATGTGCTTATTTAGCTGAATTGTGTCACCCCATCGATCCTTTTGCTATTCAACAAGCTAGAGATCTGTGTTTAAAAAGATTGGCAGTTGATTTAAAAACTCAGTTTTACGAGCTATACACTAGCAATAACCGCCAAGATGATTTTTCGCTTAGCGCTGAAGCGGTTGCAGAGCGATCATTAAAAAATCGTGCCTTAGCCTATCTACTTGCTACCGAAGAAGCGCCGTATTACGTATTGGCAGTAGAACAATATCGCAGTGCCAGCAATATGACGGACCGCTTAGCCGCATTTGCCGCCCTCTTACATTCGGATTATGTAGAGCGCCAGTCGATAATCGAAGACTTTTATAATCAATGGCAAAGCAACACATTGGTGTTAGACAAATGGTTCTCGATGCAAATGATGGTGCCGCGAGATGACGTGCTGGAAAATGTTCGAGAGCTTCAATCGCACCCGGCTTTTTCGATTAATAACCCGAATAAAGTGCGTTCACTTATTGGCGCTTTTACAGCCAATTTAAGGGGCTTCCATCGTAAGGATGGTGCGGGCTATGAGTTTTTAGCAGATCGGATTATTGAATTAAATACGATTAACCCACAAGTTGCCGCTAGGCTGTCCGCTGCGTTTAATAGTTGGAAAGCTTATGCACAACCCTATAGTCGCAAAATGCAGGAACAGTTACAGCGACTCGATCAAACGCCCGACCTAGTGAAAGATGTTAAAGAAATTGTAAGCAAAGCATTACTTTAGAGTTGTTATTTCTAGCGTCATCCTATTTTTTGACTAAATAATACTCCTAAAATACAAAGACTTAAGCTGGATATTCGTCAAGTTAAATTATTGCTAATAATACTCGAGCTTTTTTGGGTTATGATTCCGTGCGGGCAAGCTGAAAAGACAGCAATGGTTGGAGCCCGGTTTTCGACCCGCTGTATAAAAAGTACGACCTAGAGCGACCATCTTTAATATGGGCCTATTTAGTACGGGCCTA
>CAZHEL010000001.1:88759-93094 GCA_964531625.1 uncultured Gammaproteobacteria bacterium
GATGTTTAGGAACCCAAAACTGTATGTTGACGCTGATACAAATAGCTCAATAGATAAGCACGCTGAGACTTTCACAACGCGCCGGCACGCGCGCTCTTTGTCGATCGATCGATCTTTGATTAAATGGATATTTGGTTTGGGGCTGCTGCTGTTAAGCTCCTTTGCGGTGCAAGCACAGCAAGCTAATGATACTCAGATGGCTGCGATGTCAGGTATAGCCATGTATCTGCTCAATCAAGAAAGCTTAGCGCCGATTGAGCGGCCAGATGGTCGAGCCATTGAAATCTCATTAAACCGAATTATCAACAGCGGCATCAATGTCAATAATGCGGAAGCTGTATTTTTTGAATTCGAAGATCAAAACCGACCGGTAGAATTTTGCTTTGATCTAACCGCACAAGGATCTATTTTTAATGGCTCCGTAGCGCTGGAGATTAACGGCGTTTCTGCACCCTTATTTGTTGGAAACGACAACTGTTTTACAATTTTAGCTCACCTACAGCGAGATGAAAATTTCATTCTTATACGGGTTACTAATCCAAACACCAACGTAACACTCAGTCGGATTGAATTAACTCCCTCGAACAGAAATGACGAGCTAGGTTTGCCAACATTAACCCGAGGAGGCTGGGACGAAGTCGCTGTTCGCAAGGTCCTGCGTATATTTGCTTTTGGTGGTCATGCTACCACAGAGCAAATACAAGCATGGGCAGATATGGATTCACAGGAAGCCATACAACAGATGCTTAACTTTTCAGAACATAACGCCAGGCTTTCGCCGGTGTTAGCGGGCGATGCCTACCCAGACTCTCAGAATATCCCGGGTACGCTCGATTCATTTCTGAATTATTTTTCCTCCAGTACAGCCAATTCGCCAATACCTGTTGAGGTTTCATTTTCTCCAGGCACTGTTTATCGCCCAAGAGAGTCTTTTGGTATCGGCCGATATCGAATGGATGAAGGATTTCAACGTATGGTAGTTGCTCGTGGTTTTAACCCGTTTCGACAAAAAATCGGTTTCTGGGAAACCAATTATCATCTTGCTGTTAATTTAGATGCAGGCGTCACGGGACAAATGATGGTGGTCTACTATGACTCTATTATGCAGGCTCATGAACAAGGCTTGCCTTACAAAGACGTTATTGGAGTGGCCGCTAAATCAGCCGCGGTAGCAACACAATATAACCACAGGTTTAACCAATGGTTTGAAGGCTCTCAAGAGTGTGCGTGTAACGACGATTTTGCGCGCGAAATACATCAACTTTTCTATGGGATATTTGGTGTAGATGATCCTAACCATGAAAACGGTACGATTCGTGAGACCTCGAAAATGCTCACTGATATGCGTTTGGTTTATATTCCGTCACAAGGCTTGCCGACCGAAGTAGATTACCAAACGGAGTTTCATCATAGAGGCGACCTAACCATATTGGGCCGCACAGTATCAGGCCGGACCGCGGCGGAGAAAATTGATAGTTTGATGCCGATATCAATGCAACATCCTGAAAGTTTGAATAATTTGCCGATCATGATTATTGAAGTTCTGGCTGACGATAATCTTAGCGAAACAAGCAAGCGTTTGCTGCGCAGTGCTTGGGCCCAACTTGGTGTTAATCGTAGGCTATTGGACTTTATCCATAGTTATGCCACATCACGGATTTTCCACAGCTCTTCGCAATTAAAATACGCAACAAGTTTTGATCGAGCATTTTATACGGCGAATAAATTTAATACTGAAAACATTGAAGCATTTCTCGGCAATGACTATTACCCTCACGGTAGTGGGGTGGGTAAAGAGATCGACGCCATTCTAGTGGCAGATTCTGCTAACGATATATTTCGGCCGCTGCACAATGTATTTGGTGGCCAGACATCTCAGCAAGCATCTGATTCAGCCTTGGCATTTGAAGGCAATTACAACACATCTGTACCGGCTGCAGACTATCGCGTCAATAGGTCTTTTCCCGTGCAATGTGAGGCCTGTGCTAATGGTGGAGAGTGGAGAAAAGATTGGTCGAAAGTTATTCCTTCCAATAATGGTCAATACAGGGCCTCTTCTGTGGCTCGTTGGCTATGGATGCATGTGGTGGGCAATATGGACGATTACAAGACCTTGGAGCAAGCTCACTTAGTATCTATCCTAGGTGCAAATCACGAGGAAGACCCGAACGATAGACGGTTTTTATTTTGGGATTTAAATTATTTGATGTGCATTCGTGACGACCGAGTTGCTAACGGATTGACGAGCAATAATTTGCGAGACCTAATGGCGGAAGATTCATGGTGGCGATATTGTCGACACGGTGACGATGGTTTTGTTGGTGACTTTTCGCCAACAGAGAAAGCCGCATTTAACCGGGTGCTTTCTAGTCAAGACATCACTAGCACACCGCATATTGACTCTCTAGTGCGTGAACTGCTTGTCAGTGAAGTACCGCTAAATAGCAATGATGATTTTGAGAGACAGAGAGCCAATGAACGAGTCAATGCAGCGCTAGCATTTATTTTTGCCACGCCATTTGTGTTTGCTGAAGGACAGTAATAATGAATAGACGAAACTTTATAAAATCTACTTTTTATTCAAGCTTACTTTACGGAGCAGGTGGTATGCCTAGTTTCGTTAACGAGTCGCAAGCAAGCTTTGAGCCGCTGGGTAATCGAATCCTAGTTAATACCTTCCTAAATGGTGGGCCCGATATGCGGCATATCGTCGTGCCGGCTTTTGATAGCAATATCAATAGCGTGGGCTACCAATATTGGGCCAATCGTTGGCGATCGCATGATATTCAAGACAATCCAAATGCGTGGCAAACTCGTTTTAATGAAGACTATTTTCCGATTACAGTTGGTGGCGATAATTGGGGTCAAGGTGGAGCAAATTTAGTAGATATAGGTGGTAAAAATGCGGGCTTTACTTTTGGCATATGGAAAGAAGCAGGTTGGTTGATAGACATGTTTGTCAAAGGCAATGCAGCCTTTGCCTTTAACGTGGCCGGTGGCCGCAATCGTGCGCATGACTTAGCGTCAGTGCAACTACACCAAGGTAATATATTGTCGCAGTTGTCTGATTTATCGCGCTCTGGTTGGGGCGGCCGCCTAGCCCGTTCTACTGGACGCAACATGATTTCTGTTACGTCTACGCCAAACCGTTTTTGTTTTGGCCCCTTAGGCGCCGCGCCAAACTATAATCCGAATAGTATTGATAATGCTGAATTAGTATCGATTGCTCAATCTAGGGAAATAGGCCTCAATCAATTTGATATCACTCAATCTCAGGTTTACCAAGCCGATCAAAAGTTAGCTAGAAGTGTGAGTTCGTATTACGCTACATTGCGAGCTGAGCGCAATTTACTCTCCTACGAAAAATTTATGGATCACGAGCAAACCCTCCGTGTTTTTGGTAATTTGATCACTGAGCGCTTATCGGTCGTCGATCAACCGCCGCTAATTCAGGCTATGATGAACCCAGTTACGATTGGTGGGCAACCCGTAAATCCAGCACCCGGTAGTAACGAGCCAAGGCCGTTGCTACGAAATCGTTATACTTTCGGCCGCCAGATGCAAAACCTCTATGATGTATTAGCTATCAATGATGCGCTCAATCCCGGCGTGATTTCAATGGAGTATGGCAACTTCGATAGTCATGAAAACCAGCGCGCGAATGAAAATACAAATGATCCCAATAATCCTGATCTTGACCGAAATATAGAAGGTCATTTTAGAGATTTATTTGGTGGTTCATTTAGTGAAGAGCCCAATGCACTGCACGGTGCTTTCTCTGCGCTATTAGAAACGATGCGTCAACAAGGCAATACTAATACAGAGCGTCTCGTGTTTACATTTGCAGGCGAGTTTGGTCGTCAGTTAAAAGACAATGGCGGTGGTGGCACAGACCATGGCACAGGTAATATGTTATTGGTGATTGGAGAACAAGTTCGTGGCGGCCTATACGGCGAAATGTTTCCTAACTCTGAACTTTCAAGTTACGCTTTGCCAGAGCAATTTACTCCAGACATTGCCGCACAAACCGATATAGACTATTTGTTTTCAGCTGTATCGGATTGGGTGGCGCCAAACTCTGGTCGGTTTGTTTTTCCGCGCTTGACTCAGTCAGGCTTGCCGCTTGAGCAGAGACCGATATTAGAAAGCGGTGTTTCGTTCGACAGTTTGTTCGTTTAACTCCTTGGGTTATCGATAGAGTAATTTTAAGTACACGATTGTGTATTTCCATTGCAACAATCACATTTCAACAAAGCTTAGGTGCAGGTTCGTTATCATGAAAATGATATTGTTTGTATTGTTGCTAGCGACCTTTTTGTCTCCAATCGCCAGTCT
>CAZHEL010000001.1:93194-184577 GCA_964531625.1 uncultured Gammaproteobacteria bacterium
TCAGATATTCCTGAGGGCGATATACCGATACAGTTAGAGACGGTTGCGACAGGCTTTACATCGCCCATTGCAGCGGTTGCGGCACCCAACGAAGAAGGCTTTATCTTTGTAGTAGAACAAGGCGGGGCCGTGGTTAGAGTAAATCTTTCTAATGGCCAGCAAAGCGAATTTTTAAATTTTTCAGATGAGTTAGTGAGTAACTACGGTCAATTATTTGGAGGCTTTGACGGCTTTGACGAACGAGGACTGCTTGGCTTTGCTTTCCATCCGGGCTATGCACAAAACAATCTAGTTTACACATATATCTCAAAAGACTTTGCACCTAATACAGCGCATTTTTCAACGGTTAATGCGGGAGAAAATCCAGACCCCCAACGTCGTCATTTAAGTGTCGTTTCGCAATGGGAAATAAACCCAGTTACTAATCAAGCTGTTGAAACGGAATTGCTAATTGTCGATCAGCCTCAGTTTAATCACAATGGCGGTGACTTGGCATTTGGTCCAGATGGCTATTTGTATATCTCGTTTGGTGATGGCGGCGGTGCTGACGATACTGACATTGGGCATGGGGCAACTGGCAATGGTAGCGATAACACTAACCCTTTGGGGGCGATTTTGCGTATTGACGTTGATGATCCCAACCCTGCTAATGGTCGTTATGGTATACCTAGCCAAAACCCTTTTGTTGGTAGGGCGGGCTTGGATGAAATCATAGCTTATGGCTTGCGAAATCCGTTTCGTTTTTCTTTTGAAGAGCTGGGAGGCAGCCGCTTTAATTTATATGTAGGTGATGTTGGCCAAAACGAAATTGAAGAAATTGACCGTATTTCATCAGATTCTCTTGGTGGAAATTATGGTTGGAATACTAAAGAAGGCAGCTTCTATTTTTATCCCAACAATGGTCAGTCGTTTATAAGCGATACGCCACCACCGGGTTTTAATCAGTCATCGGTAGTAGATCCGATTGCTGAATATGATCATGATGAAGGCTTATCAGTTATCGGTGGTCATGTTTATACAGGTACTGAGATTTCAGGTTTAGAAAATCGTTATGTGTTTGCTGACTTTGCGCGTAATTTTATGCAGCCAAGCGGACGACTTTTTTATCTAGATGAGCAGGAGCGAATTCGTGAGTTTAATCTGCCAAGCAATATCGGTTTGTATATAACAAATGTCGCAAAAGACAATCAGAACGAACTCTATATAGTTGGCAGTGAATCAACCAGAGTCAATAGCCCGACTGGGGCATTGAAAAAAATTGTTCCTTTAGAAACAATATCAGATCAAAACCCATTGTGTTTTCCGATTGTCACTACCAATCATCGTGCCGCAGTAGTATGCCTGTGATGAGTGAATCGATTGCTAATTATCTTTGTTGGATTTTATAAGTAGGCGAATCAAATAAATTGGCAGCGCGAAAATAAATATAACGATGGCAATTTTAAGTAGTAAATATAAATCCACTTTATAGTTCTGCTTTATAGTTTTAATTTAGACGTGTTTAGCAGGCCTTTTTCATTTAGTGCCTTTTTGAGTTTAAAGTAAACATCATATACGGTTATTTCTCCCGTTTTGTCTTTTGCTAAAAAGAACGGTGCGCGCTCTACTTGATGCTTCTTAGCTAACTTCATTCCTTCTGAATTCGCATCTCGTTCGTCTGCTATACTAATTTCATTAATCAGGGGTAACAAACCGTCTGCTTCAAGACGATCGGAAACATCACGACACTTTTGGCAAAGCTCTCCATTAGCCAAAATCTTTTTAACAAAGGTGATATGCATATTTTAATCTTGTTCTGGCAGCTACATTACCGGATAGCAGGGTTAGTGCACTCTACGTCGACGAGAAAAAATCAGCGGTGCGCCATCAGCAGCAGGCTGATAAACTTCTTGTAGTTCTTTAAAGGCAAGCAATGCTGATTCTAGGTTTTCGCTTTCTGGCAATTCGAAGGCACTACACCCTACTCGACTTAGAAACCTTAGTTGATCGAATTTAACATCGCCAATGGCTCGAATTTCTTTAGTAAATCCAAAGCGTTCCCGCAGTTTGTGCGCATGTGAATATCCTCGCCCATCAACATGAGCGACAAACGGCAATACGATTACATCAATCTCAGCTAAGTCATTCACCAAACTAGCGGGGTCTTCGTCAGCACCAACTTGCACCGCCACTTGATGGCCTCGCTGCTTGATTGCGCTTTTATGTTCTAGCCAGAAACTTAGAGGAACACTCACTTGCCCCGACGGTAGATCATCAAGACCAAGACCCTCGGTTTCAGCAAGATGGATAAAATCGTTAGCGACAATTTTCTGATCAACAATCGCTTTGGATGATCGAATATTGTTTTGTATGCGCGACGGGGTAGCGCTCGGTTTGGCCTTAACAGCTCGGTTTGCGATGGGTGTTTTAGTCATTAGCTTTGTTCCGAATATACTTTTTCTTTGAACGGTTCTACACCAATTCGTCGGAAGGTATCCAACAAGCGCTCATCGTCATTGCGTTGTGCTCGATATACGTCAAGAATATCTGACACAGCATCTCCGACTTTATCTTTAGCAATAGCGGGACCTAAATGGGTACCCAAAGCGGCCTCATTTGATGCGTCTCCACCCACAGTAAGCTGGTACCATTCTTCGCCTTTTTTATCAACGCCAAGCACACCAATGTGACCTACATGGTGGTGACCGCAAGCGTTCATGCAGCCAGACATTTTTAGCTTCACTTCTCCAATATCGTAGAGTTCTTCAAAGTCCTCAAATTTCTCATTGATTTGTTTGGCGATAGAAATAGAGCTGGCGTTCGCCAAGGAACAAAAATCTAAGCCAGGACAACAAATCATATCATTGACTGAACCGATATTGGCAGTCGCTAATGTTACTTCATCTAATGCACGCCAAACATCTAACAAATCTTGCTCGCGAACATCGGCAAGGACTAAATTTTGTTCATGGGTTACTCGAATTTCGCCAAATGAATATTGTTCTGCAATGTCGGCTAAGGCATCCATTTGTTCATCGGTAGCATCACCAGGAGCTACACCATGTTCTTTAAGAGAGACATTCACAATACGATAGCCGGTTTGTCTATGTTCAACCGTGTTGCTTTTATACCAAGCGGCAAAGCGGTCGTCTAAGTTGAGCCACTTGGCTAAATATTCGTTGTCTGATTCGAGTTCTTCATAAGCAGGCTTAGGGAAAAAGTTTGCCATTGTCGTAAAGTCGGCATCATCCAATTTCAGCTCGCCATGATTAAAGTGTGCCCATTCGGCGTCGACTTCATTTCGAAAATCATCAATGCCCATAGCGTTCACTAGAATCTTAATGCGCGCTTTATACTTGTTGTCGCGCCGACCATGTAAATTGTAGACTCTTAGAATAGCCTCGCAATAAGACAAAATATCTTCGCGAGGCAGAAACTCTTTGATGACCTTACCGATCACCGGTGTTCGACCTAAGCCTCCGCCTACGTATACTCGAAAACCAATGTCGCGTTTATCGTTATAAACGACTTCTAAACCAATATCATGAAACTTCACCGCAGCACGATCGGTTGTCGCGCCGGTAACGGCGATTTTAAATTTTCGTGGTAGCCAGTAAAATTCAGGATGCAAGGTAGACCATTGACGAATAATCTCGCAGTAAGGTCGCGGATCAATAATCTCATCCGTAGCAACTCCCGCATAATGGTCAGATGAAATATTTCGAATGCAGTTTCCGCTGGTTTGGATAGCATGCATTTCGACCTTAGATAAATCATCTAGAATGTCCGGTACATCCGCCAATTCGGGCCAGTTGTACTGAATGTTTTGACGAGTGGTAAAATGCCCAAAGCCACGATCATATTTACGTGCCACATAGGCCAAAGCGCGCATTTGATCTGAATTTAGCAAACCATAGGGTATGGACACGCGCAGCATATGCGCATGGATTTGCATGTATAGGCCATTTCTTAACCTCAATGGCGCCAAGTCAGCGGCACTTAATTCGCCTGCTAAGTGACGTTGCACTTGGTTTCTAAATTGCGCGACACGCTCCGAGACTATGGTTTTATCGACCTGATCGTATTGGTACATTAGGTTTGCCTTTTTAGGCTCTAAAAGAGTAAAAGTTAGTCTGCACTATTTTTATAGCCCAGATTAAATTGTTAATGCGCATTATAAGCCCATATTGAGTAGGGAATATAACGCCATGAGCTTAGAATAAAAAGTAATAACAAATTATATACTTATAATGTGTCTGATTGTTGATCGATAGCCACGTTTAATCTTAGCTGCTGCTATATAATCGCGCGGTCTAGTAATTTTCTTAAATTTAGGGTGTTTTTTTGAATCATCTACGTACAGAGTATTCTGTCAAAACAGAACTCGTTTATCCTTTCGGAAACCCTTGGAGTCCTGAATACGGTGAGCCGTTCGAGGTCGCTGATGGTGTTTATTGGTTGCGGCAACCCTTACCCATGGAATTAGACCATATTAATCTTTGGATTTTACGTGATGGAGACGGTTGGACTATTGTAGATGCTGGCTACAATCATCAGCCTTGTATAGATGTATGGGAACAGGTGTTTAGCAAGTTTTTGAAACCTCAGATGATTAAGCGCCTTATCGTCACCCACTATCATCCTGATCATATCGGTTTGGCTGCTTGGTTAGCGAAACGCAGCGATTGTAGCGTTTGGATAAGTCGCGGTGAGTTCGATGGTTACGATAGTATGTTCACTCGTGACCCAGATGACTATCAGCTGCAAGTTAATGCTTATGCAAAAATGGTTGGGTTTGACAAACAAGCGCAAGATATGATCGGGCGCTTTTTTAGTAATGACAGGGGCAAAGACGATCCTTCAAGATTAACCGAAGGTATGTGTGAGTTTATTGGTGATAAGCGCGAATTCCAGATCGATGGAGTGTTATGGCGTGTTGTGACAGGTAATGGTCATTCTCCGGAGCATGCTTGTTTGTATTGCCCGGATAAAGAGTTGTTGATTTCAGGTGACCAAGCGATTTCTAGAATTTCATCTAATGTTAGTGTCTATCCACATGCTATGGACTCGAACCCGCTTAATGATTGGTTAATTTCTTGTGCCAAATTACAAAAGTTGATTCCTAGTAACACGCTGATATTGGCGGCGCACCAAGAACCGTTTATTGGGCTTGATAATCGCATGCGTCAGTTAATCGATGATCATACGGTCGATCTTAATCGTTTGCGCCAGGCATTAGTTAAGCCTTTAAGTATCAGTGACGCCCGAGATGTTTTATTCGCAGGCAGAAAACTTAATATTGTAGACTTGATACTGGCTACTGGCGAAACGGTTTCACACCTTAATTATTTGCAGCATCGAGAAGAGACTATTCTAAGCTATCGCTCTGACGGTAAAGCTAATTATCGAATACGGTCGTAGGCAGCTGGCTTTGGCTCAATGTTATCGAGTAAGGGCCTGAGTTTGGGAGTACTTTCCTGAGCAGTGAGTTTTTGTACTAACTCCACTATTTCTTTAGCTTCAGCCAAATACTGATCACGTCGCTCTTGTGTTTTAGCTAATTTAAAAGCGTCCTGCAGCTCATTTAATGCTCGGGTATAGTTTTCTTGTTCTACTGAAACACGACTGCTTAACCAAAAGAAACGCGAATCTTCGTCATACAGTTTTTTAGCTCTGTAAATGTATCGGCGCGCGGTTTTATATTTACCATCTTCAAGCGCTTTTTCAGCTAATGAAAATTGAAAATAAGGATTTCTATTGCGAGAAATTCTAGCGAGTCGTTGGTATTTTTTTGCCTTGCTTGTTTCGCCATCAACGCGATACCAACGCTCTAGTTTATTGGCCGCCATATAGTTGTAATTATCTAAGGTTAAGGCATGCAGTAGTGCCAGCTCTGCTAACTTGGGTTGTTGGTCGACCTTTAATACAGCGGCTAAGTTTACAAAAACATCCGAGTTTTCAGGGTTTTGAGCGAGCGCTAATTTTAGATAGTGTTTGGCAGTCTCCATATCATTCTTTCGAAAGCTTGCGACAGCCTTGTTGCTATGTAATAACGCGACCGCATATTCTGCGGGTATAACTCGTTGCGGAAAACTCGCATCGTATGTATCCATTGCTAGATCGAACACTATATCCCCCTGCGAGGTTTCTTTAATCGCATTAATGTGCCGATACAACACCAGTGCACGATCTTCTCCTTCGTCTTGATTCCAAACATCTGGCAACTTGACTTCATTGTATAAAAGCTCCACTCCTAGCTCTGCGGCCATGGTGGCTATTAGTATAGTGAAGCTAAGACAATTGCCCTGACGTTGTTCAAAAGCTTGTGCGGGACTAAGATCAGCATCAATATTGTATTGCATATTATGGCCATCATCAGCCATTAGCCAATTAGCCATTTTTTGCGCTACGGTGGAACGCCGTACACCAACAAAATGGGTATTTAATGCTTCGCGCATCGGCGCCGAGATGGTTAAAATGTTGTGTGCATGATCAGGATGATCGCTCGGTAATGATTGCTCATACTGTTTAGCATCTTCGAGCCATTGCATTAATTCATTGGTTTTAACGATAGATTTGGGTGTAGAAGCGCAGCCGGCTATCAAACACATACATAAAGCCAACGATGAAATTTTTGCGATTAAAAATTTTCGTTTTAACATGATCTTAGTTTTACAATAGACCCAGAATTAGCACAAGGCAAATGTTCAATGACAAATTTAATAGATTATTTAGAATTCCCCGCGCGTGATTTAGCAGCCACCAAAGCATTTTTTGAGCAAGCTTTCGCTTGGCAATTTGAAGATTATGGCCCCGACTATACGGCGTTTAGTGGCGGTGGTTTGAGCGGCGGGTTTTACCGATCCGAACTAAGGAGCACGGAAGCAAGTGGTGGTGCCTTATTAGTATTTTTAAGTGATGACCTTGCGCTATCACAACAAACAGTCATTGCCGCTGGCGGCATTATTGTTAAAGAGATCTTCGAATTTCCAGGTGGGCAACGTTTTCAGTTTGCTGAGCCCAGTGGAAATGAAATGGGGGTTTGGTCAAAGGTTTAACGCAGTAACATTAGTTTAGAATGATGATGGTGTTATTCACTGGTCGTCGTCGTTCACAAGATATGCAATAATTGGGATCAATTCAGCTGAGCCTGGACTAGAAACAAAAGGCGAAGCTCCATAAATTGAAATTACACCGTTAATGTCATCGTTGGTCAGAGCAGGCAGATTGGGATTATAAAAAGGGTTCATTATCGCAAGCGCACCCTGTTCCTCATGGGATAGGCCAATTGAATGACCGATTTCATGGGTAGCGACAATGCCAATGTCCAGCCCGCTTGTATCGCAGGTCCAATTTTCAGCGCGGTCAAAATGAATGTCGCCGGCTATTGTTAGTTGGCTTACAAAGGCAGTTGATGTTGGGAAAAATGCATGGGCTAAGACGCCAAATGCGCCATCAAAGCTGTGCGCTCCAACTCGAATATCACCCGTGGTATTGCTGCCATTTGACGGAACCCCATTGTCGCTAACACGTTGAAACTCGATGTCGGCAACCGCCGACCACATTGCAAAAGCGCGATCTATTTCTGTCTCGAAACAACTAGAGTAAGTCGGTAAAGAGCTAAACCTTAGATTATTATCGATCGAGCTGGTAAACCCAAACTCTACTTCTGCCTGATGAGAGACGCCGTTGGGTATAAAACTATAGGTGACAAGGCCGCCAGAAGTTCCCGGGCCAGCTGCATTTTGTCCACCGGTACTTGCAACTGAGAATGGTGAGTTAGCTCCCCACTTAGTGCCTCCCAATCTGAACTCGCCAACCTCAATACCTTGAGAGCCGATGCTGTGCGGCATATGGATACCGCCATTATCAATATGAATAGGTTGGCTAAGACTGCCATCATGGAGCTGGTTGTTTTTATATAGTTGATCGAAGCATTTAGCACTCATATCAATATAGCGCATCGCAAGCTTGCTTAGTCTCTGCTTTGTCTTTTTATTAACCGCTGCGCCTTCAGCTATTTTTCTAGCCAATACTCTATCGAAATCAGCTTCATATCTAGACAGTAATTCTAGATTACATTGATCTTTATTAGGCAGTAATCTTTGCGCTGCAGAATTTGATGAGAATGAGAACAAATAACCTACAATAAGCCAAGTTACTGCGAGGGGCGAGATTTGTTTCATGGGTAACTTTCCTTAATTATTATTTTTATTATTATTAGGAGAATGCTCAGAGCCAATTAGACACTCTGAATATCTTACGTATTGTATACAGCATCTACCGCCACCCTGTCTACTAAATAAAGATTAACTCTAGTCGTATTCGCAAATCACACCGAACTCATCCGTCAAAAGAAGGCTTACTCGACGGATAAATTATGATTGCAGACTTGTCTAGAGGTCAATCTAGATGCGTGAATGATAGTTATGGCCAGTTCTCGCGATTGTGCTATCCGTGCGTTGAACTCCAAGAGAGCCATTACTATCAAACGCAATAAGTTTCTCGCTTTTAGGGCGTTAGCAAATACAACACACTACCCAAATCGGTTTTAACGCGCACTCTAATTGTCGTCTAACAATATTAAATCAATTATTGGAGCAATAACTGTTGGTGGCGCTGGCGGCGGAGGCGGAGGCGGCGGAGGCGCTATTGTAATTGCTGCGGGGCCATAAATCGCTACTGCACCGTTAATGTCGTCTTGGCGTAATGTGCCGACGTTAGGATTATAAAATGGATTCATGATGGCAACGTTGCCACCCTCTTCATGATTCAAACCAATTGCATGCCCAAGCTCATGTGTTAAAACGATTCCAACATCTATGCCGCTGGTATTACATGTCCAGAACTCAGCCGTATCTAAATGCACATCGCCCGCCGCTGATACGCCATTGGGAGGTGGAAAAAAAGCGTGCGCTAAGGTTCCAGAGCGGCCATCAAAGTTATGTGCACCAATGCGTATGGACGCAGAAGCGCCACCGGCATTAAAGGGCACGCCGTTATCAAATACTCGTTGAAATTGAATGTTGGCCACAGCGGACCACATCGCGAATGCGCGTGCTACTTCAGTAGCAAAGCAACCAGCGATTGAGGGTATGGCAGCTAAAGCAGTATTAGGAAATACAGTGCCTGTCTCGGCATTATTGGAAACGCCGCTAGGCATGAAGCTGTAAGTAACTGTGCCACCTGGTATACCTGGCCCTTGTCGATTCTGTCCACCAAAAAATGGAGACCCAGCACCCCATTTGCGGCCTGAGGTTCGAAATTCGGCACTTGCGAGGTTTTGGGTTTGAATTCCTGTATCAAACATTATACCGCCATCATCAATATGAAGCGGATGGGTACTATCGGCTGAGTCGCTATCTTTATATAGACTATCAAAACAGCGATTATTTTCGTCTATGGTTAAACGCGCCATATTGGTCAGCTTTTTTGGATCGGCGTGAGGATCAGCCGCTAGCTCGTCAAATAAACTTTCAAGTTGTTCTAATCTTTGTGGATCGCACTGCCCGGCTGATGTATTAAGCGCTTGAGCAAAAAGGTTGCCGCTTGCCAATAGGCTAATAGAGATAGCGCAGCTGGCGGCCAAAGTGAGGTTTAAAAGCCTTGCGCTTAACAAGTTAAGAACCAATTTTAGATACGTCTCCATCTTACTTTACAAAGGTTGTTAGGACTCTACCACTATAGCTAAATCTTTTATAAAGTCGCCCTAATCTATTGATAGTTAACAAATGTTTTAAGCGTTGTGACATCGATTTACAAAAATAATACGATAATTGACTAGTATTTTTTAGATCCCCTGTCTATAATCGCCACCGCTAGTATTTGAGGAGCGTTGCAATGGGAGTCCTTCCCGTCAGGCTCAAATACCTTGGTTTGGAGTGATAGGCTAAAATTGAATGCCTTAAACTAAAAACTGTTTTAATAGCAACGACGCTCATTTTTCGTTAACCCTAAACTGGAGATGAAAGATGAGTACAAATCCATCTATCCCTGAATTTTCTGATTACTATGTCAAAGACATAAGCTTGGCAGATTTTGGCCGCAAAGAGATTGCGATTGCTGAAACTGAAATGCCAGGACTTGTTTCTATTCGAGAAGAGTTCCGAGCAGCGCAGCCGCTAAAAGGCGCGATGATTACTGGTTCTCTACACATGACTATTCAAACCGCTGTATTGATTGAAACCTTGGTTGCTTTGGGCGCAGAAGTGCGTTGGGCTTCATGTAATATTTTCTCTACTCAAGACCATGCCGCGGCGGCGATTGCAGCCCAAAACATTCCAGTGTTTGCGGTTAAAGGTGAGACTCTTGAAGAGTATTGGGATTACACTCATCGCATTATGGATTGGCCCGGTGATGTCGGACCGAACATGATTTTAGATGATGGTGGTGATGCGACCATGTTACTAATTTTGGGATCCAAGGCGGAAAAAGATATTTCTGTACTTGATAATCCTGGTAGCGAAGAAGAGACTTTTCTATTCGCTGCAATTAAAGCTCAATTAGCCAAAGATAATACTTGGTACTCTCGGCGCTTGGCCGGCGTTCAAGGAGTTACCGAAGAAACCACCACCGGCGTTGCTAGGCTATACAAAATGGTAGAGGATGGAGAGTTACCATTTCCAGCCATTAATGTTAATGACTCAGTAACCAAATCAAAATTTGATAATTTATATGGTTGTCGCGAATCCTTAGTTGATTCGATCAAGCGCGCTACAGATGTAATGATTGCAGGTAAAACTGCAGTGGTATGTGGTTACGGCGATGTTGGTAAAGGTTCTGCAGCTTCACTACGCGGCTTAGGTGCGATAGTTAAGGTAACCGAGATCGATCCAATTTGTGCCTTACAAGCCGCTATGGAAGGGTATGAGGTTGTGACTTTAGAAGACGCAGTGTCTGATGCTGATATTTTTGTCACCACGACCGGCAACTACAACATTATCCGTCGTGAACATATGGACGCGATGAAAGACCAAGCCATCGTTTGCAATATTGGTCACTTCGATAATGAAATTGATGTAGCCAGTTTAGAAGGTTGTGAGTGGGAAAATATTAAAGACCAAGTAGATCATGTTATTTTCCCAGACGGCAAGCGCATTATTTTGTTAGCACAAGGTCGTCTAGTTAACCTTGGTTGCGCTACTGGTCACCCAAGCTTTGTAATGTCTAATTCGTTTACCAACCAAACTCTGGCGCAAATAGAGTTGTGGACTAAGGGAGACGAGTATCAAAATGAAGTTTATATCTTGCCTAAGCATTTAGACGAGAAAGTTGCACGTTTGCATCTTGAAAAAATCGGTGTTCGCTTAACTAAGTTGACCCAAGATCAAGCTGACTACATTAATGTGAATGTAGATGGTCCATACAAACAAGAGCACTATAGATACTAATATCTAAGCATTCGGCTCTTCGTTTGTAAGCAAGCGAACTACTAAGAAAAGACCTCTCCATTAGGCCAAAAACTGGCCTACGGGGAAAGGCTTGCCCAAAGAAACGTGGGTTATGAGTTGCGCATATGAAGAGATGTTGTTACTACAGATTGAACCTCTACGCTAATCAATATGAGGACGCAATAAAATGAGTAAAAATATAGATTTAAGTTTTGAATTTTTCCCACCACGCACCGAGCAGGGCCGTGAGAAACTAGCGCTGGTGCATGCTGAACTTGCTGAATTTCAACCAATTTTTTGTTCAGTTACCTACGGCGCAGGTGGTAGCACTCAGGAAGGCACCCACGATGCTGTTAAAATGTTGCGTGCAGGTGGCGCTAACGCCGCGCCCCACTTAACTGGGACTGGTTCATCGCGCGATCAAATAAAACAAGTTGTGCAAAGTTATTTGGAGCTGGGGATAGATCGTTTAGTAATACTGCGCGGAGATTTGCCTGCAGGCATGGTGAAGCATGGCCATTTCCAATATGCCGAGCGATTGGTTAGCTTTGTGCGTGAAGAGTTTGGCGATGATTTGCATTTGGAAGTGGCGGCCTATCCAGATTTCCATCCGGAGTCGACTAGTCCTCTCACCGATCTGCTTTATTTTAAAAGAAAGATCGATGCAGGCGCTAACTCTGCCATAACTCAGTACTTTTACAATGCAGATAGTTATTTTGCATACCTCGATGAAGCGCAACGCCTCGGTATAGATGTGCCTATTGTGCCTGGCATTTTACCGATAACTAATTATGCGACTTTAATTCGATTTTCAGACGCGTGCGGAGCAGAAATACCCCGATGGATTCGCGCAAGATTATCACAATACGAAAACGACGAAGCTTCGTTAAAAGCATTCGGTCTTGATGTAGTCACTCACCTATGTTTCGATTTACTTGATAATGGCGTGCCAGGATTACATTTTTACACATTAAACAAGATCGACCCTGTGAAAGAAATTTGTGATCGCATCGGATTACAAAAAGTGTAGTCAACTGACATAGTAACGAAAAACATTAGGAGCTGATTATGACAAGCCAGAGCCAAAGTAGCACGACTGAAATTTTAGAAAACCTGATGGACCAGAGAATTCTAATTCTTGACGGACCCATGGGCACTATGATTCAACGGCACAAACTTAAAGAAGAAGATTATCGTGGTGAGCGTTTTGCAGATTGGGACTCTCCACTTAAAGGCATGAACGACTTGTTGGTTATCACGCAAAAAAAAATAATCGCCGATATACACCGTGAATACTTAGAAGCAGGCGCCGATATTATTGAGACTAATAATTTCAATGCTACCGCCAGTGATCTAGTGCGTTACAACTTACAAGACTATGCTTATGAAATTAATGTGGCTGCCGCCAGTTTGGCTAGGCAATGTGCAGATGAATATAGCACTACAGAAAAACCTCGATTTGTGGCAGGCGTTCTCGGCCCAAATCAAAAAACTGCGTCTGTATCAGTTGACGTAAATGATCCAGGCGCACGAGCCATTAGTTTCGATGAGTTAGTAGAAGATTACTCATTGGCAACCCGTGGTTTAATCGAAGGTGGGGTGGATATTATTTTAATCGAAACAATATTCGATACACTTAATGCTAAAGCGGCCGTGTTTGCGGTCAAGACCGTGTTTGAAGAAGACCTTATCAGTCAAAACAAGCCAGTCTTGCCGATCATGATATCTGGCACTATTACAGATGCTTCGGGACGTACTTTGACTGGGCAGGTAACTGAAGGATTCTATAATAGTCTTCGTCATGCTAAGCCTATTACGATTGGTTTGAATTGTGCATTGGGCCCTGATGATCTGCGACAATATGTAGCCGAGATGTCGCGCATTGCAGAAATGGGCGTGTCAGCTCACCCTAATGCGGGCTTACCAAATGAATTGGGAGAGTATGATCTAAGCCCAGACGAAATGGCCGGTCACATTGAAGAATGGGCCAGCAGCGGTTTCTTAAACATTGTCGGCGGTTGTTGTGGGTCAAATCCTGAGCATATCCGTAAAA
The DNA here is from genome assembly GCA_964531625.1 of uncultured Gammaproteobacteria bacterium. Classification (GTDB taxonomy): domain Bacteria; phylum Pseudomonadota; class Gammaproteobacteria; order Arenicellales; family Arenicellaceae; genus Arenicella. Next base: position 106,617 of record CAZHEL010000001.1, read on the forward strand.
TAGCCGACGCTGTGGCGAATATAAGTCCGCGGGCTCTGGCCACCAAAGGCACAATTAAGGTTGCTTAATACTATGACTACTTCGACTGAAAGCTCTCAGACTAACCAAACTAGTATGCGTTTGTCTGGATTAGAACCATTTAACATTAATGATCAAACGCTCTTTGTTAATGTGGGTGAGCGAACTAATGTTACTGGCTCTGCACGATTTAAGAAACTCATTAAGGAGGAAGACTACGAAGCCGCTTTAGAGGTTGCGCGAAGTCAGGTAGAAAATGGCGCACAGATTATAGACATCAATATGGATGAAGGTTTGATTGATGCAGAGGCGGTGATGGTAACCTTTTTAAACCTATTAGCCTCAGAACCTGATATCTCGCGCGTTCCCATAATGATCGACTCCTCTAAGTGGGAAGTGATAGAGGCTGGTTTAAAATGCCTACAAGGCAAGGGTATTGTTAATTCCATTTCGCTAAAAGAAGGGGAAGAAAAATTTATTGAACAAGCCAAATTGGTGATGCGTTATGGTGCAGCGGTAGTGGTTATGGCTTTTGATGAAGAAGGTCAGGCCGACACCAAGGATCGTAAAGTAGAGATATGCACTCGAGCCTACCAAGTGCTAACTGAAAAAGTAGGCTTTCCTGCTGAAGATATTATTTTCGATCCAAATATTTTCGCAATCGCTACGGGCATAGAAGAGCACAACAATTACGCAGTCGACTTTATCGAGGCTACGCGCGAAATAAAACGGTCATTGCCGCATGTAAAGGTATCCGGTGGAGTGTCCAACGTGTCGTTTTCATTTCGCGGCAACAACCCTGTACGCGAAGCGATCCATTCAGTGTTTCTCTACCATGCTATTCAAGCGGGCATGGATATGGGCATAGTGAACGCTGGTCAACTGGCAATCTACGCTGATCTGCCTGATGAATTAAGAGACAAAGTTGAAGCTGTGGTTTTAAATACCACTGACAGTGCGACCGAAGACTTATTAGCGATTGCCAACGATTATTTAGGTGATGGCAAGCAAGCCGCTAAGAAAGAAGATTTGGAATGGCGATCTTGGGACGTCAATAAGCGGCTCGCGCATGCCTTAGTTAAGGGCATTACCGAATATATAGAAGACGACACAGAAGAGTCTCGCCAACAAGCTGAAAAACCTTTGCACGTCATTGAAGGGCCATTGATGGATGGCATGAACATTGTTGGCGACCTTTTTGGCTCCGGCAAAATGTTTCTTCCTCAAGTGGTCAAATCAGCGCGGGTTATGAAAAAAGCGGTGGCATATCTCATGCCCTATATAGAAGCAACTAAACAAGCAGGTGACACCAATGGTCGAATATTGATGGCAACTGTAAAAGGCGATGTGCATGATATTGGAAAAAATATTGTGGGTGTCGTTTTGCAATGCAACAACTTTGAAGTTGTTGATTTGGGTGTGATGGTTCCTGCTGAGCAGATTTTAAAAGAAGCGATTGCACAAAACTGTGATCTTATTGGCTTGTCCGGATTAATCACGCCGTCCTTAGATGAGATGGTGCAGATGGCCAAGGAGATGGAACGTCAAGGAGTTGAAATGCCACTAATGATTGGTGGCGCTACTACTTCCAAAGTTCATACCGCGCTAAAAATAGAACCCAAGCTATTGCGCGACCAAGTGGTGCATGTGCCGGATGCATCACGTGCTGTAGGGGTAGCTCAAAGCTTACTATCGAATGAAAATAAAGACGGATTTGTGACTGGTGTCAAAGATGAGTACGAACGTATTCGTATAGAAAGGGCTAAGCATGGAAAAGTACATAAAACGCTGACCATTGAACAAGCTCGGGCAAATAAAGTAGATATCGATTGGTCGAGTTATCAGCCCGATAGTCCGACTTTTCTAGGTTTAAAAATTTTCGACGATTATGATCTGAATAATTTAGTGGAGCGGATTGATTGGACACCGTTTTTTAGTGCATGGGAATTAGCCGGCCGTTATCCAAGGATTCTAAAAGATGAAGTGGTCGGCGAAGAGGCGACTAAACTGTTGGCTGAGGGGCAGGCCATGTTGAAAAAAATTATAGATGAAGATTGGTTGCAAGCGCGTGGAGTAATCGGTTTTTTCCCAGCCAACGGCAATGGTGATGATATAGAAGTTTATGCCGACGAAACGCGCAGCGAGGTGGTTCACCGCTTACATCATTTACGTCAGCAAGATAAAAAGAAAAACACCCAAGCCAATTTTTGTTTGTCAGACTATATAGCTCCTAAAGAGTCCGGTGTGAGGGATTATATTGGTGCATTTGCGGTAACCGCGGGCCATAAAATCGAAAGTAAAATTGCAGAGTTTGAAGCCGCGCATGATGATTATCAATCGATTATGCTTAAGGTGTTGGCTGATCGACTCGCTGAAGCCTTTGCTGAGCATATGCACGAACGGGTGCGAACTGAGTTTTGGGCATATCAAGCTGATGAAAAATTCACCAACGATGATTTAATTCGCGAAAAGTATCAAGGGATTCGGCCTGCGCCAGGTTATCCCGCATGCCCCGACCATACTGAAAAAGCCACACTCTGGAAGATGCTTGAGCCAGGCGACAACGCTGGCATGAGTATCACTGAGAGTTTTGCAATGTTACCCACCGCGGCGGTTAGTGGATGGTATTTTGCTCATCCCCAAGCTCGATATTTTCCAGTTACTCGAATCCAACATGATCAAGTAGTAGACTATGCCGAGCGTAAGGATATGGACTTAATTAGCGTTGAACGTTGGTTATCACCCGTGTTAGGTTATGATGTCTAGTAATTGTAATCAACTGCAGGAAAAACTTATGAATAAATGGCTAACAGGAATGGCTTTTGCGATTATATTTTCGTTGGCGCCAATCGCACATGCTGACCTTAATGAACAAGTACTAAATTTGTGCGACAAAATGAAAACTTGTATATATGAACAAGCGGGGGGACAAGAGTTGCCGCCACAAATGAAAGAAGCCATAGAAGGCGCTTTTGAACAACAGTGCAAACAAACTATAGAAACCTATGCAACAAATATAGAGGATTCCGGTTTGGAAGATGAGGCTAATGCTTGCGTATCTTCATTGCTAGAACGAAGCTGTGGAGAAATTATGAGCGGCAACGGTAATCTAACACCAGATTGTGAAACCTTTGAACAAGCAGCCAATGAAGCTGGTCTTGATGTCGGCGAATAATTCTGTTGTATGGCAGAGAAAAACGAAAGTAATAATCTACTTGATTTTTTAAATTGCGAACCCCTAGATAAAAATTTATTTCGAGGGCAAAGTCGCGACTTTAAAACCGGTCAAGTATTCGGTGGGCAAGTGCTTGGTCAGGCTATTAAAGCCGCGTACCAAACACTTGACGATGATCGACATATTCATTCAGCCCACGCCTACTTTTTATTGCGCGGAGATGTAGATGCACCGATTATTTATGAAGTAGATCGTAGCTTAGATGGTGGTAGCTTTAGTTCTCGTCGTGTGGTTGCCATTCAACATGGGCGGCAAATTTTTCATTTATCCGCATCATTTCAAAAGCAAGAACAAGGTTTGGAATTTCACCGAAACTGGGTGCCTCCAATCGATGCCTTACATCAAGCTTTAGAACATGCCGCACCTGCAGCCCACCATTTTCAATCAGAGTACTTTGATGTGCATAATTTGCCTAGAGACCAGGTGTCAGAACCAGATACTTATCAGTATTGGTTAAAAGCGAAACAAGCGCTGCCGAATGATCAGCAATGCCATAACTCTGCTTTGGCGTATTTTTCAGACATGGGACTTCTTATGTCTAGCCTAGTGCCCCATACTTCTGATAAGCAAAGCCTGCAAGATAAAGCCAGAACATTAATCATCGCCTCATTGGATCACGCCATTTGGTTTCATCGACCTTTAAGAGTCGATGAATGGCTTTTTTATAGTTGTAAAGCTCAGTCGACGGGCAATGGTAGAGGCCTTGCTTTTGGCCGCGTTTATTCAGAGGATGGAATCTTGGTTGCGAGCACTTCACAAGAAGGTTTGATACGCCAACGACGCTGAACAAGATACGGCAAATCGATTATTAGAATTACATCAGCAAAATTGATCCTTGCACCTAACAAAGATTACATTTAGCATTTCGTTTACAGAAACTATTGTGTAGTCATAGAAGCGTAAAAATACCCACCTAAAAACATGAGCCATTCTTCCTCCTTGGTACAAATAAAACGAATTCTAGTAATTCGCTATAAGGAAATTGGTGATGTGTTACTGACGTCTGTAATCTGCAATACTTTGCGAAAGAGTTTTCCGGAAGCGACTATCGAATACCTGATGTACGATATTACGGCTGACCTTTTTGAGAGTCATCCTGCGGTAGATAATGTACTTAGTATTACCAGAGAAGAACGAGAAAGTAATTTTAAATATCTGAAAAAGGTTTATGCCATTGCTAAACGAGATTACGGTTTAATCATTGACACTACCTCGACCCATAGAACAGAACTTATCTCCTTGTTTGCTGCACGTAAAACGCCGATTCGTATCGGCCGCTTAAAGCCTAAACGCGGGTTTTTTTATACGCATAAATTTGATTTAGAAAAGATACGCGCTATGAATCCTGAGGGCGTTACTAAAGTGATAGAGCGTTTAGCTATGTTAGAGCCGCTCGGCGATATGGGTTATGAACTAAAAGGCGACCGCAATATGGTGTTGCAAGTGCCAAACAAAGTGCGCAAAGCCATGGGAGCGGTGATGGTACGCAGCGGTATAAACTTTAATAGACCTATTTTTATGTTTTCCGTTAGTGCCAAATATGACCATAAAAGATGGCGAACCGACCATATGCAAGCAGTTGTCAATTTTTGTATGGAGACCTACGGCGCACAAGTAGTTCTCTATGCAGGTTCAATTAAAGAGAAAAAAGACATCAAAGAATTTCACAAGTCCATGGGGGATCATCCCAATATTCATAGTGATATTAAGACGCCTAGTTTATTAAATTTAGCTGCGGTTATGAGCCACTGCGACATTTTTATCGGTAACGAAGGTGGGCCAAGACATATGTCTCAGGCTTTAGGGTTGCCGAGTGTAGCAGTGTTTTCTCCATCGGCGGTCAAGTCGGAATGGTTACCTAGTAAATCGCGTAAATATCAAGGCGTAGAGTGCGCTGATGTTACTGAAATGAGCGAAGAGGATCGAGCCAAAATGGTGCTTAAGTCGAGCTTTGAAACTGATGAGTATTTTTCTTTATACAATCAGATCGATGCTGATAGTGTGATTGATCGCATCAAGGATGTAATTACTTTTGTAGGCTTAGACCGCTCCATCGAGTTTCGAGCTTATCAAAAGTAACACTTAATATGTCTGGCTTTATGGGTGACTATTCGTTTGTGCTGGCGATAGCCGGAGTGCTATTAGCCGGCGCGATAAGCCCCGGACCCAGTTTTTTAGTGGTGGCACAAAATACCTTAGGCAAATCGCGAACGCATGGAATTGCGACGGCGTTGGGCACCGGTCTGGGGGTGGCGTTGTTTGCCATACTTGCAAGTTTTGGTGTCACCACATTACTTAAGACTTTGCCAAATGCGTTTTTTATTTTTAAATTACTCGGGGGGGCATATCTATTGTTTCTAGCCTGGAAAATTTGGTCTAGTGCGGGCAATAAACTCGCTGAAATAGATATTCAAAGTAATGCTGGCAACAGTTTATTTAGATCGTTTTTGAGTGGATTTATAACTCAAACGAGCAACCCAAAAACCGCCTTGGTAATCGCAGGCATTTTTGCAGCGTTTGTGCCAACGCAACCCCCACCTTACACCGCGCTCATAGTCTCTATTATCGCGTTTATTATCGATTTTTCTTGGTACGCAATAGTGGCCGTTAGCTTATCAGCCAACAAGAGCCGCGCAGTTTACAAGCGAGCCAAAGTCGGATTTGATAGAACCGCGGCGGTTTTTCTGGGCGCAATCGGTATTCGTTTAATGTTTTCCAGTCTTAATAATTAGTATTGCGCCTAATTTAACAACCCTTTTAGAAGTTGATAGTCCCAACAATTATCAGATCTAAATTGTGATTCAAACTGTTTGCTATAGAGCTCTTTTTCATTTCTTTTTGGATAGCGTAATTGTAAATAGGCCGATTTGAATCTACCGCCTTTGATACGTTGCATAAGCGTTGTTAGATTCGATACATTGGCATTTTCATGTTGCGCGAATGTAGTCCAACCAAGGGCTTTCTGCATTGGTTCAAAACCATGTTCTAAGCTAACGACCGTATCAAACTTTGCAAGAGTTTCTTTAGCTATTTCAAACTCTCTTCTGGTAACGGTCGAATTTCGGTTATCTAGCTTCGCTAAAATACGGCAGTAGTAATTATCCATAGTGAAGGTGCGTGAGCTGCTGTTCACATAGGTCTGTATCGATCGCGCTGTTGTATAGCCGTTGTGCAAATCATAATAGAAATTTGATACAAATCTAGCTAATGGATCTCGTACTACCGTGACTATTATTGTGGAGTCGTCTTGTTTTAGAACGTCGAGTTGGGGTAGCGCCCATTCAGTGGCGATAAATGTGACGCCAAGCTCCTTACATTGGGCAATGAACTTGCTTAGTTGATCTTTTGAGTAACTACTTAATTTAAGTTGCTCGCCAGCAGAATTTGTTGGATTGCCATTAATATGACTCGGCCAAAACCTTTCGCCATTTAATCGTGCAGCCGCCACTACAGAGCTGCCAGCCGCTTTATGGAAATGTTGGAACCAAATAATGCGCTGTGACAAATATTTCTCCGCGCAAAGACTCGTTATTAGTGTCTGAAATGGCGCATGCCAGTAAATACCATGGCCATGTTTGCTTCGTCTGCGGCTGCTATTACTTCTTTATCACGCATTGAACCTCCTGGCTGAATTACTGCACTAATACCAGCCGCTGCTGCGTTCTCAATGCCATCAGCGAAAGGAAAAAAAGCATCCGATGCCATCACTGAACCGGCGACTTGCAAGTTCGCATGTTCAGCCTTGATGCCGGCAATTCGAGCTGAATTTACTCGGCTCATCTGACCTGCTCCAACGCCAATCGTCATATTATTATTGGCGTAGATAATAGCGTTTGATTTCACAAATTTAGCGACCTTCCAGGCAAACTGTAAATCAGCCATTTGTTGCTCTGTTGGTTGGGTGTTAGTGACAATCTGCATTTTCTCGACCAAAGCAAGATCGTTATCTTGCAATAAAAGGCCGCCAGTAACGCGTTTATATTCTAAGGAGTTGTGAGAATCTTTAGTCCAATCACCGCAGACCAGAAGGCGAACATTTTCTTTGGCCGCTACCGCATGTTTAGCCTCTTCGCTAACCGCAGGCGCAATAATTACTTCGACAAACTGTTTGTCAACAATAAGCGTCGCTGTCTGTGCATCAAGTTCTTGATTAAAGGCGATGATGCCACCGAAAGCCGATTCGGGATCGGTAGAAAAAGCCTTTTGATATGCTTCCAATATGCTTGGTGCTACCGCAACACCACAAGGGTTAGCATGTTTTACGATTACACAGGCTGGCGCACCATCGAATTGCTTAACACATTCTAAGGCAGCGTCGGTATCGGCAATATTATTGTAAGACAACTCTTTGCCTTGAATTTGCTGTGCGGACGCTATACCAATGGGTGGAGAATCCTCAACATAAAAAGCCGCCTTCTGATGCGGGTTTTCACCATAGCGCATTGTTTGACGATGTTTAAGTTGTAGGTTAAAGGTTGATGGGAAGTCAGCTTTATTACCGTCTTCTTGAATAAGGCCTAAATAATTAGCGATAGCGCCATCATACTGGGCGGTATGTTCAAATGCTTTGCTGGCCAATGAAAAGCGTGTTTGTTGTGATAGTCCACCAGCCTTAATTTGGTCGATCAAGCTACTATAATCGTTGGCATCGACGACAATTGCTACGTCTTTGTGATTCTTGGCTGCCGAGCGCACCATAGTTGGGCCGCCTATATCGATATTTTCGATTGCTGTTGCTAGATCACAGTTCGGGTCAGCAATAGTTTGCTGAAAGGGGTATAAGTTGACTACCACCATATCGATTTGGTCGATTCCATGTTCTGCCATAATTGCGTCATCTGTGCCGCGTCTTCCAAGAATGCCACCATGAACTTTGGGGTGTAGGGTTTTCACACGGCCATCCATCATTTCAGGGAAGCCCGTATATGATGATACTTCAGTAACATTGACTCCTTCTTTGTTGAGTAAACTTGCTGTGCCACCGGTAGAAAGTATCTCTACCCCTAGCGCTTGTAAATCTTTAGCGAATTCTACAATACCGGTTTTATCAGAAACGCTAATGAGCGCTCTAGCTGGTTTAATTATATTCTGTGTCATTTAATGATTAGCTTAAGCCAAGTGTGGAAAGTTCCGTATTAGAGAGACCATTACAAATCTGTTAAAGCTTATACTTGCAGGCCGTATTAAAGATCATAGGTTTTCAGCTTTTTACGCAGGGTGTTACGATTGATACCCAAAATATCGGCTGCGCGAGTCTGGTTGCCGTTGACTTTTTCCATAACCACTTTCAAAAACGGTTTTTCTACTTCGTTGATAAAAAAGCTATACAAATTTTTTGGTTTTTCTCCATTGAGATCAGAGAAATACTGTTCCATTGAGTCAACGATACAGTCTTTGAGAGGGGCGGTTTTTTTCATAGTGGGGAAAGTTTTGGCTTATGCGGCTTGCTGGTTTGTTGCTATTTGAGAGTCAATTGTTATTTTAGAAATTAGGGGCGCAGTCTCATGTAAAAATTGTTTTGTTAAAGACAGTTGAACATCTGCTTCTTCAGTGGTAGAAATTTGTTTTCGTAGCAGCTCAGGTATGGGGGTGTCCCAGTGGTGGAGATACCATTTAATATGCTTGCGAGCCAGTCTTACTCCTAGTCCATCACTATAAAATTTATGTATTGCATCAACATGATTGCAGATAATAGTGGCTCTCTGAAAAGCACTAGGCAGGCTCGGCGTGGCACCTGAAAGCAGATAATCGGATATTTGTTTAAATAGCCATGGTTGGCCTTGCGCAGCCCGACCGATCATAACCGCATCGGCGCCAGTATAATCTAATACGCTTTTCGCTTTTTCAGGCGTATCAATATCGCCATTGGCAATGATAGGAATCCCCACGGCCTGTTTTACCGATGCAATCGTATCGTACTCGGCTAGACCCAAAAACTTGCATTGCCGAGTGCGGCCATGCACGCTGATGGCCCGCACACCCGCTTGTTCAGCGATTTTAGCGATAGTCACAGCATTGCGTGATTCCGGCGTTGTTCCAGTTCTAATCTTAACCGTGACTGGCACCTCTACAGCTGCAACAACTGAGTTCAAAATTTGTTCAACCAATGGCTCGTTTTCTAGTAATGCCGATCCAGCCGCCTTTTTACAAACTTTTTTTGCCGGGCAACCCATATTGATATCAACAATTTGTGCGCCCAAATTAACGTTGTGACGGGCAGCATCAGCCAATTGCTTTGGATCGGTACCTACCAGTTGCACCGCCACGGGTTCTGGCTCGCCAGAAAAATCTGAGCGATAAAGCGTTTTACGAGAATTTTTTAAGCTTGCTATGCTGGTTATCATTTCAGACACTACTAAACCAGCGCCGTTGTCTCGGCATACTTGCCGATATGGCTTATCTGTAACGCCTGCCATCGGAGCAGCAATCACCGGATTGGGGACTTCAAATTTTCCGATGTTCATGGCGGTAGTGCAGCATTTGTTTTGAGTATTCGGTTGGAAAAAACAGTTTAGAAGAATCGTATATAAACGCAGTCGCTAAATATATACGTAAGCTTGTTAACATCAAAATACTAGTTTTTAGGTTAAGCCGTGTGGGACGCTAAACCGTGGGCGATAAATAATACCTATGGTGGTAGTGCGGGTAAAGAACTAAATAACTATTTTATCTTTATTTATTTGCCTCACCTAAAATTCTGAGCTCGTATCCCGTTGCCTGTTTAGGAAATGCCAGTAACTCAATGGTGACCTTTTTTAACTCGTTGCTGCCAATAGTATTAGCAGTGCGATTATTGTATAGATAGTCTTCCGGCTTCAAACTGCGACGTGATACTAGCCGACCATCAGCATCAGTCAAAGTAAGTTCTAAGGTCGGAAGCGCCTGCGATATTTTAGCGCGATTAATTAAACTAACGCGCAATAAAATAGTAGAGGCGCGGCTAGCATGTGCTTCGACATCGGCCGCTAATAACTGCAAGCCGTTTAAATTTTTTCGATCGGGAAACACCACATTATAATCTTCAAGTTTTTGCCTAATTGGTGTCGCAACCGGTTCAATAACATTTCTAACGGCCGCATTATCCGGCCAAAATATCATTTGTTTTAACCACAATTGGTACAGCAATGTAATCCCAAGAATGCTTATAAAGACCAAGAAAATGGGTGTCAATAAATACATTTTGAGGAGGCTGCCTTTTTCTCGGCGGATCTTAAACTTTTCCTCATTGTTGCGTTCGCTCACGCGGTCGATTTCATTAGTAGAAATATCCTCTATCTGATCGGCAACTTCGCCGGCTACCGAGCTCGATATTATTTTGTCGTCAATTAATTGATCAACCTCTTCAATAAGTTGAATGTCATCTTCTGGGCTTATTGTATTTTCACTATTTTCTTGATATGCATCTTCAGCCAGCTCAGTCAGTACTAATGGTTCCTGCCGCGTTAGCTTCACTGAATTCTGCGAAGGACTAAAGCTTGGTTTACGGTCAAATTCCGTATCGTCTATTATCACTTCACTATCGTCTTCATCAAAACGAATACTTATTTCAGAGTTTAAGCTCTCATCAAAACCATAGTTGGGACCAAGCAATTGTACTTCTTTGCTTTTGCCATCAGCTGCGCTAGAAATATCATCAATGAATGTGGCAAAAAATTCTTCGTGGCATGCACCACAGGAGACTATGCCGTCGGAAGCTTCGTATTGTTTGTCACTGATAACATATACTTTAAGGCAATGTGGACATTGAGTTTTATTCATAGTCAAAAAGCATCCCAACAGGGATGGGGCGGCTAGTAATTATTATTTTATGATTTTGTGCCAATCAACAAACACCATTGATCATTTTTATACTGAGTAAAATTGAAACTCGATCCATAGGCATCGACTACTTGATTTACCTGAGTAATTAGCAAACCAGTCAATAGTAAAGTGCCGTCTGGCTTTAAATAATGCAATAAAGTGTCACGCAACTCAATCAACACAGACGCTAAAATATTAGCAATAACCACATTATAGCTCTGTGTCTTAAATTTATGACTGTCAAGTTCATCGGGTAGGCAAGCATTAAACTGATCTGCACAGTCATTCTTAATTGCATTTTCTTTACAGGCAGCAATAGCATGTGGGTCAATATCAATTGCGTCAGCATGCTCGGCGCCACTTAATATAGCCGCGATTGCTAATATACCAGTGCCGCTGCCATAATCTAATATTCGTTGATTTTGTAAGTTTTGATCAGCTAGCCATTGCAAACACATGTGTGTAGTAGCATGAGTTCCAGTACCAAAAGCAAGACCTGGATCTAAAATAATGTTCCTTGCTGATGGATCAACTGGCTCGCACCAACTTGGGGTCACCCAAAGATTTTTTCCAACCTCTATCGGACTAAATGAGCTAAGCCAAACGGCCTCCCAGTCTTGGTCAATCAGCTTACTGACAGAAACCGGAACTTCAATACTATTTTCAGGGTCTAACTGCTTAGTTATAAATTCGACAATAGGATTTAGTTCGATGGCTTCATCAAACAAGCCAGTGACCCGCACATATTGCCAATCGGGAGTGCCTGGGAAAGCGACCTCGTAGAACTCATCTTCACCAGCATTTTCGGTGGTTACCGCTAAGGCTAAAAAACTTTCAAGCATGGCAGACGTGTGTTCCACCTGATCGGCACTAACTACAAATGTGACCTGCAGCCAACTCACTACAAATACTTCTCTAGCCAATCAGTAATTTGTTGTTCATTTATACGTCCTAAGACTTGTTCAAGTGCCTTACCATTTTCATCTAGTAAGATTGAATAGGGTAATAGTCCTTGCGGATTCCCTGTGCTTTCCATTAACTCGTAGCCGGTTTTTTCTGCGTATAAAATTGGATATGTGATATCCATAGAGTCGAGAAAGGGTTGCGCTTTGTCTTGTGAGTCAATCGCGATACCGATAATCTGAAAACTAGTTTGCTCGGCATCGGGTGCTTTATTTTGTCGATACATGGCTTCAAAAATTGGCATTTCATGGCGGCAAGGCGCACACCAAGTGGCCCAAAAATTAATTAAAGTAAGCTTACCTAATTTGTCCCCCACGATAGTAGGGCCGTCGGCACTGATAAGGCGTGCGCTCAGCAAGGAGTTTTGAATAATGTCTGATGATTCGGACATATCATCAACGCTAAGATCAATGGGATCATTATGTTTATGAGAATTATGGTCATTAGCTTGATAATAAGCACCCAATGCTAAGGCACCTAAGGCAACAACCCCGATTATAAGTTTGGTAGTCGTGTTCATTATCTAACTCCCAGTGCGACTAAGAATAGTTAAGAAATCTTTTTCATTTAGGTAGCCATATTGCCTTAAATCTTCTATTTCATTTCCATCGGCTTGAAAAAATAGAGTCGCTGGTGGGCCAAACACATTGAAAAAACGTTTTACTTCTTCGCTGTTCTTAGATGTTTCCGTAACATCAATTTCTATCACTGACCAAGGTTCTAAAGAACTGATAACCGCAGGTTCTTTAAACGTGGTTTTATGCATGCGCTTGCAATCTAAACACCAGTCTGCGTAGAAGTCCACTAGGGCAGGTTTTGCTTGGGCTTTTGCGTTCGCTAACAATTGTTTGGCACCGGCTAGCGTGGTGGTACTTTGAAAGTTAATACTGTTTGTTGGAGCGGCGTCTGAATATTCACCGTTGCTAGAAAATTGCGTAATCGTATCAAGCGGTCGTAAAATATCATTGCCACCGCTTACACCCCCAATTAATGCCATAGCTCCCCACAGCAGCGTGCCTAAACCAACTGCTCGCAACACACTAATGGTTAGCTTAGCACTTGTTTCGCTAGCTAATTGCCATAAATAAAAGCCAGTACACAAGAGCAGTGCCGACCATAAATACAGCACCGGGACAGCCGGGAAGATGCTCAATAGGAATATTGCGACACCCAGAACCATAAAACCGAAAAGGACTTGAATGCTCTCCATCCAAGCACCAGTTTTGGGCAGTATCCAACCAGCGCCAAAGCCAAATAAAATGAGTAAAACACCCATGCCTGCTGCCATTGCCGCCATGATTGCGGCACCTAACACCGGGTCGCCCTGAGTGATGGCTGCGCCTAGCGTTAGAATTAATATGGGCGATACGCAAGCGCCCACCACTAAGGCAGAAATTAGCCCAAGGATAAAGCTTGATATAGAAGCTGAACGACTTTGTGTTTCTGTATTGGTTAATTTTGATTGAACAGAACTGGGAAGTTGGATTTTGAACCAACCAAATAAGGACGCCACCAATATTAGTAACAGGCTACAGATAAAACCAATCACCCATGGGTTTTGGAAATGCGCTTGCAATTGAGTGCCGGCTGCTCCTGCCACCCAACCTGCTACGGCATAGGTCACTATGGAGCCCAATACATAACATAAAGCTAACCAACCAGAGCGTAATTTGCTCGGGTTCTGTTGACCTGCAATAACCCCTGCCAAAATAGGGATCATAGGCAACACGCAAGGGGTAAAACTAAGTAAAAAACCCGCGCCCAAGGCGGTTAGTACATAGCCCCAGAATGTTTTCTTAGCATTCTCAGCAAAGTTGTTTTTGTCCGCAGTGCCTGAGTTATTGTTGGAGGCACTATCGAAAGTATTTTTATCAGTTACAGCTTTGGAATCCTTACTACCTGCCTGTAAGGCAACCGCGTCAAGCTCCACAGCCACTGTGCGCGTTTGTGGCGGATAACAAATACCCACTGGCTTATTACAACCTTGCCCCAAAAGCTGCACCTCTACTTGCTTACTCGTGCCACTGATGGGTGCACTTAATTGTACATTGTAGAAATAAACTTCGACTTTTCCAAACTCGGGATCATCTTCAATTTCGCCTTGCGGGAACGCTATATCACCGATCGTGACGCTAGAATCCGTAGTTTGAATTCGGAATTGATCACGGTACATATAATAGTCTTGCGCTACTGACCAATTGACGACCAATCTTCCATCAACTACTTGTGCAGTTACGCCAAAGGCTTGTTCTTCAGGCAACAATGCCTTAGTTTTCTGTCCAAATATTTGCGCTTGTGCAGGCGTCAGAACTAAGCAAGCTAAAACAAGAAGTAATATAGCGAGTCGACTTGCGCATGGACGATGGAAAATATCTGAGAAAATCATGAGATAAAATAGGTAATTTAGCTGTTTTTATAGACCGTGAATGGCCTGTTTGGCTGTCATGTATTTTATTTGTTTAGTTGAAACGTCGATATGTTATTGTGCCACCAAATGAAGCAGATTACTCGACACCTTGAATAATGGATTATCAAAGCCAAAAAAGCCAACCCGAGCGTATATTGCGTATTGATGGGGTTATTAATTTTCGTGATTTAGGTGGTTATCAAACAGCCGATGGCAACAGTGTTAAATGGGGCAGAGTTTATCGATCTGCTCAACTCGATCGGCTTACTGAACAAGGTATAGCTCAGATGATCAAATTAGATGTCAAAACTGTGATTGATTTACGTTTTGAAGAAGAAACAGCACGTTACCCGACCATTCGCGATGCATTTCCCAATGCGAGTATTATTGCATGGCAAGACGAAAGCCAGGGCGAAACGTTTGCGCAACAATCGTCTGATATGAAGTTCAGCTGGCGCGATAGTTTAGATTCAAATGATCCTGCTATGGTGCGTGAAGCAATGCGGGTAAATTATCCCAAAAAATTATATTCACACCACGCAATCTATCGAAAAATGTTGTTAAGTATAATCGATGGCAATGCACCTTTAGTTTTTCATTGTGCGGCAGGTAAAGATCGCACAGGGGTGGCCGCAGCTCTGATTTTATCTTTGCTTGGAGTGTCTGACGAAACTATTGTCGATGACTATCTTTTGACTCAGCAAGAAATTGGTAAACTCACGCAAACTTGGTTAGCAGGTGGTGCAACGGATAATGATCAGTATCAAGATTTTCAGTCCAAACTTGCAAAGCGCCCGGCTGAGCTAGTCGCGCCAATTTTTGCCGCAGATATTGAGTATATTAAGACACTGCTGGAGTACGTGAATAATGAGTACGGAAGCTTTGAACAATATGCCATAACTCAACTTAAGCTCGATGCATCGCAAATCGAAGACCTGCGCAGTGAATTATTGGTTGACTAAATTTTTGCTCAGCTAATTTTACTCGGCTAGTAGCTCTTTGAGCACGTCGATCAGTTGCGCCATTTCTTGATCGGTGCCGATAGAAATGCGCAGATAATCGCTGATGCGTTTGCTATCAAAATAGCGAATAAGTATTTTTCTATTGCGAAGTGACTGGAATAATTCTTTGGCACCATGATTGGGGTGCGTGGCAAAAACAAAGTTGGCGGAAGATGGTAGTACATTGAAGCCTAAGGATTTTAACTCCACACTGATTTTGTCACGTGTAGAGATTACTTTTTTCACGCATGATTTAAAATAATCTAGATCTTCAAATGCGGCGGTCGCGCCAGCCAATGCTAAACTGTTCAGTGCGTAGGGATGAAAACTATTTTTCACGCGCTCTAGGCCTTCGATTAACTTTTCATTACCGACCGCTAAACCAACACGCAAGCCCGCTAAGCTACGTGATTTTGATAATGTTTGGGTTACTAGTAAATTGGGGTATTGGCCAATTAAGCGTACTGCAGAGTCGCCAGCGAAATCCACATAGGCTTCATCAACAATGATAACTGAATGTGAGTTATTTTTGAGTAAATATTCGATCTCGTTTATTGCTAATGCTATGCCAGTCGGTGCATTAGGGTTGGCAAAAATAATTCCGCCATTGTCGATCAAATAGTCTTTCACGTTCACCGTGAAATCAT
Source organism: uncultured Gammaproteobacteria bacterium (assembly GCA_964531625.1). Taxonomy (GTDB): domain Bacteria; phylum Pseudomonadota; class Gammaproteobacteria; order Arenicellales; family Arenicellaceae; genus Arenicella. The sequence continues at coordinate 122,688 of CAZHEL010000001.1, forward strand.
CACGTAATGGCATGCTCTTATACTCTATATCCAGTAGGCGACTTAACGGTGGATAAAAGCTATAGCTAATGTCTGGCGTTAGTATTGGCTTATCCTGTATAAAGAAGGTACGAAATGCATGCGCCAATACTTCATCAGAGCTATTGCCAACAAATACATGAGCTGGCTCAATGTTGAAATGCTTGGCAATCGCATTTTTTAAGGCGCTTGCATTCGGGTCTGGATATTTGCGTAGGTCTTTGTTGTTGGCCTTGGCCATCGCGTCTTCCACCTTGGGAGAAGGCGCATAAGGATTTTCATTAGTATTAAGCTTAATGAGTCCATCAATTTGCGGTTGTTCGCCGGGGGTATAGGGCGTTAGATTGTGTACACTGTCTGACCAAAAGCGGCTCATATTAGACCTGTTAAATAATTAAAAATAGAAAATATACAAATAGCTAAAATAGCGTATAAGACATACTTTATTCAGATTAGATTAATAGTAACACTGCTACACTATAGATAGTAACAAAGAGGAAAAGTATCAATAAGTCTCTAACTGATACTCGGAAAATATTATGAAAAACACTCGAACTACTTTTAAAAAATTATTTTTTTGCTTGAGCATCATGCCCGCCGTAGCAAGCGCTCAAGACTATCAAGGTGGATCTGACTATCAAAATGCACCTAAAGATTACATCACTCTGTATGAGGACTGTAATTATGAAGGTGCCCGCGTCGCGTTGTCGGTAGGCGCCTATGAGAACATGGGTGTTGTACAATTTGGTAATGACAAAGTCTCGGCTATCCGAGTCCCGGAGGGATTCACTGTAAAAATTTATGAACACGACGATTATCGGGGCGATGCGGCACGCATCTTAGACGATATTCGATGCTTCGACAAAAAGTGGAATGACCGTGTTAGCTCAATTATCGTGGATTCCGATAACCGCCGGCGGTATCAAAAGAAAAATGATTATGATGATGATGGCTGGCGTTTAGATCGTGCCGATCGAACTAGAGCTAATACAAAAAAGAATAGTCACATTACTGGTCGCAATGTAACTAGAGTGGTATTCGGTAATCGGCTATTACAGCAAACTGGTCCGACCGTTTGGCAAATGACGGGCGGGCGCGGCGCCGCTGTGCAATTTCAAGAAATACGTCGTGATGATAATTTAGTCCTGTTGCAAAATAATGCTATTGCACAAAGAGTGCGTATAAATCTAGCTGAAAATAATGTCACGTTCGTAAATAGAGGCCGCAGTCCAGAGTGGTTTAGTATTTCCAGTGTGCAAGATGCTGCATTTGCGACCGCACCTGTAGCAACAACACCTAGAGTGACAAGACCATCGGCTAGACCCACTAATGTACCACCTAGGCAGCCCACACCGAAGACTCCTGTTTCCAGCCAGCCAAATCGAGAGTTACGCGGGCCTTGTTTTAATTACAAAGCCTATACACGCGGCGGTGAAGGTGGTTTGCGTTTTCATGGCGACAATGCATTTAACCAGTTTCGCACTAATCCTTTAACGGGTCGAATTTGTGGCAAAGGGCCGATAACAATGGAGATCAATAAGAAAAGCCTAAGCACCGATGTGCTGATTGAGATTCAGGGCCGTACTTTTCGATTCTCGCCGAATGAAAAAGAGGATGTTTTACGCAATACTTGGTACCGTAAGCTTGTTAAGTTAGTGGTTAGATAGTTTATTGTGCGGCAAGTATTTACCCATCAAAATAACGCCATAGCAGGATCAATTCGAAACTATCTTGAATCCCACGGTGTTAATTGCCAACTGCGAAACGAATACAGTTCAAATGTTATGGGTGAAGTAGGCTTTACAACAGTGTGGCCAGAGGTATGGGTGAGTGATGTAGATTTTGCTAAAGCCAAGCTACTGCTTGAGCAGATACATCCATCAAACAGCGGAGGAGCCGATTGGAAATGTCGTCAATGCCAGGAAGTAAATCCGGCTTCTTTTGAAACCTGTTGGCAGTGCTCAGAGGTTTCAATGTGGGCCAAAACCGACTAACTATTTTTCTCATCACTCAGTTTGCCTAATTGCTTTGAAACGCAATAATATGACCTTATATTAAGTGATAACTATGCCATTTATTATATTGCTTGCTCTTTTTGTAGTGGTGCCAATTGCCGAGATTAGTTTGCTAATTAATGTGGGCGGTGAAATCGGCCTATTTAACACGATTGCGATTGTTATTGCTACGGCCGTTTTGGGTGCTTATTTAGTACGTCAACAAGGGTTTGCTACTCTTACTAACTTACAGCGTGAAGCGAATGCTGGGCGAATGCCAGCCATGCAATTAGCAGAAGGCGTGGCTTTGTTATTTGCTGGCGCTGTATTGCTCACTCCTGGATTTATCACTGACGCCCTTGGCTTTGCCTTGTTAACCCCACCTCTTCGCAGAGGCATTATTGCATGGCTAGCTAAACAAGGGTTTGCAAAAGTGCAATCAGGGTTTAGTGCAACACATACCTCAACTTCCCATAGTTCAAGCTCATCCGCACAGCGAAATGACTCGCAGATTATCGAGGGTGAGGTTATCTCTGAATCTGAATCTCAGAAATAAAATCTGCCTTAAGGCTTGACTTTAAAGCCTTTGTCCATATTATTAGCACTCCTAGCAGGCGAGTGCTAAATTGGTGCTTCGTCTAATTATTAATAATTTTAATTTAACACTATTTTTGAGGACTAACGAATGGCTATTCGTCCACTTCATGATCGAGTTCTTGTTCGTCGAAACGAAGAAGAAGAAACATCCGCTGGCGGCATCATCCTGACCGATTCAGCAAAAGAAAAACCCTCCGAAGGCATAATCATTGCTGCCGGTAATGGAAAAATTTTAGAAAACGGCGATGTCCGACCGCTTGACGTAAAAGTTGGCGACAAAGTCTTATTCGGAAAATATTCAGGCACCGAAGTTAAGGTTGATGGAGAAGACCTACTTGTTATGCGTGAAGACGATATCGTAGGCGTTGTAGAGTAAAAGTGCCGCCTTTCTCACGTCACGTTATGAGTGAGAAAAAAATTCGTGATTGCAATCAATTACGAAAATGAACTAACAATTAATAGAGGAATCTAACATGTCAGCAAAAGACGTAAAATTCGGTGATGACGCGCGCGCAAAAATCTTAAGCGGCGTAAATGTACTCGCCAATGCAGTAAAAGTAACTTTAGGGCCAAAGGGTCGCAATGTTGTTCTAGACAAAGCCTTTGGCGCACCTACTGTTACTAAAGACGGTGTATCAGTTGCTAAAGAAATTGAACTTGAAGACAAGTTTGAAAACATGGGCGCTCAGTTAGTGAAGGAAGTTGCTTCTAAAACTAACGACGTAGCAGGTGACGGTACAACTACCGCGACTGTCTTAGCCCAATCTATGGTCAAAGAAGGTTTGAAAGCGGTCGCCGCTGGTATGAACCCAATGGATCTTAAGCGTGGTATAGATAAAGCGGTTACTGCGGCTGTTAAAGAATTGAAATCTCTTTCTAAGCCTTGTTCAAAAGCTAAAGAAATTGCTCAAGTAGGTACGGTTTCTGCCAACTCGGACGAGTCTGTCGGTAACATCATTGCTGATGCGATGGACAAAGTCGGCAAAGAAGGTGTGATTACGGTTGAAGAAGGTCAAAGTTTAGAAAACGAACTTGAAGTTGTAGAAGGCATGCAATTTGATCGTGGTTATTTATCGCCTTACTTTGCTAATAAACAAGACACCATGACAGCAGATCTTGAAAGCCCAATGATCTTGTTGCATGACAAGAAGATCTCAAACATCCGTGACCTTCTTCCGACATTAGAAGCGGTTGCAAAAGCGGGCCGCCCTCTTTTAATTATAGCTGAAGATGTTGAAGGTGAGGCTTTGGCTACTTTGGTAGTTAATAATATTCGCGGCATTGTGAAAGTTTGTGCTGTTAAAGCACCTGGTTTCGGTGATCGTCGTAAAGCGATGTTAGAAGATATTGCGATTTTAACTGGTGCTAAGGTGATCTCAGAAGAAATTGGCATGAGCTTAGAAGGCATTACATTGGAAGACCTCGGTTCTGCCAAACGTGTACAAATCTCTAAAGACAACAGTACGATTATCGATGGCAGTGGTAAGAAAGCTGAAATTTCAGATCGCGTTAACCAAATTCGTGCACAGATTGAAGATTCATCTTCAGATTACGACAAGGAAAAAATGCAAGAGCGTGTGGCCAAGTTGGCTGGCGGTGTTGCATTGATCAAAGTGGGTGCGGCGACTGAAGTTGAAATGAAAGAGAAGAAAGCACGTGTTGAAGATGCATTGCATGCAACGCGAGCTGCGGTAGAAGAAGGTGTGGTGCCAGGTGGCGGTGTCGCGTTAGTTCGCACTCTTGAAGCAGTTGCAAAAGTTAAAGGTGATAACGCTGACCAAGATGCCGGTGTTAAAGCAATTCTGAAAGCCATCGAATCTCCTTTACGTCAGATTGTAGATAATGGCGGTGATGATGCTTCCGTGGTATTAAATGAAGTACGCAGCAAAAAAGGCACCTTTGGTTATAACGCGGGCACTGGTGAGTATGGCGATATGATCAAAATGGGTATCTTAGATCCAACTTTGGTAACGCGTACGGCTCTGCAACATGCGGCTTCAATTGCTAGCATGATTATTACTACTGAAGCGATGATTACTGATGCACCTCAAGAAGACGCTGGAGCTCCAGCTATGCCTGATATGGGCGGTATGGGCGGTATGGGCGGCATGATGTAAATTTTGTAACCCATCTAAGTTAAATGAATGCCGACTCTTGGTTGAGTCTTAGTTCAAATAAAATAGCTTAAATAAAAGCCTCTCTAGTCTGACTAGAGGGGCTTTTTATTGATTTAAACTGTTAAGTCTATAGTTCTGTAACCATGCGTCGCCCCCCTACTCTGGGCATTTGGTCCAAAATAAATGCAGCTCGTTCTTTTAAGTACTCGCTTGGCTTAGCCGGGTTGGAGCGTGATGGCGTGGGTAGGCTTGCCGCTATCAATGCTGATTGTTCAGGATTCAAGTTCTTTGCCTCAATACCGAAATAATGTTGGCTGGCTGCACCAATTCCAAATACCGATTTGCCAAATTGGGCGAAATTAATATACAGCTCAAGGATACGCTTTTTGGGAATTATTAATTCCATCCACAGGGATAACCAAGCCTCAAGACCTTTACGCAAAAAACTTTTTTGTGGCCACAGAAACATATTCTTTACCGTCTGTTGCGTGATAGTACTAGCGCCGCGCGAAATGCCTTTGTCGCCCTCTCTAAGTTGTTCAATAACCAATTTTATTTGTTTCAAATCAAAACCAAAATGATTTGGAAATTGTTGATCTTCAGCCGCAATAACAGCATTAGGGAAATACAAAGACACATCCTCCATATCCAGCCATTGATGTTTAATATTACGATTGTTAGAAAGTTTATTCAGTTCGATAAAGCTGCTGGTCGGTGGGTCAATAAAACGCAGTGCAATCATTGGCCCCGCAGACAGAATGATTACCAGTAAAAAGAGTCTAAATATTAACTTCCAGAACCAAGAGCCTTTTTTACGGCGCCGACGAGATACGCGTTGTTTGTTCCTGCGCGCTGGTGGAGGCGCTTGCTTATCATGTCTAGAAAGGCGTTTGCGTTTGGGTCGAATAATATCTGACATTTAGATTGGTACTTATTGCTCAGAAGGCGTTACTCGAACAACTTCTTCTATGGTAGTTAGGCCCATAGCAACTTGTTTGGCGCCGCTATAACGGAGTGTCTTAAGACCATCTTTGGCCGATTGATCACGCAGGGCTTTTAATTCGCTCTGAGGCTGTATTGTCGCTCTCAATGGATCGGTCATTTCTAACATCTCGTATAAACCCATACGACCTCTAAAGCCAGTTTGGCGACACTCAATACAACCTACCGGTTGACATGGGGATTTCGGCTTAATACCTGCGTTCAAGCTAAACTGTTGCCATTTTAGCGGATCAATTTCGGCTGGTTCCTTACATTCAGGGCATAAGGTACGTACTAAGCGTTGAGCCATAATACCCAGCACAGTTGCGCTGATGAGATACGCTGGCACACCCAACTCAAGCAAGCGCGTTATTGCTGAAGGGGAATCATTGGTATGCAGAGTAGATAGAACTAAATGACCGGTTAAGGCGGCTTGAATGGCCATTTCGGCAGTCGCTAAATCGCGAATCTCCCCAATCATAATAATATCTGGGTCTTGGCGTAAAAGCGCTTTGACACCGGTAGAAAAAGTTAGATCAATGGCTTGATGAACCTGAATCTGATTAAAACTAGGCTCAATCATTTCGATCGGGTCTTCAATAGTACAAACGTTTACTTCGCTGCTAGCGAGTTGTTTTAGTGTTGAGTACAGAGTCGTTGTTTTGCCCGACCCAGTAGGCCCGGTTACTAAAATAATACCGTTGGTGTTGCGCGTAAGGCCGTGCCATAAATCGAGTTCTCGGTCAGATAAGCCAAGCTCTTCAAAACTGCGTTGTAGTACTTCCGGGTCAAAGATACGCATTACCATTTTTTCTCCCATCGCGGTGGGTATGGTAGATAAACGCAGCTCTATTTCTTTATTATCTGGCGTACGGGTTTTTAAACGACCATCTAAGGGGCGGCGCTTTTCGGCGATGTCCATCCGACTTAACGTTTTTAAGCGGCCAATGACCGCCAGCATTACATTGGGCGGAACTTGATAAGCATGATGCAGCACGCCATCAATTCTGAAACGAATTTTGCCCATTTCTTTGCGCGGCTCTAAATGAATATCGCTGGCTCTTTGCTCAAAGGCATACTGAAGCAGCCAGTCAACTACTTGTACTATGTGATGGTCTTCTGCATCCAGCTGCCCACTGCGACCTAGGTCGACCAATTGTTCAAGGTTTTGCTGAATGGAGACACTGCCCTTGTCGTCATTGATACTGGATTTACTCAGTGAGCTGGCTAAATTATAGAACTCATTTATGTAACGTTCGATGTCGCTGGGATTCGCAAATACAATTTCAATATCTTTTCTAAGCAGGCTAGAAAGCTTGTCTTTCCATGCTAAATCCAACGGATTTTTTGCTGCGATGGTGACAATGTCTTGTTCGTTTTTAACCGCTAAAATGCCATTCTGAACCGCATACTGTTGAGCAACCACTTGAGTAACTGACGCGATATTAATCTTCAATGGGTCTATGTGAAAGTATGATAAATCAAGAGACTCGGCAAACCATTCACTGAGATCGTCTAAACTCATCTTATTTTTTGTTTGCGCATGCGTAGGCAGATTACGCGCAATACCAACCAGTGGATGTAATACTTTTGTTTGCGGTTGGTTTAAGTTTGCGTCGATTCTTTTGGCTTCATCGCTCGAGATCAATTGATCTTTAAACAAGGCCTTTAATATTGCTTTATGCGTTAGTTTTGTAATGCTCATAGTAAACAGAGTAAGGTTGTTGAGTGCATTATGTTATATAGTTGTGTTAAGGCTCTCTATTAGCTCAATTGGTATGATGCCAGACTATGTATTGGTCAAGCAAAGTATTAATAGCGCATTATCATAGCTAGAGCCTAAATAAATTTTAACACTAGCAATGACACTACCATGATTCGACTTATTATTATCGCAATTGCAATTTTCTTGATTTGGGTATTGTTCTTTTCTAGTTTTGAAAAACGACAAAAAATTGCGATTGCGATTGTGGCCATATTAATTTGCGCTGTTGGCGCTTTATGGGAGCGGCATACTAAAAAACCGCGCTCTAATTTAGTTAGTGTTACGCAATTGGTCAGTTGCGGAGTTCAAGCTAAACATAGTTATCGAAGCAATTTTGACTTGGACATATGTTTAAACAATATAGGTACTGTGGGTAGCGTAAAGCGAGTCGATATGGAGATTAAAGCGATACAGTGTGCGGGTGACAACGCTGCTGATAGGGACTGTATGGTATTGGAAAGTGTCGCACGCAGCTTGAGCGTTGATATTGCACCGCAAACGACTGAGATCCTAAAAGAAAACTTAAGTTTTAAGCTGGTAGATAAAGATGCCAGTGGACTTCAGTGGGGTATAGAAGTTACGGCAGTGAAGGCTATCTAGTTAGTTTTTATGAAAACGAATAAATTTTGATGTAAATAATTAAATCGCTAGTATTCTATGAGCGCATCACGCAAAGCTGCTTTATCGCGAATTATAAAATTGATGTTTTCTTTGTTGTTGCTTGGTTTTCTCTATGTTTTGCTTGCCAGTTTCTTTGATAGCAATTTTTCTGAGCGACAACAAAAAGAGGAGTTCGATAATATAGAGTTTGGGCAGCCAGTTTTTCGCTACTTCAAAAACCAAGGCGTTTGGATTTCACGCATCAGTCAACAACAACGCAATCGTTATGTAGAACTCAGTGACCATGTTAGGCCTGATGGTGGCTGTGCTATTGATACGGATATTTGCATACTAATCGCTGGCACGGATAGGGTTGGAATCAATGTAATATTTACTGACGAAGAGCCTGCTCAATTGCCTTCGAATACACCTTGGCTTGGTGGTTTTGTTGATCCAAGTTCGGGTGCAGTATTTGATCTATGGGGCCGTGCGTATCAGCACAGCTCTGCCAACAGCCTAAAAGTACTAAGGTCTAACTAGTTATTATTATTTCGATCAATACCGCTATAAGCACTTAGCCGAACCATATCAGCGGTTCTTCATGCAGCATTGCGGCCTGTTCCCGCAAGCTTAAAATATGATCTTCCCAGCAGCGCTGCGTATTAAACCAAGGGAAGGCAATTTTAAATGCGGGGTCATCCCAGCGTTTAGCTAGCCAGCCGTAATAGTGAATTAAACGCAGCGTGCGTAGTGCCTCAACTAGGTGTAACTCTCGTGCATCAAACTCACAAAATTCAGTGTAGCCCGCTAGCACAGCATCTAAACCAGCGGTACGGTCATTTCTGTCTCCAGCTAAAAACATCCACAAATCTTGCACTGCTGGCGCCATTCGAGCATCATCAAAGTCGACGATATGAGGTCCGTCGTCAGTCCATAAAATGTTACTAGGATGACAATCCCCATGAGCTCGGATCATTGAAACCTCTCCGGCGCGTTGATAGCACAAACTTACTTCTTCAAGTAGTTGCTCGGTCAAAGATTGATAAGCATCGACTAATTCTGAAGGTATAAATTGATTATCCAGAACAAAATTACGTGCTTGATGCCCGAAAGTTTCGATAGTGAGACTCGGCCTATGACTAAACTTCTGACTATGCCCTACTCTGTGAATACGACCCATAAACCTACCCATTTGTTCGAGCTGATCAAAGTTCTCCAAATCGGGTGCGCGGCCCCCTTTATTTACAAATAGTGCAAGCCTAAATTCATCAGTTTTCAGCAAAGTTTGATTATCAATGACGATGGGCGCGACTACCGGAATTTCTAATTCTGCCAACGCCAGCGTGTATTCGTGTTCTTCCAAAATAGCCTCGTCACTCCAACGTTTTGGTCTATAAAATTTAGCAACAATACTGCTTTGATCCTCTAAGCCAATGCGATAAACACGATTTTCATAACTGTTCATGGCCAATAATCTGCCGTCACATTGATAGCCAAACATTTCAATGCTATTAAGAACATCGCTAGGCGAAAGGTTGGCGTAAGCCTGATTTAGTGGCATAGAGGTGGGGTCTATTGGGTTTGAAATGACAGCTTAATTAGATGCAAAATGGATGAATTTAATAAAGCAATTAGAATTGGTACTCTGGCTATTCATCTGACTAATGATAAAGTTAGAATATCACGATCTTGTTGAGTTATTTTGGAACTTATTTTATAAATCTAACTTAGATATAGAAAAGGCAATCATTAATGATGCAGAATGAAAAATTGTTGGGGCCAGCGCCAACTCTAATTGCTCATCGCGGGTACTCGGGACGGTATCCCGAGAATACTCTGTTGGCTTATAAAGCCGCCTATGAGCATGGCGCTCGATATATGGAGCTTGATTTACAATTGAGCGCGGATCAAGTCCCCTTTGTCCATCACGATGCAAATTTACAACGCATGGCGGGTGTTGATTTAGATATTCGCGATGTGCAGGCGCAGCATGTCACCTCTTTAAAAGCCGCTTATCAAGAACGGTTTGATGATGAGTTCGCCGACAATGAGTTCACTACTTTTGAGGCGCTATGTGATTGGTTGCAATCTCATAGTGATGTGACAATGTTCGTAGAAATTAAACAAGAATCTATCGACCGAGTTGGCGTGCCGTTGTTTATTGATGAAGTCGCTAGGCACATTTCAAACACTAATGTTGCATCGCAATGCGTCATTATCTCGTTTAACCATGAGGTGATTGAATACAGTCGCAAAGTCTCGTCTATGCGCAGTGGGTGGGTGCTACCTAAGTACAATGAAGCTAATAAAACACTGCTGGAGGGGCTCAAACCAGACTTTTTATTTTGGGATAAAACCATTTTGCCAGAAAGTGATGCGGATATCTGGCAAGGCAGTTGGCAAAACGTCGTTTATAATTTAGATGATGTGGCGTCAGCTATTGCCATGGCGAATCGAGGGATTCAGTTCCTTGAGACTAATCAGATTGGAACCCTTATGGCGTCTGATCTTTTAGCCAAGTGACCTAATTCATAAAAAAAAGCCAGATGCACTTGCATCTGGCTTTTTACTGACTTATTCGCTGAATTGATTCCAGCGAAAATCCCTTACGTAAACTCAGTAAAGAGTTTTAATTGGCTAATCTTATTTTGCTAAAGAGTCGCGGATTTGAGTCAAAAGTTTTATTTCATCAGAAGGCTCAGCAGGTGCCTCTTCTTCAGCTTTCTTAGCTGCGTTCATGCCTTTAATTACCATGAATAATGCGAATGCAACGATCACGAAGGTCAACACAGCATTGATGAATAAACCGTAGTTCATAGTCACAGCGCCTGCTTCTTGAGCTGCGGCAATAGTCGAATAAGTTGCACCTTCGGCACCACCACTAATAACCATGTGCATATTGCCAAAGTCTACGCCGCCGGTGATTACTCCTACCCATGGCATGATAATGTCATCGACAAATGATTTAACAATAGTACCGAATGCGGCACCAATCACGATACCGACGGCCATGTCGACAAAATTACCCTTCATCGCAAAATCTTTAAATTCTTGTAGCATAGTTGACTCCTAATTTGTTTTGGTTTTCTGTGGTTTGTATAAAAAACTAAGGATAAGTTTCGCTAAATGGCACTAGTCAGTACTCTTTGCGGCCCCTACTTCAGATGAATCATTAGTTAGTGATTCTCTGTACATATTTAAGCTCTCGACAATGAATTTTGCAAGTTTAATAAGTAACAAGCAGTAAAAGAAAGTAAATAATGGACAAAATGTCAACTTTTATCGAACAAGAGTCAGAGAAACCTCGTAATAAGGGTGGTCAGATACCCCTTCATCAACAATTTTGCCACCTACGGTGTTAAAACCTTTTGTTAAAATCCAATCAATTCTGTTTGCTGTATCTTGATTGTCGCGTGTAATGCTATTAATAGCATCGTTAACTCCCGCTTCTTGCAGAGCTCTTGTTAATGCGGGTGTTTCGCGTTTGCTATTGAAGTCACCCACTAAGATGGCTGTGGGATGTTTGGTAAATTCCGCCAATACTATTTCGAGTTGTTCTTCTCGTCCTTTACTAGTATGTAAATGTGTATTTATAAAAACTACCGGCTTGTTTTGCCAGACAAATTCGCAAATACTCATGTTGCGAAAGCTTTTACCCGTGTAGTCAGGTAGACCCTTTATACGCCATTTATTGATCGGCAATCGACTTAATACAGCATTGCCTCGTTGCTCGCGAAACCATCTTCGGCGTGTTGCTGCCATTAGAGAATGAAAAGATTTTCCAGCGCTAAGTGCTGCTAATTGGCTTTGACCAAAGCCAAGCTTATTTAACCAACCAGGGGCGTAAATTTCTTGTATGCCAATAATATGCTGATCGCTTATAAGCTCGGCCGTTGTCTGGATATTACGGACGCCTTTTCCATTTTTACCGGTTTGTATATTGAAGGTGGCTACTTTTAGTGGGTCGTTATGATGTATATCTATTGAAGACAATCCCGCAAAGTCAGTGCCTTCGCGATCTGCAATTGCATAGGCTTTTTTTGCAATGAAGAAGAACGCTAGCGCAATAACGATCGAAACTATTAAATTACTGAATAGCACTGACTATTTTTGTGCAACTAGATAAGCTACATACGAAAGACACGCTTCGCCTTCTTCCGATAAAGAAAATACACCATCACCACTCTCGCCGTCCTCATCGGTGCCTTCCCAATAGCAATCAGCGGATGAAAAGCCGGCGTCTAGCAAAATGTCTTTAAGCTCAGGCAGGCTCCATAAACGCCAATCGTAAATAAACGCGTCGGTCATTTCAGTGCCATCAGGGAAACGAAAATGAATATGGAGGCGGGCTTCCCCAGAAACCGGGTTAATAAAGTCCTGATCCCAAACATAAGTGAAGCTCTCATCATCCATCTCAGTTTCTTCTTCGAGCTCCTGCATACTTTCCGGACCACCATGCAGATCGATAACAAAAACACCGTCGTCAGCTAAATCGGCTTGAACCCCAGAAAAATATTTCAGCATATCGGCGCGAGTTTTAAATACCCAATAAGAAAAATTTTGAGCACACCGCACATCAGGAGCCTGGCGACTAGGATTACGAGCGTCTTCCTGATATTGCACAACCCTAGACATTGATGCACCCAAGGGCTTTAAATTATTTTCTAATCCCCATGAGAGTGGTTCAGGGTCAATATCGTAGGACTCGGTGGTGAAGTCTGAACCTTGTTTAACCCAGTTTGCGGATAGCAAGCATGTGCCGCAGAAATCTTCTCGAAAGTGTTTTGGTTCTTTGTTACGTAAGGATTTATAGGTATCGAACAGGAACTCAATATCTTGTTCTGCTGATTGCACGGCACGTTGGTATAAGGCATATTTGTCAGCGGTTTTTGCAGTATATTTGTTTGTCATTTTGAATTTAAAAGTGAGGCTATTTAAGACTAAAAACTAGGCGTTTAAAGTGTATCCGAATTTTGCTCTGTCCACCGATAATAATGTAAAAGCGATCCGCACTTTAGTGTTTTCAATAATACTCGCTCAAAGTCGAAAAGTTTGCTTCGATGATATTGCGAAATTGCCTTATACTGAGCTTTCGAAGCTGTTGTCCGACGTGCAAAAGTTGAGTGATGTTTACAATAATAATCGCTAACTAATTGAAAAAGTTAGGAAGTCTCCATTTTGCCTTTCACGTTCATTTTGGTTGAGTTATGCACATTTTTTTTTGTCAAGAGTTTTGTCATTTTTTTTAATGCCCTAATATCCGCGCAATAATAAAAGTCTCTTAAGTTACTGATACATATAAGTAAAAATGGATTGTTTAAAAATTAATCAATATTTTGAGACCACTAGCTGTGGGGCTTAAGTGTCGCCGTGAGACTTTTATCAACAAAGTTATCCACAGTTTTTGTGAGTAAGTTTTTAGCACAGAAATGTTTTTTCTTGTCAAGCGCTTAGGTCTGGCCTCGTCAGCCCGCATTAACAATGGATATCGCCACTACCAATGACCTCAGCTCAGTGATTTTAGAAGTTGCTGTGGCCGTTCCACTGCGTCAAACATTTGATTTTTTACTGCCGGCTGAACAAGACCTGACAAGCCATAATTTAGTAGTAGGGGCACGTGTAAAAGTGCCATTCGGATCGCGTAAGTTGATAGGCATTATTGTTGCTATAAAAAGCAGCTCAAATTACCCGTACAGCAAACTTAAAAAAGTCCTGCAAATTGTCGATAACGCCGCTATATTTGATACGACTTTATGGGCCACTCTACACTGGATATCTCGTTACTATTTAGCGCCGATCGGGGACGTGATTGATATATCAATGCCAGTCGCGCTTAGAAAGGGCGCTGATTTGGCACCACCGACTAACAAAACATGGAGACTGAGTGACGCAGGCCGAAGTTCAGCCATTGAAGAACTTAATAGAGCGCCATTGCAGCTCGCAATCATCAAACGCATCATGCACTCAGATCATTTGAGCGCGGATGACTTTAAACAAGATTCCAGTGGCTGGCGATCGGCGGTTTTAGCATTGATTAAAAAAGGTTGGCTTGAAGAGTTTAGTTCTATACCGGAATTAAAATCAGCTAAATCTGATCAAGATTCATCGGTAGAGTTGAGCTTTACCGCGCAACAACAACGAGCGGCACAGGAGTTAGACAAGTCGATTGCTACCAAGCAATTTTCATGTAGCCTATTGCATGGCGTTACCGGTAGTGGCAAAACCGAAGTTTATTTCGCTGCCATGCAAAAAATCCTGGAACTAGGGCAACAAGTACTATTACTGGTACCGGAAATTGGCTTAACTCCACAGCTGGTTAATCGCGTGAGTCAGCGTTTTGACTGTGGAGTAGTGGCCTTACATTCTGGACTTAATGATAGTGAACGGCATTTGGGCTGGTGGCATGCACGAGAAGGCAATGCAGGGATAGTAATTGGCACGCGTTCTGCTGTGTTCACAAGCTTTGACAAGCTTGGTTTAATCGTTGTTGATGAAGAGCACGATGGTTCGTTTAAGCAACAAGATGGGGTGCGCTACCAAGCTCGAGATGTCGCAATTTATCGAGCCAAGCAGTCTGACATACCAATCATATTAGGCTCTGCAACGCCGTCACTAGAGTCGTATCACAATGCTATGCTAGGACGCTATCAACTGTTAGAGCTCACCGAGCGACCGACCCATGTGGAGTTGCCAAAAATTGAGTTAATTGATTTAAGTGCTCAACCGGTAAATGATGGACTAAGCCCAGCTATGTTGGGGGCAATCTCGGCTACTTTAGACGCGGGTAAGCAAGTGATGTTGTTTTTGAATCGTCGAGGCTTTGCGCCGGTGCTCTATTGCAAAGATTGCAATACGGCCTGTAAGTGTCACCGCTGCGATTCGAATATGACCATACATCGGCGAATCAATCGACTTCGTTGCCACCACTGTGGCTATGAAAGCGGATTGCAGAAACGGTGTGCAAGTTGTGATGCAGAATCATTAGTAGAAGTTGGAGAGGGAACTCAACGGGTAGAAGACGCCTTAGCCTTACGTTTTCCAGCAGCACGATTACTTCGTATTGACCGAGACAGCACACGGCGTAAGGGTGAATTGGAAAGCCTTTTGAAACAAGCACAAGATGGTGAAGCCGACATATTATTAGGTACCCAGCTAATAACCAAGGGACATGATTTTCCGAATGTAGGCACTGTGGGTATTTTGGATGTAGATCAAGGTTTGTACAGCACCGACTTTAGAGCCAGCGAAGCGCTTTTTCAGCAAATTTTGCAGGTGGCTGGCCGAGCAGGCCGGCGCAGCGAGATTGGTCGTGTGTTTATTCAAACTCATTTTGCTGAACATCCATTCTTTGATTGGGTTAAACAACACGATTTTTCAGGTTTCGCGCGACATTTACTGGACACTCGCCGAAAAGCGAATTTCCCGCCGTTTGGATATTTTGCTTTACTGCGAGCAGAATCAACCCATCAGGCCAAAGCATTGCAATTTTTACGCAGTGCTAAACAGAGTATGCCGCCGGCTGAAGATGTATTGGTGATGGATGCTATCCCGGCGCCAATGGAGCGCCGAGCTGGTAAGTATAGAGCGCAGTTATTGATCACCGCGCAACAACGCTCCCACCTCAATGCGACCCTAGTAAGTTGGTTAAATCATATTGCTGATGATAAAGACGCACGAAAATTAAGCGGCTCTGTGCGCTGGAGTTTGGATATCGATCCTCTGGATCACTATTAGCGCTATCACAAGAATTGAGAACGCGTTAAAATTAGCCATACCCGCCTACTAAAGTAGGCTTTATTTTTCGAGTTAACCATTGAAAGCACAATTGCAGAAGCTATTTGCGCAAGCGATAGATCAACTAAAAACCGATGGGATTATTCCCACTGAGCATGAGGTAGCGCTGCAGTTTGAGCGTACTCGTAATAAAGATCATGGTGACTTCGCGTGTAATGTCGCTATGACTTTAGCCAAAGCGGCGAAACAAAATCCGCGGGAACTTGCAAAATTGATTGTGGCGGCGATGCCTAGCGATAGTGTCATCACTCACATCGACATTGCCGGACCTGGATTTATCAATGTGTTTTTGGCTCAAGATTCTCGTTCAAGCGTGGTTAGTGAGGTGCTGCGGCAAGCCGATCGCTATGGGTTAGCAGAACCAAATTCAAAACAAAAAATACTAGTAGAATTTGTGTCTGCCAATCCGACTGGACCCTTGCATGTTGGGCATGGTCGCGGCGCCGCTTACGGCGATGCATTAGCACGGTTATTGAGCGCGGCCGGCAATACCGTAGAGCGCGAGTATTATGTTAATGACGCTGGTCGTCAAATGGATATTCTGGCAACCAGTGTATGGATACGTTACCTGCAGACAGTCGGAGTTGGCGTACCATTACCGGACAATTGTTATAAGGGTGACTATATTAATGAGATGGGCGTCGAATTAGCACAAAAGCATGCCGACAAGTATAGAGTAGAGCTAGCGCTTATTGATAAAGCGCGCAGCGGTCTGGAAGACGAGGCTGCCTTGGACGCCACCATCGGCTTAGCTAAAACAAGTCTGGGACAAGATGGTTTCGAAGTTTTCTTCTCTCGTGCATTAAATTCAATACTAGAAGATATTCGACATGACCTTAGCCAGTTTGGTGTTGATTTCGACACTTGGTTTTCGGAGCGTTCTCTTTTTAACGATAAAGAGTCACAAAAAAGTAAAATTATGCTCGCCATAGAGCAACTTAAAGCATCCGGTGATGTAGTAGAGCGCAGCGGAGCGTGGTGGTTTTTGTCCACCAATTACGGTGATGAAAAAGATCGAGTGGTGGTGCGAGAAAATGGTCAACCAACGTACTTCGCATCGGATATCGCGTACCACCAAGATAAGATAGTTCGGGGCTTCGATCTGGCAATTAATATATGGGGCTCCGACCACCACGGTTATATACCCAGAGTTAAAGCATCTTTGCAGGCTTTAAAATTAGATCCAGAAAAGCTTAAAGTTGTGTTGGTGCAATTTGCAGTTTTGTATAGAGGCGGCGAAAAACTCGGTATGTCTACCCGCAGCGGAGAGTTTGTTACCTTGCGCAGCTTGCGCGATGAAATCGGATCCGACGCCGCGCGGTTCTTTTACGCGCAACGCAAATCCGAACAACACATGGATTTTGATTTAGATTTGGCGACCAGTCAAAGCAATGAAAACCCAATGTATTATGTTCAGTATGCACACGCACGTATTTGCCGAATATTTAAAACGGCTGAAGAACGTAACTTGCCAATAGCGATTGAGGCGGCCGACTTAAGTGCGCTAAGTTCTGATCAAGAAAATACTTTGATGACATTGCTGCAACGCTTCCCTGAGCTTGTGCAGAGTGCTGCGAATCAATACGAGCCGCATCAAATCACTTATTTTCTGCGTGACTTGGCAACCGCGTTTCATTCTTATTATAACGCGACTAAGATACTAGACGCTGAGCCAGTACCACGCGATGCTATGTTGGCGCTATGCCAAGCAACGAGGCAGGTATTGCATAACGGTTTAACTATCATAGGCGTTGGCGCGCCCGATTCTATGTAATGGCACAAGCAAGAAGAATTAAAGCTAAACCCAAGCCTAAGAAAAAGAAGTCAACGGGCATATTAAGGCGTTTGCCGTGGGGCCTGCTATTGATTGTTCTTGTTTGTGGCACAGTGCTCGGTTTTTTGATTGCTGGTGCGCAAAATGGTGACCAAAATTTTGGTGCCGGTTTAAAAGAGTTATACAGAGTCACAATGTCAGTTGAGTCTGAAGATAAAAATATTGCAGAGCTTATTGAAGCTGAAAGCATTGAAGATTTTGATCCAGACTTTTATGAAGTACTGCCTGATATTGAGCGGGTAATGCCAGATGACTTACCCGAGGCTATTGCTTCAAGACCAAAAGAAAATGTTGATTATTTTCTGCAGGCCGCTTCGTTTCGAGAACACGCAGATGCCGAAAAGTTACGTGCCAGATTGGCACTAAAAGGCTATAAATCAATAACTCAAGCTCGAGACGTCGAAGGTAAAGGGCGTTTTTTTAGAGTCCGACTCGGCCCGTATAGAGATAAACGTAAAGCTAAGACAGCTAAAAATAAGCTACAACGTTTGGGCGTAAGGCCGCTTGTTTATACTGTTAAAAAGCCAGACGCTAATTAGCAATCAATTTTCGTTTAGACAGTTACTTAGCGTATCTGCGCGGCAATATTAGCCAGTTCTTGGCGCAGCGCTTCTTGCCTAAGCGTGTCTAACTGATTTTCTAGCAGTTTATTAATTCTACCTTCAATAATATTAATGGTTTTTTCAAAAGCAATGCGCGTGCTTGATGGATCAAGGGTATCCAACGACGGGTCAGTTAAGCCCCAACTAACTTGTATCGCGCGGTCAAACCAAAGTGGGCAAGCCTCAGCCGCTGCCGTATCACACATAGCCAGTACCGCATCTGGCGCAAACTCTTCAAATTCGTCCCAAGATTGACTGCGTAAGCCTTCGGTAGATATGCCTCGTTCCTGCAAAAACTGAATAGACAATGGGTGAACTGTATCCTGCGGAGTACTGCCAGCGCTGGCTGCAATAATACGATTATCTGCTAAGTGCCTAGTAATTGCCTCCGCTAAAATGCTTCGACAACGATTATGAGTGCATATAAATAGTAATTTAATCGGCATTGATTTGAGCACCCACAAAATTCGTATTTTCCATCATCTTATTTTCGATACGTTGAGTGAGTTCTTCAAAATTATTATTAAACTCATCCTGTTTTACAGCGCTAGGTGTGCCAAAACTTACGTGAATGGTTGAGAAAGGCTTAGGAAAACAATGCCTATCCCAACTGTTTAGTACCCACTGACGACTGGACTCAATATGCAGCGGTAACACTGGCGCTTTACCAGCAGCAGCAAGCCATAAAATGCCGCCTTGCAGTTTGTATCTCGGACCTCGCGGCCCATCCGGGGTAATGGCTACTGGTTCGCCTTTGTAGAGCAGTTTTATGGCAAGATACATGGCTTTTAGCGAGCCTTTAGAGCTAGAGCCGCGGATAGTTTTATTGCCAAAGAGACTGCATAATCGAGCAACGTACTCGCCATCGCGGCTATCACTAACCATCACCGCCATGCCTTGATCGCGCATAACCCAACCACAAATAGTGGAGCAGTTATGCCACATACCTAATACAAAAGGCTGTTGTTTATCTAGCAACTGCTCTAGGGCCTCTCTATTGTGCCAATGCACTCGGCAGGTAAGCCCAATTAACTGCATGCTCCATTTGAGTAGGCGCGGGACAACAATAAATTTAAGTTCTTGGCGCATAGTAAGATTACAAACTACGACGGATAGATTGTTGTGGTCGGTTCAAACTTAAGCAAACAGCATGTTTAGTCGCTTAATCCAAATCAAGTTTGGCTTTAAGTTCTTTAAGAGACTTTTCTAGTTTTTCAAGCCGCTTAGGTGTGCGTAGATTGCGCATATACTCTCGAAACGGTACTGCTGGTAAGCCCGCCCAAACACCTGCGCTTGGTATATCTTGCACAATACCCGCGCGATGTACTAACACCGCATCATCGGCAATTGTTATGTGGTCTAGGGAGCCCGTTTGGCCAGACAAAATAACCCGTTTTCCAATTTTTGAGGAGCCTGACATGCCGGTTTGTGCTACCCATAAGCCGTCTTCTTCTACCAACATATTGTGTGCCGCGTGGCATTGATTATCGATTTTGACGCCGCGCCTAATGATAGTCGAACCATAGGTGCCGCGATCCACGCAACTAGCGGCCCCAATCCACACGTCATCTTCAAGGATAACGTTACCGGTATGCGGAATATGGTGATAGGCCTTATTTTGATCTTGTGCAAAACCAAAGCCTTCGTTGGCAATGACTGCATTTGATTGAATAATACAAGCCTTACCAATTCGGCTACCGTAGCCAATATTAACGCCACTATTAATAATAGTATTATCGCCAATCACGACATTATGTTCGATTACGGCAGTGGCGCGAATGAATACATTGTCACCGATAATGCAGTCTGCGCCAATCACCGCATTTGGACCTACTCGGCAACCTTTACCAAGGCGCGCGCTAGAGTGAATTACCGCACTCGCATGGACCTCGTCCCATTCAAAATCACCGGCTAAGTAATCGTCATACTCTTCCTTTATTTTGGACATAGCAAATTTAGGATCGGCTACGCTAATTACTAAATAATGTTTTTGGTCGAGTTCCGCCGCGATTTCCTCAGTGGTGACAATAATCGCGGCCTGCTCAGGTAGCAATGTGATATCAGTCAGGAAAACAAGGCTGTTTCCATCCGCTGAATTAGGTTCTGAGGTTGCATTAAAGTGGGTGTGTTCGCCCTTTACACTAAGGACTAAATGGTCAAATTTTTCGACCAGCTTTTGGCTCTCATATGTCATACAGCACATGATACTGATGGTCTTATAGTGATACAAGCAACAACAAATAAAGAGTACCTAGCGACGTATAATTATAGAGTTAATAGGTCATATTGTTTATAGTTGCATCCTATGTTTTTAAACCCTATCTGGCCCACTAAAAATTTTCTAAAGTACCTGCTGCTGGTATGTTTAGTGGCGCTTTTTTTGATGAGTTGCAAGCAAAACCAAGGCTCTGCGAGCATGGAATCTAGTGCGTCGAATGAAGTTGTTGAAACGAGTAAAAGAACACAAGCCTCTACTCGCAAGAATCCGTCGCATATGATTCTAGGAACGGGAAGTGTGCAGGGCGCCTATTTTCCTATTGGCGGAGTGATATGTAGATTGTTAAATCGACATATTGAATTGCATAGAATGCGCTGTTCCTTAGAAAGTACCGGTGGTTCCATTTACAATTTACGGCAGTTACGTAAAGACAACTTCGATGTGGTATTTGCTCAGTCGGATTGGCAATATCACGCTTATCACGGCACTAGCACATTTAAAGACGAGGGTGCTAATGAGGAGCTACGAGCGGTATTTGCTTTGGAGGCCGACCCATTAGCACTTATTGTAAAACAACAAAGTGATATTCGTTCTTTTGAAGATTTGCAAAATCGAGTTGTGAGTTTTGGTTATAAGCGCTCGCTTCAGCATCGTATTGTGGATGATTTACTAGATGCTAAGGGCTGGAACGATAGTAATTTTAAAACCGTACAACGCATGAGTGACCCCAAGCAAATATCGGCTATTTGTACTGATACAGTAGAAGCCATAATGTTGTTATCCAGCAGCTTAAATGATCATCTCAGTGGTTTGGACGAAAAATGTAAGCTGCGCCTAGTTCCGATTGAGAGCCAAGAAATCGATGCTTTGATTGAGGCTAAACCTTATTATCGAGTAGGCAAAATACCCAAAGGCCTATATTTAAATGCACCTAAAGCCACTAAGTCGTTTGGTCTGGGAGCAACATTTGTTGCCAATCAGGCAACCTCACCCAAGGCTATTTATCATTTAGTCAAAGAGGTAGTAGAAAATTTTAAAGATTTTAAATCACTGCATCCTTCCTTAATTGGTTTGGATAAGCGTGAATTAGCGAGCGCCGGCATTTCGATTCCATTGCATTCGGGTGCAATAAGGTATTATAAAGAAGCCCGCTTACTTTAAAAATAATTTCATTTTTCTGGAGTAGTTTTGATTTAATTTATGAAAGCAGATCAAGCAATAAAGGCATTGGTGGAAGGCAACAAGCGATTTGTTGACGCTAAGGCCAACGATGGTGAACTCAGTACGCAAATCGGTGAAGTTAATACAAAATCACAAAGCCCCTTTGCAATTATTCTAGGCTGTTCTGATTCTAGGGCGCCGCTGGAGTTAATATTTAATTGTGGTGTAGGTGATTTATTTGTGGTGCGGGTTGCTGGCAATATAGCCTCGGCATCTCAAATCGGCAGTATTGAGTTTGCCTGTCAGCAATTTAATACAGAATTGGTTGTGGTATTGGGCCATACCCATTGTGGAGCTGTGGAAGCAACGCTAAATTCTTTACACTCTGGCGCACAAAATATATCCAACAATATTGCCGATATTGTTAATATAATCACTCCTGCAGTCAGCGGGGTTGTCAACGGTAGTAGTGATGATCGCGATCATCTGTTACGACAAGCGACGCACGCTAATGTCCAACAATCTGTAGATAACTTATCTTTAAACTCGAGCGTTATCCGTGAGCTCATTTCAAATAACAAATTAAAAATTATTGGTGCTGTGTATTCAATAGAATCAGGCGATGTTCAATTTTTAGACTAGTATTACTAATTATGAGCTATCACTAATTATGAGCTATCGGCATTTCTCCACTGGCCATCATGTGCCGGTTGTCTGCGATGTTTACAGTCCAATTTTAAAAATAATCTCAATTTAAAAAACACATAATATTATGGAAATAATTGCTCAGCATGGTCAGTTGTTATTGATTATTGGCGCCCTTTTTGCATTCTTTATGGCTTGGGGAATCGGCGCGAATGATGTAGCGAATGCGATGGGTACCTCGGTAGGGTCCCGAGCATTAACGGTCAAACAAGCGATTTTTATCGCAATAATATTTGAATTTTTAGGTGCCTATTTAGCCGGTGGAGAAGTCACCGCCACTATTCGAAAAGGCATATTGGATCCAATGTTATTGCAGAATGACCCAGACTTATTGGTATTCGGCATGATGGCTTCACTATTGGCGGCCGGAGCATGGTTATTTATCGCGAGTACTCAGGGCTGGCCAGTTTCTACCACCCATTCTATCGTCGGTGCCTTAGTCGGCTTTGCTGCGGTTGGCATTGGAGTTGAAGCGGTTGAATGGAGCAAGGTAGGTACTATCGCTGCCAGTTGGGTAGTCTCACCAATGCTGGCGGGCGTTGTGTCTTTCAGTTTGTTTATGAGCGTCGATAAATTAATTTTAAGTTCAGACGATCCGTTTGCTCGAGCCAAGCGTTATGTGCCCTTTTATATGTTTTTGGTAGGTTTTTTAATCGCCATGGTGACCTTGCTTAAAGGCTTGAAGAATACTAGTTTAAATTTAGATTTTGGTTTTGACTCGAAGTTTGTAAACAGCCTGCCTTTATCATTTGTGGTTGGACTTGTCGTTGCTTTTATTGGAAGTTTAATTTTGCGTCGCGTTCGACGGCAAGAAGAAGACCTGTTCTCAAACGTAGAAGGGGTTTTTGCGGTGTTGATGATCTTCACAGCCGCCGCGATGGCCTTTGCACATGGTTCTAATGATGTGGCAAATGCAGTTGGACCATTGGCGGCTATTGCCAGCGTGGTTTCTAGCGGTGGTGGGGTAGTCGTAAAGTCAGCCTTGCCTAACTGGGTCTTACTATTGGGTGGCGTGGGCATTGTGATTGGTCTTGCAACCTATGGCGTTCGTGTAATGGCCACTATCGGAACTAAGATTACTGAGCTTACCCCGAGTCGCGGTTTCGCAGCGGAGCTAGGAGCCGCGGCAACGGTAGTATTTGCATCAACCTGGGGTTTACCTATTTCAACAACACATACTCTTGTCGGTGCTGTGTTGGGTGTTGGTTTGGCACGTGGTATGGGTGCACTTAATTTTAAAATGATTGGCCAAATTTTTGCATCATGGCTGGTTACCCTGCCCGCCGGAGCGGCTTTTTCTATTGTTTTTTTCTATATTCTCAAAAATATATTCTCAATTTAATTAAGGGGTTAGCAGCCAAAACCCTGTTTTTGTGCTTTTACTAACAAAGGTAATGGTGAAATTTAGTATTTGATGCTTTTGCTAGTATTAACAATATTTTATAAATATGGTATCGTTACGTTCGGGTTGCAGTACTACTAAATAATTCGGAAAGGGTTTTAATATGGACGTACATCAATGGGAAGATTTCAGTAATCCAAGAAATCGTAGAGTATTAATCAAAGGTTGTGTAAAGTGCGGGGCTTTGCGAGGATCAGCGCAAGCTAATCTTGGCACTTGTGTAGAGACTAGTTTAGAGAACAATCCTTTAGCTAAAATGGGTTGGGTCTTGGCTGATGGTGAGAAAATTGACGCTCAGGCATTAGCTAGAGTCTTGCGTGCTGATTTTACCGGCAAACAAGCACGAGCTGAAGCTCAAGCTGCGTTAGCCTCTGCTACTGCCTAATCGCATCGAAATGCTGATCGCTGTTTGATAGGAACTAGTTTTACAGCAACTAGCGAATTGTAAGTAGGTTTATTAAATAGGCTCGAAGGATAATTGGCTTTTGGTTGCTAAGTTATTGCTTGGGCATAGTACTCTTTGATTCAGCCTTGGCACTTTTGGTTATACTCAGATTCTCCACCTACCAATGAATTGGCTTCACGCCATAATCGTTTACAGCGCGCACCCGATCGGCAATAAGTATGTATACGTTTGCGAGTCTCGATTAGTTTAATAAACGCATCTCGATTGTCTGCCGTGATTTGATAAGAAGCAAAAGGCAGTAATATTGGCTTCATGCCATGTTGTTTTGCTGCTTGTGCGATGTCTTCATAGGGCGTCTGCCCAGCATCCTCATCGTCTGGTCGATTACATACCAATAACTCAACACCCATTTCTGCAATCGCTGGAATATCATCAACACACAGTTGATCTGATGCCGACACCTGACTTGTTAGTTGTTCAATATGCATAATTTTTCAGCCTCAGGTTTTTGATCTCAATTAATTATAGAACATTCTATCAGCCTCGTGTCAGTAGTGGTTCTAATCTGTATTGGTATCACCAAAACTAATCTATCCGAGTAGCGAAAAGCGGCGCTATTGCTTGAGCTTGTAACCGGTCTTAAATTGCCAAGCTACCGTCATCAAGCATAGTATTAAAAATATTAATATCATCGCCAGACTGGTATAGATACCAACATCTGAAACTTCAAAAAAACTCCAACGAAAGCCGCTTACTAAATAAACCACTGGGTTGAAATAACTAACCGTTTGCCAAAACGGCGGAAGCATGTTGATTGAGTAAAAGCTGCCGCCTAAAAACACCAATGGGGTGATCACTAAAACTGGCACAATTTGTAGTTTCTCGAAACTCTCAGCCCACAAGCCTATAATAAAGCCGAATAGAGAAAACGTAATACAGGTTAATACCAGAAAACTTAGCATCAAAAACGGGTGTACAATTTTAAGGTCTACAAAGAGATTGGCTGTGCATAAAATAATTATGCCCACGATAAACGACTTACTTGCAGCCGCACCCACATAGCCAATTGACGCTTCCCAAAAAGAAATAGGTGCTGATAATATTTCATATATGGTGCCGCTAAACTTAGGATAAAAAATGCCGAACGAAGCATTCGAGACGCTCTGCGTTAATAGCGTCAGCATAGTAAGCCCCGGCACAATGAATAAACCATAGCTAATCCCTTCTATGCTATTAATGCGCGAGCCGATGGCCGAACCGAATACGATAAAGTAAAGGCAAGTTGAGATAACTGGAGACGCCAGAGTCTGGAACAGTGTTTTTCGTGCTCGCAACATTTCGGCATAATAGATTTGTTTAATGGCCTGGATATTCACGCGCTATCTCCACTATTGTCAGAGCGCACTAGATCCACAAAGATGTCTTCCAAGGAGCTTTGTTTGGTAGAAATGTCTTTAAGTGTCAATCCTGCTTGGCTGATTGAGTTTAATAAACTAGTGATGCCTGTTGCGTCAGCCGCCGTGTCGTAGCTATATACAAGCGCAGTGCCGGATGCATTGAGCATGAGCTTCTTGTTTTTGAGTACATCAGGGATGAACTGGATAGATTCTTTAAGTTCGATAATAAGTTCTTTCTTACCCAACTTTTGCATCAGCGTTGCTTTGTCTTCAATTAATAAAAGTTCACCGCCATTGATAATACCTATTCTATCCGCTATTTCTTCGGCTTCTTCGATGTAGTGCGTGGTCAGGATAATGGTCACTCCATCCTCACGAAGTTTCTCCACAAGCTTCCACATGTCTTTACGCAGTTCTACATCTACGCCAGCGGTGGGCTCATCCAAGAACAGTATTCGTGGCTCGTGAGCTAGTGCTTTGGCAATTAATACACGGCGCTTCATGCCGCCTGACAACATACGTAATTGCGTATCTTTTTTGTCCTTCAAAGATAAATTTTCGAGTACCTGTTCTAAATACCTAAAGTCCGATTTTTTTCCAAATAGTCCTCGACTAAAGCGCACTGTATTCCACACCGTATCAAAGGGTGCAAGCGTTAGTTCTTGTGGAACCAAACCAATTAATTTACGCGTTTCTCGAAATTGTTTACCGATGTCGAAACCAGCAACTTCAATGCTTCCGGAGCTAGCAGTAATGATGCCAGTAATGGTCGATATCAAGGTTGTTTTCCCAGCACCGTTGGGCCCAAGTAGGGCAAGTATTTCACCTTGCATAATATCGAGATTAACGTTTTTAAGCGCTTTAAAGTCATTGCCATAGATTTTTGACAACTCTTTAATAGAGACTATAGGATTCATGCGCTTATGTTACTTGAAAGCATGTTGATGAGACATCGATTTAGCATAGCAACACGCACTTTTGTGTTAAACATTTTGAGTGTGTAAAAATTTTTACGCTATGATTGATCGATGGTGCAAAGCTTAACAACGCTACTCAAAGATATTCGTCAGTGTAACTTATGTGCACAGCAATTGAGCAATGGAGTCAATCCTGTGGTGCAGGCAGACGCGTTAGCAAAAATTCTTATTATTGGCCAAGCACCAGGTTTGCAAGTACATAAAAGCGGTGTGCCGTGGGACGATCCGAGTGGTGAGCGCTTGCGTGCGTGGCTAGGTCTTAGTAGAGAGCAATTCTATGGCTCATTAATTGCTTTAGTTCCTATGGCATTTTGCTACCCAGGGAAAGGGTCTTCTGGAGATTTGCCGCCGCGCAAAGAGTGTGCGCAAACTTGGCATGCAAAACTGCTAAAGCAAATGCCAAATGTTGATTTAACTATTTTGATTGGACAATATGCGCAGAATTACTATTTAGCCAACAGAGACAAAAATTTAACAGCCACAGTTAAGAATTTTCGCGCATACCTACCGAAGTTTTTGGTATTGCCCCATCCCTCGCCTCGCAATAATGTTTGGCTGAGTAAAAATCCATGGTTTGAACAGCAGGTGTTACCGGTATTGCGGCAGAGGGTTAAAGATGCTCTCTAGATTAAAGGCGTTTAATTGCGCTCAAGGCTCTTAATAGGGCTCAATGCTGTTTTTCAGCACTCAATGCTCTGTGGCAATATTAGTGTTTAGGAGAGCATTTTTGGAGTGTCAAAATACTCTAAGTCAAAGCAGCCTGAATATAGGTCTGCCCAAGATTCAATATCTGAATTCATAGTAGCTATAGCTGCGGTGGGCACCTTTATAATCTCCTTAGTAGTTAAACGGTTTATTGCATGCGAGATTGCCGGGTTATGGCCAACCACTGCAACCCGCTGCGCTGAGTCTGGTAAGTGTTTTAAAATTTCAATCAGCTCGTCGACATCAAATGTGTAGAAGCTTAGATCGGGTATTAAATCAACATAGGCAAATTCGCTTATCTGCTGAGCAAAATCTAAGGCTCTTACAGCGGTACTTGAATAAAGTACATCTAATGTTTCTTTATCGGCAATATGTCTAGCCATAGATAAACTATCACGTTCTCCGCGTTTGTTTAGTGGGCGTTCATGATCATCTAGCTCTGGGAATTTCCAGCTCGATTTGGCATGACGAATAAGCACTAGTTTTCGCATAATTATGCCAATGCTAGCTTAGTTGGTTTGCAAACACTGATTAAAAATCAGTATAGCTATCACTGCTATCATCTTCCGTAGTGCCAACATGAAAGAATCTTGAGATTCTTTTGTAAAGTGTGCTTGCTTGTTTATCAAGATAGCTCTGTTCTTGTTGGCGACTTAAGTCCATCGCTTTAAACGCATCGTCTTCTTCAGCCTGCCATTGCGCAACAGCGGCTGCCATGTTGTCCATTACTTCAGGTTTGTTTTCAAAAATAGCATGCAATGACTCACTGCTAATCTCCCATACCGCGGTTTCGGTCTTGGCTCGAATAGTAGTGCGTTGTGGTGTGCCTGTAAGCACTGAAATAATACCCGCTGTTTCACCCTCACCAATGGTGGCCATCCACGTTTCGTTGTTGCCGTTATCATCCACCGCATAAACATCAGCTTCACCTGAAGCTAATAGATACATAGAGCTGCGTTTAGAGCCAGCACGAATTATTCGCTCAGGCGGTCCCACTACGTGCAAAGTCGCATTCTTAGCCAACTCCGTCATGTCTTCTGTAGTCATTCCATCAAACATCGGTGTTTGATCAAAACGTTCTACCAAGCTCTGCCAGTTGGCATCGTCTAGCGCTGAATTTGGCAGTGCTCGATCGGCATTTTCTTCATTTTGAAAATTAAGGTGGCGTTGCTGACCAAAGCGTATACCTTGGCGTTTAAAGCGGTACCACAAGGCATTAAAATATTCATTACTGGCTAGCCACCAGTGATTATAGTGTTCTATATGAATGCCAACCCGGTACTCTATACCTGTTTCATCAAACTTATACAGACATACCTCATTCCAGGGATGATTAATAACATGCGGACACTCATCCATAGCACTAGTGGCTAGTTCAATCACGATTTTCGGTGGCACATTATATTCAACTTTAAAATAAAGTAGACGTCTGGTGACATTGTCGGGCTTGTCTAGGTTACGTATTTTACTGGCAGCAACCACCGAGTTAGGCACTACAACACTATTATTGTCCATATCAATATAGGTAATGCTGCGCCAGCCAATGTCTTTAATCATTGCCCATTCTTCGTTGAGCTGAATTAAATCACCTTTTTCAAATGGCGAACTAAAGTTGAGTGCGATACCTGAGAAAATTTCATCCAGCACAGAACGTGCGGAATAACCCAATACGATTGCCAGTGCGCCAGAGGTGGCAGCCAATGCGAAAATCGATTGATCAAAAACCAGCCTCACGATCGCCATGCCGGCGACCATATAAACCAGAGCAGTTACTAAGTACTGAATAATTAGAGGGACTTTGGAGTCGCCTTCTGCCGTTAAGCGTCTTTGATAAGCAAAACGTTTTATAAACACGTTAACGGTATAAGCTAAAGCAAGCCAAAACAGCGAGCCAATGGCTCGGCTAACTTGCAATGTACTGGTGCCTAAAACACTATTAAGTGAAGGGCTAAGGTGATCGAGTAGTAGGTAACATGCGCCGAAAAAAGTTAGGGCGCAGATACCGAGTGGAATTCGCACGCCTGCACGCCGACGGATGCGTTGCACAAGCAATACCAACAGCAGTATCCCTAGGGCAGTTAATAGAATGGTTTTAGCTAGAGCAATCATTGGCGGAGCAAAAAATAAGGGTGTTAGCCATTTTCTCAGTGGCCGAATACCGTACGTATACTCTTATTATGTTGCGGGAGCAACCAAAAATAATGCTAATAGTTTTTGAGTATTATGCGCGACTAGGCAGCTACCTGAGAGTGCAAGTAATATTGCTTAATATTATCTGATGTTGATCTGGGTTTTCGGCCTTGAGTGTATCTAAAAACACAGAAGTTATGATGAATAAAATCTACGCCTGAACAGCGCGCCGTAGCACATCGAAATAACCGTGAGAGATACAGTTATGACCTTTGTAGTAACCACTGTCACTTAATAATTTATGTAGCTTCGCTAAGTTATACGGCGGTACATTTGCGTATTGATGGTGTTCTACATGGTAGTAAACATGGTTGGGCGCTAGGAGTAATTTTTCCCACCATGAAGGAATAGTAGTGCCAGTATTAAGCCGAGGATCAAGGCTGGTTCTATCAACGGCCACACCGTGTTCACCGATTTGACGAATGCGAACCACTAGAGGGTAGAGTGTTAATTCAGCAAGCCACCACATTAAATACGCGCTGGGGGCACCTGCCGCAAATAGTATGCTTATTAACAGCACGTGAAAAACCAACCAAGGATAGTTTTTAGATAATTTAAATGTTTTAAATTTATATAAAGTATCTCTAAGTCCAGTACGGCCTGTTATATCCCGAGTCAATTTTCTCTTCAGGCTGTCTTTAGCTACCGGATATTTTTCAACAAAAACAATATCCGGATCATTTTCAGTACCGGCATAACGATGATGTTTCATATGCTGGGCACGATAATCATACACAGATATATTCATCGGCATTCCACATAACCAATGACCGATAATATTATTAAGTTTAAGAGTACTAAAAAGAGCATTGTGCGTGCAATCATGCGTTAGTACACCAAGCCCTAATTGACGCCCGCCTATGATAATAGTGCCAACAATAAAGCTTAATGGATTTGGCCAAAGTATAAAAAGCGCAAAACCAAAAGCAATTAATAACCAGTTGAACAGCAAGCTAATACTGGCACGTATATTCGATGGCGTGCGCAGCATGCGAATATCCTCTTTTGAGAGAATTTCTGTTGCTGTAAACTCGTTCATTATCAAATAGTATCAGCTTACGGAGTGTATGTCCGTGCACCAAATAAAGGAATTCCTTTTCTATAAAATCTAACAGTCTAACTAAACTAAGCTAACAAAACACAAAATGGTGGGCCCTGAAGGACTTGAACCTTCGACCGATCGATTCTGGTAATCAGCACTTTCATGCTGGCCTGGACTATATCACCACCCTTGTTTGTTAACGGTAGGGTGTCGGACGCTAATGGTGTATTACTCGACAAGCGCGTGTCGAACCACCTAGTCTCTGAACCTTCCTAAGACGCCTCTTAGGCTTGGCTGCTGATTGGCATATACATTCGTATTTAGCTTTCCAGCAATTCATCCGATTTTTCCATTTATCATTACTGATAAAGGTCACAATTACTTATGAGTCGAGCGCTCTAACCAACTGAGCTAAGGGCCCAAATTTTGTATGGCGATGCTAACATAAAGCGCCCAATAAACTCTAGTAATTAAAACGGGATAGGCGCTAGCAAATAATATTTTCCTATATTTGGTCAATAATCATTGGTAAAACTTTAGCTATTTTCTCTGCTGACAATGCGACATTTTCGAACACCGCTTCGATTGTGTCGGGCTGTTGTTCGGGCCCGCCAGTTGCGTTGTTGGCAATTGCCGCTAAGCCTAATACCTTAACACCACAATGAACGGCTGCGATTGTTTCCATAACAAGTGACATACCCACTGCATCACAGCCGGCCAATCTTAGAAAACGACGCTCTGCTGATGTTTCTAATTCCGGCCCAGCCACGCCAGCATAGATGCCTTCATATAAAGCAATAGAGTGATGCTTAAAAGCCTCATGTGCAAGCGTTTGCAGTTCAATGCCATACGCTTGGCTCATGTCTGGAAAACGATCACCGAAGGACTCATCGTTTTGACCGCGCAAGGGACTGTATCCAGTAAAATTGAAATGATCAGTTACCAACATTACATCGCCAGGCTTAAAATCTGAATTAAGCGCGCCGACTGCATTAGTAATTACCAGTTTGCGTACGCCCATCAGTTTAGCTAAGCGCACCGGCATAACCGATTGTTGTGCAGTCCAGCCTTCATAAATATGAAAGCGACCTTCAAAAATCAACAGGTTTTTATCTTGATGTCTAGCCAGATGCAAACAACCCTTATGACCTGGTGCAGTGCTTTGAGGAAACCCATCTAGTTGCGAGTAGTCGATGCTATTAACAATGTCAAACTGCCCGGCTAGGCGACCAAGTCCGCTACCAAGAATTATCCCAATCTCAGACTGGTAGTTATTGGGTACAAGTTCTTTTAGTGATGCAAATGCAGTTTCTAAATCCGTCATAGCTTAATTTTTTAAAAGTGTTTTCTTCGAGCTTAGCTAAGGTGTTGAGTAATATATTTAGCCAGTTCAGGTTTGCCTTTAGTTATTTCGTCAAGCGAAAGTCCACTTAACTCATGCGGAAAAACCAACCAATCATCGGTTTGGTGAACATAATAGTCTGGTTTGTGTTCGGTTTTATTGCGCATCGGTTTGAACCATGGGCAGGCGACTCTAATATCTGTTGGCATATTACGGCCTGTTTCAGTTATTAAATTGTTGAGTATGGCTTCGACGCTGCGGCCAGAATCAAATACATCATCCACCAATAAGACTTTATCGTCGGATTTTATTTTTTTAACAATATAATGCAACCCATCGACGCGCACGTTTTTGTCTTGTTGATCAATGCCAAAATACGAAGAGGTTCGGATAGCAATATGGTCAGTGGAGATGCCCAAGTAATCTAGGTATTCTTGTATAGCGATACCAACTGGCGCGCCACCTCGCCACACACCGATAATAAAGTTTGGTTTAAAATCGCTTAAAAATATTTTCTCAGCAAGGGCGAAAGAGTCCTGCAATAATTGATCTGCACTTAGAAACACTTTTTTCATATAGCATTAACTCGAATTTAGTCGCTTGTTTTGGCTAATCTTAGCGCATTGTTATGTAAATGACATACAACAAGAAATGGGGCTAATTTGGGCAGCGTATATCGCTTGAATTGCTTATGCGGTATTAGCCAAACTTTCCTAGATAAGCACGAATCACATCGATCTCGACTAAGTAAAGGGAAATTTAATAGACAGTTAAGCAATTGAAATATTTGAATTTAAATTCTAATTTTCTTGAAAATCGACATCTTGATCACTATATATACACCAGCTGAGAATAGAGTGCATGGGAGTGGTTACATTCGAATAACTTTGCGGATAAGCACAAGACTAGTATTTTTCACTATGTTAACATCGCGCACTGAAAAAATAGAGCTAATGCCATATTGAGTTTTATCGATTCTCTAACCACAGAAATAAAGGGATATAAATTTGTCCTTCGCGGCACAACTTAGTGTTTGTATCTTGTTTGTGCCCGGGTTGTAGTTGCCTAAGCCTGTTGTATTTAAATGGTGGTGGTCGATTAATTTGACCAAACAAAATAAAGCAAAACTGAACGTAAAACCTGTAATTAAAATTTGAGAGACCATTATGTTTAATAAGTTTGGTAGACAGAATACCATCAACAAAGTCTATACAACTCTAAGGGGCTTTTCAGTCACAGCATGTTGCTTCTTGCTAGTTAACAGCGAGTTGAGCTTTGCGCAAGACAGTACATCGGCACTTGAAGAGGTCATAGTTACCGCGCAAAAACGCGAACAGAATCTACAAGATGTTCCTATTGCTATTACAGCCTTCACTGGTGAAGCATTAGACGATCGAGGTATTGTAGATCTTGAAGGTTTAGCTCAGCGCACCCCAAGTTTTACTTACTCAGCTAAAGACGCTGGTGCCTTGCAGCTTAATGTGCGCGGTATTAGTAGCTCGGATGATGGCGCGGCGGCAGACAATTCAGTGATTGTCTATGTGGATGATGTACCAATTGGTCGTGCTGCAGGTCAAGATTTAGATTTATTTGATTTGGAGCGCGTAGAGGTATTGCGTGGCCCACAAGGCACACTGTTTGGTCGTAATGCGATTGGCGGCGCCATACATTTGATTACAACCAAGCCTGACGAAGAAGTAAAAGCAAAATTCGAGGCTAAGTTAGGCAACCTTAATCGACAAGATTTTCGCGGTCTTTTGAGTGGTCCGATTAGCGAAACATTATTTGGTAAAGTTTCTTTTTCAAGTCGCAATCGAGACGGCATCTTACGCTCTAATATTACCGACGCGCCAAATTTTAGTGAGCTATTTCCAGGCCTTCCATCGTCTACGGCAGGCGAAATTGATGCGCTAGATATTGATACATCTTCAATTCGTGGAGCCTTGCGCTATGTGCCAAACGAAGCCTTAGAACTCAACCTGAGCGCTGCGTATACCACGCTTGATCAAAGTGGTCCGCAACGCGTATTTATCGGTGATGAGCAAGAGTTTGGTGTGCGTGGAGATTTACTAGTACCGGGTCAGCGCGATGATTTTAATCGAGAGTTTTTTGATGACCGCGGGTTTTCACGTATTGATACTTACAGCACTACACTGCGAACCGACTATACCTTTAATAATGATTACACCTTAACCTCTATTACTGCAATTCGAGACATCGACGCTGAAGTTAATGATGTGATTTCATCGCTTTCTCAGGTGCAGGCTTTGTTGACTGTTCCATCATCAGTGGTTGATGCCAGTCTCATCGGTATTACCCTGAACCCGTATTCAGAAGATGTAACAACCTTTACTCAAGAGATTCGTGTCACGTCACCGGGGGATCAACGCTTTCAATGGGTAGCCGGTGGATTCTATTTGGATGAAGACGTAAACCGCAACGAACAAATTATTTTGGATATCCAGACTCGCGGTGATGCCACTGATGAAATTATTAGCGTGAATGATGTTGTTTCATTATTTGGTGGCCCAGGCGAAAGTGGTGATGACCAAGATGTAGATGTAGAAAGTATCGCTGTGTTTGGTCAGTTTGATTATCAATTAACAGATAGCCTAACCGTAACGGGTGGACTTAGGTGGACCGAAGATACCAAAGATATTAGCCGTATTGGCACGGCCGATGGTGTTGTAGTACCGGAGCCTTTTTTCGTAGTAAACAGCGCAACATTCTCAGAAGTTACGCCAAAGCTAGTGCTTAGTTACCAGCCGAATGACGGAACTTTGTTATACGGATCTTACTCTAGAGGGTTTAAGTCTGGCGGATTCCAGGGTCGTGGTACCAGCGCCGCGTCAGTCACACCCGCATTCAATCCTGAAATAGCAGACACCATAGAATTCGGTTTAAAGTCCACGTTTTTGGGTGGCAGGGTACAGTTTAATCCGACTGTGTATTTCACTGAGTTTAGTGATTTACAACAAGTCTTTTTATTGCGCCCAGAAGGCTCACCTGCAGGCACTACTGCAAGCCTGGTGACGGCTAATGCCGCCGACGCTGAAATCTTTGGTGTTGAATTAGAATACAGCGCACAAGTTACTGATGGTTTAAGTTTTAGTGGCGGCTTTTCTTATATCGACGCTGAGTTTATAGAGTTCTTTACTCCAGGCGGCTTTGAGACTGAAGATGGCGGTCCACTACCAAACAACCTCGCTGGTAATCGACTCACAAACACGCCAGAATTTGCGGCCACGCAGATTGTGACTTATGGTTGGGATGCACCGAAGCTCAATGGTTCATTCGTTGCCCGTGGCGAATATATTTATCAAGATCAAACTTTCGGCAGTCTGTTAAATGAAGAAGACGTATCGATACCATCATACTCATTAGGCAATCTAAGTCTGACCTATATCAATGGAGAGAAAGGCAAGGGTGGCGAATTTTCACTTTGGGTACAAAATGTAACTGACGAAGACTATTTGCAAAATAGTTTCTCTCAAGATGGCGGTGGCCGTGCCTTACCAGGCGCACCAAGAACCTACGGCGTCACTTTTAGATGGAGTTATTAGTTTAAGACTCTTTATAAATTGGGCGACTAGCTTAAAGCTTGTCGCCTTTTTTTGTATCTTTCATTTTAGCCCTAGGGTGGGCATCGTCATAAACCTGCGCCAAATGTTGAAAATCTAGGTGCGTATAAATTTGCGTGGTGCTTATGTTAGAGTGCCCTAGTAGCTCTTGTACTGCACGTAAATCACCACTAGATTCAAGTAAATGACTGGCAAAGGAATGTCTGAGCATGTGTGGGCTCACTGAAATTTCGATGCCTTGTTTGGCTGCCCAATACTTTATGCGCTGTTGAATTGCCCGTGGGCTAATGCGGTTTCCATGTTTACTGATAAACACGGCATTATAATCCTTCAAAGGCAGACTGTTGCGTTGTAATAACCATTCTCTTATTGCTTTATCTGCATGCCGTCCAATTGGTAGGTCGCGAGTTTTTCCACCCTTGCCGGTTACGCGTAAAAGCTTTTCAGGCAGATTTAGATCGTTTAAATCCAGCGAGCATAGTTCGGCCAAACGTAAGCCAGACGAGTAAAACAATTCCATAATCGCCTTATCTCGATAGCTCAATGGGTCGTTGATATGAATTTCAATGAGTGCGGTTAGCTGATCCGTGCTAAGTGTTTTGGGCAAACGTTTTTCCGTTTTTGGGGCTCGCACATCGTCGAATGGGTTAGTCTCCATACGACCCTTGCGAATTAGGTCATTACATAAGCCGCGGCCAGACGACAATATGCGTTGTATGCTTTTCGCATGCAAGCCATTGGCATTTAAACTGGCAGAGAAAAGCCGCACAGTGTGATTATTTAAACCTTGCCAGAGTAAGGCGCCTTTAGTATCGCAAAAAGCCAACAACTTATTAATATCGCGCTTGTAGGCCTTGATGGTGTGTTCCGACAATCGGCGTTCAACCGTCAGATCGGTCAGATAACTATTTATATCCTCTTGTAGATTGGTGGCAGAATCGACCATGGGCTTGGTTTAGTAATTGTATAAAGCGCTATTTAAGAATTCGCCCAATCAAAATTAAGTGTTATTGGGCTGCAATCGAGCGAGGCATATGCCAGACATCAAACCTAGGCGATTTAAATAATCAGTACCTAATTCGTTAGCATAGCGTTTAGCATCGTTAGATCCCAATGCCAAAATGCCCAGCGGCACATCACTATCTGGCGTACACATTGGCACTAATGCGGCGGATGTAACTGACTCAGAGAAAAACAGTTTCATAATAGAACTGGGCCATCGGTTATCACATACTGCACGTTGATTAACCAATCTTCGTACTGCTTCATCATAACTTTCACGATCACTGGCAATAAGTTCGGCGGATGGTGCAGTTTTTAAAGACACTTCATCGATATTAAACGTTTTGCGCAAGGCTAAGGGAAAATCGCTGACTAATTCAGAAAGATTTTCATAAGCAATAAGACGAAAAATGATTTCCGTAAAGCTATCACTAATTTGTTCGTTCTCGCGCGCTACTTCTATTAGTTCTGATTGCTCCGACTTCAAATTATTAAGGCGTTCTTTTAGTGCCGCCACTTGCCGTTCCAATAACGAAGCCGTTCCCCGAGAGTCGGATAGGGTGAGCGACTCCAATAACTCTGGATGCTGCACAAAAATATTTGGGTTTTCTTTGAGGTACTCAACTATGTTAGCCAGTTCCGGCGCAGTTTGATCTTGTTGTGTTGCTTTCATCGGCTCGCTTTTAACCTCTTTACCCTGGATAACAATTAAATTAAGACAGCTCTAACTTGCCTTCAAAAGAAGTATGAGCTGGCCCAGTCATCATAACTGCTTTGCCTTCGCCCGCCCATTGTATGTTTAAATCACCACCACTTAAATGCACGGTTACTTGATCGTCCAATAAGTTCAACTGAATGCCTGCAATTACGGCTGCGCAAGCACCACTGCCACAGGCCAGCGTCTCCCCAACACCTCGCTCAAACACGCGCAGATGAATATCGTCGCGGCTATTAATTTGCATAAAACCAATATTCGCACGTTCGGGAAAAATACTGTGTGGCTCTAAGGCCATACCAAGCTCAGCGACTGGCGCCATGACCACATTGTCGACTAGCAGTACCCCATGCGGATTGCCTATCGATAGTGACGAAAACTCTATTCGCTGTTCGCCATGTTCTACACTATAGGTGGCTTGGCGCTTATCCGCCATCAATGGAATTTCACTTGGCTCAAATTTAGGTATGCCCATATTGACCGTGACTGAGTCACCATGCTCATTCAGGCTTAGCGTCATATCTCCGCTCATGGTTTCAACCACCACAGAGGTTTTGTCCGTCAAACCTTTATCGTGAACGTACTTAAGAAGGCAACGTGCGCCATTTCCGCATTGACCTACCTCAGACCCGTCAGAATTGAGGATCCGATATTTAAAATCAATATCGTTTCGCTGGGACTGCTCAATAATTAATATTTGGTCGCAACCCACGCCAATATGACGATCAGCAATTCGAGCAGCTTGTGTGGCCGACAACGCAATTTCTTGATCAGTAAAATTCAACACCACAAAGTCATTGCCTAGCGCCTGCATTTTGGTAAAGTTCAGTTTCATAAGCGTATTTTCACATAAAATGCTTACCAAGATGGTAACAATGCTACAAAATTTTTCTCAGGACTTTGATTGGAAAGCTGTCGATACCGTATTGCTAGATATGGATGGGACATTGTTAGACCTGCATTTTGATAACGCCTATTGGCTAGAGTATATGCCATCGGTTTATGGCGAAATGAACGGTTTGTCTTACGATCAGGTTATTCAGGAAATTGGGCCCATATTTGAACGAGAAGCAGGCCAGCTCAATTGGTACAGTACCGAGTTTTGGAGCGAGCAGCTGGGCTTTGATATCATCAAAAGCAGTCATGATTTATCACACAAGATTGCCTATAGACCGAACGCGCGTAAATTTTTAGAAACATGCAATTTACACAGCGACGATGTGCGCATGGTGACTAATGCACACCGCGCGATGTTGGAAATGAAAATAGAGTACACACAAATCGATCAGTATTTTCATAAAATGGTGTGCTCGCACGAGCTAGATCACGCTAAAGAAGACCAACGTTTTTGGGAAAACTTACATGCTCAGACAGACTATGATTGCGAGCGAACCTTGCTTATAGACGACAATGATGCGGTACTTAACTCAGCCCATGCCCATGGCATTAAGCATATTTACAGTATTGCCGCTCCAGACTCAGTAAAACCGCGCAGCGCACCAAGTTCATTTGCAATGATAGAGTCGTTTTAAATTAAGCTTTAAACTTGAGTTAAGTTCGCATAAGCCAACACCAGCCATTTGCTGCCAACTTC
The DNA here is from genome assembly GCA_964531625.1 of uncultured Gammaproteobacteria bacterium. Lineage (GTDB taxonomy): Bacteria > Pseudomonadota > Gammaproteobacteria > Arenicellales > Arenicellaceae > Arenicella. The sequence goes on from CAZHEL010000001.1 coordinate 161,427, forward strand.
GGTAAAGTTGATTTGAATTCGCGCGTACTCGCCCTGTCCTTCTAGATTCACTACCACCCCATCTCCAAATTTCGGATGACGCACATTCATGCCCACGCTGACTCCGCTTTCGTGTGCGCTTTGATCATCCACCCATGCCGAGTGTTCCCTAGTCGGTGCAGAATAAGTATTTTTAGGCTTAGCCCGTATTTCGCTAATTAGTTCGTCTGGTATCTCACCCAGAAATCTTGACGGACTGGTGTATTTTTCGGAGCCATATAGTCGGCGCATTTCAGCATAGCTTAGCCATAGCTGTTGCATTGCTCGAGTCATACCTACGTAACACAAGCGTCGTTCTTCTTCTAAACGACCTGAACCTTCTTCCAATGATCTTTGGTGGGGAAACAGTCCCTCTTCCAAACCAGTAAGAAATACCAAAGGAAACTCCAAACCCTTAGCGGTATGCAAACTCATGAGTTGCACGCAATCCTCCCACTCTTGTGCTTGGCCTTCACCCGCCTCCAGCGAAGCGTGTGCTAAAAACGACGTCATTGGCGGTAAATCATCTTCGGTTTCGTCTATCTCGAAGCCACGAGCAGCTGTCACCAATTCCTGCAGGTTCTCTACCCGTGCTTGGCCTTTTTCGCCTTTCTCTTTTTGGAAGTGCTCAATTAATTTGCTCAGATCCAACATGATTTCAATTTGTTGAAACAAATCTTGATCTTGGATTTGTGAACGAATTTCTTGTATTAGATCTACAAACAAAGCTAGTGCTGATTTAGCGCGGTTGCTTAATTGGTTACTCGCGATCAGTTGATTGGTAGCGTCCCACATGGAAATTTGCTGGCCGCGTGCATATTCACGAATTTGATCGACTGTTTTGTTGCCAATACCTCGGGTTGGGGTATTGACAATGCGCTCGAAAGACGGGTCATCATCACCGCGTGTACAAAGTCGTAAATACGCTAGCGCATCTTTAATTTCGGCACGTTCAAAAAAGCGCAAACCGCCATAAACTCGGTATGGCATTCCGACATTAACTAATACTTCTTCAAATGCTCGGGATTGCGCGTTTGATCGATATAAAATAGCAACTTCGCTGCGCTGATTGCCTTCGTTCACCCAGACTTGAATCTGATCAATAATAAAACGCGCTTCATCGCGCTCGTCATAGGCGGTGTACAGTTTAACAGGCTCGCCTTCTTCGCCTGCGGTCCATAAGTTCTTGCCTAGGCGCCCGCCATTATTTTTAATTACCGCGTTGGCAGCATCGAGAATATGTGAGGTCGAACGATAGTTTTGTTCCAGACGAATAGTTTTAGTATCTGGAAAGTCTCGTTCAAACTGCAAAATGTTTTCTACTTTAGCGCCGCGCCAGCCGTAGATCGATTGATCGTCATCGCCAACCGCAAAAAGGTTATGCGATTTTTTTACTAGCAGCTTTAACCACAAATACTGGATCGAGTTGGTGTCTTGAAACTCGTCCACCAACACATGTTGAAAACGAGATTGGTAGCGTTCACGTAAGACTTCATTGTTTTTCAGTAGCTCATATGCGCGCAGCAATAATTCTGAAAAATCGATTAAGCCAAAGCGCTGGCATAAATCTTCATAGTGGCTATAAATCGCCAGTAATGTTTGTTGTTGGGTGTCATTGCTCGGCGGCACATTAACCGGTCGGCGACCTTCTTCTTTGTGGCCGCTGATATACCATTGAATCTGTTTAGGCGGCCAATATGCTTCGTCTAGCGCAAGTTCTTTAAGACTACGTTTGATCATCCGCAGTTGATCATCGCTGTCTAAAATTTGAAATGCCTGCGGTAGACTTGCTTCTTGATAGTGCTGTCGCAATAAGCGATGTGCCAAGCTATGAAACGTACCAATCCACATTCCGCCCATTGGAATGCCGAGCATGTCTTCTACCCGAGTACGCATCTCGCGACTCGCTTTATTGGTAAAGGTAACGGCTAAAATGGACAGCGGTGATACCTCGTGGGTCTCTACCAAATAAGCAATACGCGAAGTTAGCACACGGGTTTTACCACTGCCTGCGCCAGCCAATACCAACATAGGGTTAGGGGGTGACGCCACCGCTTCGCGCTGAGCGTCATTTAAGTCATTAAAGATATGCGAGATATCCATTTATCTTGTTGCTCTGGTCAATCTGGCGACAGGCACATTAATAAAGCCACTATTCTACGGTTACTGATTTGGCCAAATTGCGCGGCTTGTCGATATCGGTACCCTTAAGCAAAGCGACGTGATATGACAGCAACTGTAGCGGCACCACATACAAAATAGGCGCGATAATGTTGTTCACCGGAGCCACATGCAACACCATGGTTTCTTCATCCGAATGTAGGCCTGATTCTGCGTCTGCAAATACATAGAGTTTGCCACCGCGCGCGCGAACTTCTTCTAGATTCGATTTTAGCTTTTCTTGCAACTCATCATTAGGTGCTACCGCAACCACTGGCATGTTTTCATCAATCAGTGCTAGCGGCCCATGCTTGAGCTCGCCAGCGGCGTAGGCTTCAGCATGAATATAAGAAATTTCTTTAAGCTTGAGTGCGCCTTCCATCGCGATAGGAAAATGCGCTCCGCGACCAAGAAACAATGCATTCCGCTTATCTGCAAAATGTTTAGACATAGCAATAATGTCGTCTTCAAGTTGCAAAACTTCTTCTATCTTCTGCGGTAGCGTTCTTAGCTCTTGAACAAGCTCAGCCTCAGTTGCATCAATTTGTCGTCCATCACCAATTCGGCGTCGTCGCAAACAAATGGCGACCATTAATAGAACTACCAATTGAGTGGTGAACGCCTTGGTAGAGGCGACTCCAATCTCACGACCAGCATGGGTAAAAATAGTAAGATCACTAGCGCGTACTAAAGAGCTTTCGGGAGCATTACAAATGCACATGGTGTTTATATAACCAAGCGTTTTTGCCATTTCCAGCGCCGCCATGGTATCTAAGGTTTCGCCGGACTGAGAGATAGTCAAAAACAATGTGCCATCATTCACAACATGGTTGCGATAACGGTATTCACTGGCGATTTCAACATCACAGCGGATGCCGAAGTCTTCAAACCAATAGCGGGCCACGCTGGCCGCGTAATAGCTAGTGCCACAGGCGATGATTTTTATTTCTTTAGTTTTGTCGAAAATCGCGCGCGCGTTTTCGCCATAGGGAAGTTCCAGCACGCTGTCCGCACCGAGTCGACCCTCTAAGGTTTCAGTAATGGCGCGAGTTTGTTCATGAATTTCCTTTTTCATGTAATGCGCATAACCGTCAAGCTCGGTTTCGTCGTCACTTAATGTGCAGATCAATACTTCGCGCTGCACTGCTTGGTCGTTAATATCGAATATTTCAACAGAATGATCTGTGATTTTGGCGATATCACCATCTTCTAGCACCATATATTCTTTAGCTACAGGAATCAGTGCTGACATGTCCGACGCTATAAAATTTTCATTCTCTCCCAAGCCAATAAGTAACGGAGAGCCGCTGCGCGCAGCGACTAGAGTATTGGGCTCTTGTATTGAAATCACCCCTAAACCGTAAGCACCTTCAAGTACCGCTGTAGTTTTTTTAACGGCATCCAAAAGGTCAGAGCCATTGCGCATATTCCAATCGATTTGATGCACAATAACTTCGGTATCTGTCTCCGATTTAAACACGAAACCCTGTTCTTTTTGTTGGGTACGTAGCTCATGGTGATTCTCAATAATACCGTTATGCACTATTGCGACTTGGTCAGAACTGATGTGCGGATGTGCGTTGTGCTCTGCTGGTTTACCATGCGTGGCCCAGCGCGTGTGAGCGACGCCAATATTGCCGCTAGTGTCGTCGCATATGGCAGCCAGATTAGCGACTCGACCTATGCTGCGCTTTAAATTTAAATTTTTATCGGCATCTACTACCGCTAATCCTGCGGAATCGTAACCGCGATATTCCAGACGCTTTAACCCATCCATAAGAACCGGGGCAATATTGCGCGATGCGACCGCGCCTACAATTCCACACATAAATTATCCGCTTATTTCTTTTTAGCTGGGCGTTGCCAACCGTCAATTTGTTTTTGTTTAGTTCGACTAATTGCCAACTGATTACGTTCAACATTATTAGTGATGGTTGAGCCCGCACCAATGGTAGCACCATCGGCTATATCAACTGGCGCCACTAACTGGCTGTCTGAGCCCACAAACACGTCATTACCTATGGTGGTTTGATGTTTGTAAGCACCGTCATAATTACAGGTAATGACACCCGCACCAATATTAGTATTTGTGCCCACCGTGGCATCACCCACATAGCTTAGGTGACTGACCTTAGCGTCGGCCGCTAACTGCGCATTTTTAGTTTCGACAAAATTACCAATCTTTACATTGGCGCTCAATTTGGTGCCGGGTCGTAATCTTGCAAATGGACCAACATTGACTCCCGATGCTAACTCCGAGTTCTCGATCACCGTGTTCGGATGAACCGTGACATCATCAGCAATAGAGCTGGCACTAATAACACAGTTGGGCGCTATATAGACATTGCTACCAATTGACATTGGGCCAATCAGTAATGTGTTGATATCAATCACAGTATCAGCGCCGATGCTTACATCGCCGCGAATATCTACGCGCGCTGGGTCAATAATAGTGACACCTTGTGCCATTAAGTTCTCGGCCTGTACGCGCTGGTAAACGCGTTCGGCTTGAGCTAATTGCACTCGATCATTAATTCCACTGACTTCATCGACAGTGTCTATTGTTAGGGTTGCAATAGACTTGCCAGCTTTATGAGCCATATCAGCAATATCTGTTAAATAGTATTCTTGCTGGGCATTGTCATTACTAATGTCGTTTAACCAGTCTGATAGATACTCACCTTGGGCAGCCATAATGCCAGAATTGATTTCTTGAATCGCACGCTGTTTTTGTGTGGCGTCTTTTTCCTCAACGATGCCAATGACTTTATCATTCTTGTTGCGTACGATTCTTCCCAGACCAAATGGTTGTTGTACAACTGCGGTTAAAATCGCCAACGGTGCATCTTGCATTTTGCTCGCTAAATTGGCCAAGGTAGTGCTTTGCAGTAAAGGCACATCAGCCGTCAGAACTAACACATTGGCTTTTTTGTCTATGTCAGGTAGCGCCTGCATTACCGCATGCCCTGTTCCTAGTTGCTCAGCTTGCGTGACCCAATTAAACAGTTTTGCTTGCGGGTGTGATTCTAAGGCTTCCATTACCTGCTCTTTGCCGTGTCCGACAACAATATGAATTTTGTCTGGTTCAACTCCTAATGACGCATCAAGTACATGCTCAAGTAAGCTCTTGTCAGCGATTTTATGCAACACTTTAGGCAGCTTTGAACGCATGCGACTACCCTTACCAGCAGCGAGTATTACGATATGAACAGGAGGCTTGGGCATGGTTCGGAACTTGTCGGTTTGCCAATATTAAGCCGCTATTCTATCAAACCCGACAGAGAGTAAATAGTGATAGCAGTATTAAGTATCATCTGATTCATTCTGCAAGCTATAATTATGCTGACTATTAATTGTGAGAAAAGATCATTCATTGAAAACGAGCTCCCAAAAACCAAGCGGACCACCACTGGCTTACACCCTCGGTGAGCCCGCGGGCATCGGCGCGGATATTTTTATTCAGTTGGCTCAGCATCAAAATTTATCCGACATCGTCGTGATAGGTGATAAAAACTTAATTGCACACCGTGCTCAAATGTTAGGTCTAGAGCTACCTAGCAAAATTAATGTTGAACATATTGAGATTGCCGACAGTCAAGTAGCTGGAACCGCATCCACTGACAACGTATCCGGCGTTATCGATATGTTAAACCGAGCCATTGATGGCTGTGCGGCCGGCGAATTTTCAGGCCTAGTCACCGGACCTTTGCACAAAGGGGTTATAAATGATGCCGGCATTGATTTTACCGGCCATACTGAATATCTAGCGCAGCGTTGTGGCGCCAAGCTACCGATCATGATGCTTGCCACAGCTTCTTTACGAGTGGCATTAGTCACTACGCATTTACCGCTCAAGGATGTCAGCGCGGCCATTACCAAAAAAGCGGTTATTCAAACCTGTGAAATTATTGATCAGGATTTACGCAACAAATTTGCTATTAAAATGCCACGTCTTTTAGTATGTGGTTTAAACCCGCATGCGGGCGAAGGTGGCCATCTAGGTATGGAAGAAATCGAAACGATTATTCCGGCTTTAGAAAAATTAAAAAAACAGGGTATAGATGTGCAAGGCCCCTTGCCAGCTGACACCCTGTTTACCCCTCAAAATTTGGCGAACGCGGATGCGGTAGTAGCGATGTATCATGACCAAGGTTTGCCGGTATTAAAATCTCAAGGTTTTAATCAAGCGGTGAATATTACCTTGGGTTTGCCAATTATTAGAACTTCGGTAGATCATGGTACTGCGTTTGATTTGGTTGGCAGTGGTTCCGCGGATACCGGTAGCCTGGCTAGTGCGATTGATATGGCTCGACACCTAGTTAGGCGTGCACAATGAGTGAATTTGCGGCGCCACGTAAATCGCTAGGGCAAAACTTTCTACAAGACCCAAATATCATCAATAAGATTGTTGCTAGCTTAAACATACAAAACGAAGACATTGTAATTGAAATTGGTCCCGGGCGTGGAGCGCTTACCGAACTAATTTTACCGCAGGCTAAGCAACTGCATCTAATCGAGTTTGATCGAGATTTGGTTGCTTACTGGGAGCAACGTGCTAAATCTCAAAATAGTTTAATTGTGCACGGTGAGGATATACTGAAATTTGATTTGACCGAGCTTATTGACTCCGTTGTTAATAATGGTGGTGGGCCAATTAAGGTTATAGGTAATCTGCCTTACAATATTTCCAGCCCTGTTCTGTTTCATTTAATGCAATATGCTGATTCTTTTAAATCACAGGTGGTAATGCTACAGAAGGAGGTAGTCGAGCGCATGGAGGCCAATCCCGGTAATAAACAATACGGGCGTTTGTCAGTGATGCTTCAGCAGCGTTACACTATTGAACATCTATTTAACGTGCCAGCAACGGCGTTTTTTCCAGCACCTAAGGTAGAGTCAGCGATAGCCAGACTAGCGCCGCGAGAAAAACAGGCCGCGTTTGAAATTGACGATCATGCAGCCTTTGCCAAGCTAGTAAAACAAGCTTTTTCGCAGCGTCGAAAAACGCTTAGAAACACCTTAAAAGGGCTGCTCGATGAAAATCAAATGGCGTCGCTAGATATTGATCCCTCGGCTCGTGCCGAAACCTTGAGCGTTAATGACTTTTGTAGGCTAGCTGATTGTTATTCTAAAGCAAAATAAGTCGAGGTAATTTGCTTAGACAGCCCTTGAATTGCGTTTTGCTTTGCCCTATTATCCGCAGCCTTGAGTATGAATTCGCGCGAAATCACGAGTTCGATCTCGTAATATTGGAGAAAATCATGAAAGCAGACATACACCCTAACTACGGCGAAATAGAAGTAACTTGCGCTTGTGGTAATACATTTAAAACTGGCTCAACCTTGGGTAAAGACTTGCATGTAGAAATTTGTTCTGTGTGCCATCCTTTTTATACTGGTAAGCAGAAAGTAATGGATACTGAAGGCCGCGTGGGTCGATTCAAGAGCCGTTATGGAAAAAAATAAACGAGTTACATCGTTTGTTTTTAAAAAAAGACGCTTGCCGCGTCTTTTTTTTTGCCTACCTACTTACTAGATTAATTAGTCAAATATTTTACTTCTAGAATTTTTGGACTGATTTTTCATAGCAAAAATAACAGCGAATTGATAGCCGTTTATTACTTGTTTGAGCATTGCTAGCTGAAGCTTGACGTGGCAATCTGAGCCTCGACTCGAATTATTAAAATTTCAATTATGAGCGAATCACGATTTCAACAAGCGCAACAATTTATTCCTGGCGGCGTTAACTCGCCGGTGCGTGCATTTAAAAGCGTTGGTGGAGAACCAATTTTTATGCAAAGGGCAAAAGGTGCCTATTTATGGGATGCCGATGACAATCAATATATCGATTATGTAGGTTCTTGGGGGCCAATGGTATTAGGCCATGCTCACCCAGAAGTTATTCAGGCGGTACAGGAAATAGCTGAAAATGGTTTGAGTTTTGGTGCTCCAACTGAACTCGAAACCCGCTTGGCGCGAAAAATTTGTGAGCTAATTCCTAGCGTCGATAAGGTCAGGATGGTCAGTTCTGGTACCGAAGCAACCATGAGCGCATTGCGTTTGGCTAGGGGATTTACTGGCCGCGACAAAATTCTTAAATTTGAAGGCTGCTATCATGGCCATTCCGACAGTCTATTAGTTAAAGCGGGCTCGGGGGCATTGACCTTTGGTGTACCAAATTCACCAGGAGTTCCCGCGGCACTTGCCGAGCAAACATTGACCCTACCGTTTAACGATTTAGACAAAGTTAAGACACTGTTTGGCGAAGTCGGCGATCAAATCGCAGCGATTATTGTCGAGCCGATCGCTGGTAATATGAACTTCATTGCCCCCAAAGATGGTTTTTTAGAAGGTTTACGCAGTGTTTGTGATGAAAATCAAACTGTTTTGATATTCGATGAAGTCATGACTGGCTTTAGAGTAGGCCTACAGGGTGCGCAAGGAGTTTATGGAGTTACGCCTGACTTAACTTGTTTTGGCAAGGTCATTGGTGGCGGTATGCCGGTGGGTGCTTTTGGCGGCAAAGCCGACATCATGAACCATATTTCACCGGATGGCCCCGTTTATCAAGCTGGTACCTTATCAGGTAATCCAGTGGCGATGGCAGCGGGGTTGAAAACTTTGGAATTAGTATCAGCACCAAATTTTTATGAAAATCTCACGGTTAAAGTAAAGAGTCTGATCATTGGTTTAAAAAATGTTGCTCAAAATGCCGATATACCCTTAACGGCGCAAGGCGTGGGCGGAATGTTTGGTTTTTTCTTTACCGAAGCTGAAAAGGTTGAATCGTTTGATGATTCTATGGCTTGTGATGCACAGCGATTTAATAAATTTTTCCATGGAATGTTACTGCAAGGAGTATATCTAGCGCCTTCTTCATTCGAAGCCGGATTTGTATCGATAACCCACAGCGAAAACGATATTGCTGACACCATCGAGCGTGCTGCCGAGGTTATGCAGACTCTGTAGGCGTTCTGGGGATAATCGTGATATTAGTCGGATAACGAAAAGCTACTCCTTTTAAGGCGCAAACTACCGCATAAATAGTAGTTATCAAATGAAAAATCAATAGCAGTGGAATAGCAAAGGCACCAACAATCACATAGGTCATGAATAGGCTGACTAATAGATAAAGATAAATCGTCACCTGAAAACATATTGCTTCACGGCCCTGATAGTCTAAATAGGCTGAGCGATGGCGGTAATTTATCCACAAATAAAAGCAAGCCAGAAAGTTAGCCAATGGGATGCCGGTGAAGATCAACAAACCGGTGGAATGCAACTTGGCGGCGGTGGCGTTTTCGGATTCAGAACTATGCTGTTCTGGGGCGCTATAATCCAGTGTAAAAGGCTGTCTTTTAATCATCAAAAGCATGGCCGTTAAGCCACACATTAGACCGCCGATTAGCAATGACACTACGGTCAAAAATTGAATTTCGATTTGTTTGTCAATTCCAATCACCGCCCGTATTACAGGAAATAGCGCAAAGCCCATTGAGAACATAGCAATACTTAAGAAAACCCAGCTGGGCAGGCGATTAACCATGGCAGTAAAAAGTGTCAGAGAGTGGCCTTAGAGGCGTGTATTAAAGCACATTCTTTGCTAGACTCGCGCACTTAAATATTCATGGTTCTATAACCCACCCACCCAAGCAAACATAAAGCATACAAAAAGGTACTCAACATGCGCGATTATTTGTTCACTTCTGAATCAGTTTCCGAAGGTCATCCGGACAAAGTGGCCGACCAAATTTCCGATACCGTACTGGATTATTTATTTGAAGAAGACCCAGCCTCGCGGGTGGCCTGTGAAACTTTGGTTAACACAGGCTTGGTTGTATTATCGGGTGAGATCACCAGCAATCGAAGCTTGGATGGTGTTACCCAAAGAGTGCGCAAAACGATTGAAGAAATTGGTTACGTAGGCTCCGAAATGGGTTTTGATCACCAAAGTTGTTCAGTGATGGTGGCCTTAGATCGACAATCACAAGACATCGCAGCAGGTGTTAATGAAGGTGAGGGTATAGACTTAGATCAAGGCGCGGGCGATCAAGGCTTGATGTTTGGTTATGCTTGCCGAGAAACCGATGTATTGATGCCAATGCCGATCGAATACTCTCATCGTTTGGTTAGAAAACAGTCAGAAGTTCGCAAAAGTGGTCAGTTAGAGTGGTTACGCCCAGATGCAAAATCACAAGTAACCGTACGTTATGAAAATGGTAAGCCTGCTTTTGTTGATACCGTTGTACTGTCAACTCAGCATGATGAAACCGTCACGCATTCGCAACTTGAAGAAGCCATTATTGAAGAAGTGATTAAGCCGGTTTTGCCTGCCGAGATGGTTAGCGATAAAACCAAGTACCTAGTTAATCCAACTGGGCGTTTTGTAATTGGTGGGCCAGTAGGCGACTGTGGTATCACTGGGCGAAAAATTATTGTTGATACCTATGGTGGTGCAGCACACCACGGTGGCGGTGCGTTCTCGGGTAAGGATCCTTCTAAGGTAGACCGTTCAGCTGCGTATGCAGGTCGTTATGTGGCTAAGAATGTTGTAGCCGCTGGCTTAGCAGAACGTTGTGAAGTGCAAGTGGCTTATGCTATTGGTGTTGCTAGACCAGTGAGCCTTATGGTCAACACTTTTGGCACAGCAAAAATCGCGGAAGAAAAAATTGAGTCATTAGTAGCAGAGCATTTTGATTTGCGGCCGAAGGCGATTATCCAAACCTTGGACTTGTTGCGACCAATTTATCGCAACAGTGCGGCATACGGACATTTTGGTCGAACTGAGCCAGAATATAAGTGGGAATCAACGGATAAAGCCGATGCTTTAAAAGATGCTGCTGGCGTATAAAGACGCAGCTGGCGCATAAGTTGGATTAAAACTTTGTTTTGCAAGATATAAAAAGGGGGGCTTTTGCCTCCCTTTTTTGTGCATTATCAAATCGAGTCTATTTACTCGTTCTCTCCAAGTCTTCGGTAAATTTTAAATCGCCATCACCAGAGAGCAATACAGCCAGATAACGCGTTTTTTCAAAGTGTGCGAAAATAATTAGCATTATCACCGTAATCGGTACGCTTAAAAACATACCTGCCACTCCCCATATACTGCCCCACAAAGTTAGTGACAGCATAACAATTAGCGGGCTTACATTAAGCGTGCTACCCATCATCTTTGGTTCTAGTACATTACCAACCACTAACTGGATTGCGCCAACCGCGATTAATACGATAAAGAATTCGGCAAAGGTATCGAACTGGATTAAGGCTAACACAGCAGGGAATAACGTAGCGATAATAGAGCCTACGGTTGGAATGTAGTTAAGGAGAAAAATAGTAAACGCCCAAAAACCCGCGAAATCTACACCTACCAATAAAAGCACGAAGTAGCTAACGATACCAGTAATCGAACTGGTAACCGTTTTTATCCAAAGATACGTCTGAATATCTTCTTGTGCATGAGATAGAATACTCATTATTGAGCCGCGTTGGTTTTGATCAGGAAACATTTGCGAAATCTTCTTTTTGAACGTGCCCTGCTCTAACATTAAGAACAGCACGTAAATCAATACTAAAAATATATCGCTAATCATATTTTTGAAAGTGCTTGCCAAGGTAGAAATCATTGGAGCAACCTCAAAGCTTGAGATTATCTGTTTGGCATTCGGCAAAGATTCAAGATTGAACTGAATCAAGATTTTGTTTGCTAGAATATCAAAGTTGGCTTTATAAGCAGGCGCGGCGGCCGTTACATCATTGATATTCCCGCGGATCATATCCACCGAGAAAAAAATAAATAGGGCAATGCTAATGAGCGCAGCAGTGGTGGTTATCCAATTGGGCTTATCGATTTTAGGTAGAAATCTTGCGTAAGTGCGACTAAGTGCATTGATTACATACCAAATCATAATGGCGACTGCCAATGGCACTAAAAATGTCTTGCCTACAACTAATACGTAGAATACAGCGATTGTGGCCAAGGTGACCAAGGATGCGGAAATAGCAGGGTTGTGGGTGCGCATGCTCTGTTTGAGTTTAATTGAGGAGTGGAAAATAAATATACGGCGTAATACTCTGTTCTACAACCGCTTTAAGCTATGACTTTTTACAGACAAGTATCGCCTTTGTTTCTTTGACTACAAGAAATAAATTGGTTATAACGATAGGTCGTGAATGTGAAACACTGATAAATCTTTTCGTTTTACAGTGAGTTTTGGTGCAAATGTAGAATTCTTATTGTATTTTGTGTCCAGTGGTTATTAGCCGCAGGCCGATATGGGAGTTGGGTAACTTACTATATTTCTAAATTAGGGTATATAGAAGATTTAATAGGTATATCGGCCATTTCATTTCTTATTTAATAATTTTATTAATAGTGTTATTAATAGTTTTTTAGTCCTTATTGGCGGAATAGACGAAAGCAATATTTACAATATTCGTTCTGCTATTTAAGTTATTCCAACATTAATTGTATGGGGAAAAATATGAGTTCTTCAGTTTTTACAAAGGTGCCATTAGTGGCACTAGTTTCATCTGCTTTATTTCTTTCTGGTTGTACTTCAGTGCCTACATCTGGTGCTAGTGGCACATACGGTGCAAGTTCTGCAAACTCTGGAAGCGCGAGTGACCGAGCTGCTGCGCTTGATCGACGCGCTGCAGAACTCGACGCGCGTGAGGCCGCTTTAGCTTCTCGTTCTGGTGGCGCAGCTGGTTTTGCTGGTGATCCTTCTTTGGGTGGCGATCTATTACCACCTAATGCCGCGACTGGCGAATGTTATGCTCGAGTTTGGGTTGATGCTGTGTACGAAACGCAAGAAGAGCAAGTCCTTGCTGTTGAGGCTAGCAGTAAAATCAATGTAATTCCTGCGCAATACGAAACCGTAACTGAGACTATAGAAGTTAGCGCGGCCTCTAGTCGTTTAGAGACTATTCCTGCTGTTTATGGTACTGAAACAGAAACCATTAAAATTTCTGACGGTAGCAGAACATGGCGTGTTTCTAATAAAAGCAATGGTGCTCCTGCTAGCCAAGCTTTATTAGCTGCTGCAACTGCACATGGTATCAATTTGGACGGTGCATCACCTGGCCAATGTTTTCATGAGCATTATGTTCCTGAAACTTATCGTACTGAGACCGAGCAAGTGCTTGTTAAAGCGGCAACAGAGACTGTCAATGTTATTCCTGCGCGATACGAGCAAGTTGAAGAAACTGTGCTAGTTCAAGAAGCGTCTACTCGTTTGGTACAAATACCAGCTGAGTATGGTACTGAGGAAGAGCGCATCATTGATAAGCCAGCGCATACGATTTGGAAAAGAGGCACAGGCCCTATCCAACGTATTGACGAAGCAACAGGTGAAATTATGTGTTTGGTAGAAGTGCCAGCGACATATAAAACCATTACTCGCCGAGTATTAAAATCTCCAGCACGCACAGAAACTGTTGAAGTACCAGCGGTATACAAGACTGTATCAGTTCGTAAAGAAGTGGAATCAGCCTCTGAGCAACGTACTCCAATCGCTGCTGAGTACAGCACTGTTGATCGTCGTGTAGTTGACCAAGCTGCTGGTTTCGTATGGCATCCAATCGAAAATACGGAGCACCCATCGGAAACTCGTACAGGTAATCAAATTTGCTTAACGCAAACTGAACCTCAATACAGAACAGTAGAGCGTACGGTTGTAACAACCCCAGCTCAAACTAGAACTGTAGAGATTCCAGCTGAATATAGAACGGTTGAAGTTACTAAGTTGGTAGCGGCTGCGCAAGAGCAAGTAACTGAAATACCTGCTGAGTATCGCACTGTTACTAAGCGTCAGTTAGTAAAAGATGGCTACATGGCTTGGCGTTCAATTCTTTGTGAAACCAACATGACGGCTTCACGAATTAGTGACATCCAACGCGCCTTGCAAGAAGCTGGCTATGATATTGGCCCTGGTGGTGTTGATGGTGTTATAGGTAGCTCTACTATAAGCGCTGTTAATGAATTTCAAAGAGCGAATAATCTTCCGGTAGATAAATACCTGAACATTCAAACTTTGGAAGCATTAGGTGTATCAGCTAAGTAAAGCGCCACTGCTTTAAGTAAAAAGGCCAGCATATAGCTGGCCTTTTTTTTGCATGGCTATTTTTACCAACTTAACCCACCTTATCGCCATTTTTCTATATCCAATCTATACTTTTTCTCCACATTAGAAATAGTTTAATTGATTTTAAGGAACGGCTTTGCGCATGCAATGTCAGGTATTGTTATACTTGAGTTTCTGGCAAGCCCTTAATCCGCCAAATTTATTGATCTGGTATTTAATCCGTATATCTATATGAAGAATATTTTTCGTTTAGCACTGTCAATATTGGTGTCGTTTTTAATACTAACGCTGATGCTTAAGCTGTTTACCTCTGGTCTGTCAGATCAGGAACGGCCGAATGTGTTTGCTGCTTTGCAAGCCTCTGCTCTGCCTTTGTTGTTTGCCTATCTTGCTTTATATTTGTTTGCCTTATTGATACGGGCTCGACGTTATAGTTTGTTATTAAGCATGAGTGGCGAGCACAACGTACCTAATTTCAAACAAATGATAATGGTGACTGGTATTCGCAATATGGTAGTTGATTTACTGCCCGCTCGTCTGGGCGAGTTAGGCTATGTTGCTCTTCTGAACAAGGGCTATAACGTTAAGATTGAACATTGCGCCAGTTCCTTGGCAATCAGCATTGCCTTTGATTTTCTGGCGCTGGTTGTGATTGTTCTATTGATCATGGGCAAACAATTAGTCGGTGGCGGTATAGAAGGTTGGGCTTTGACCGCTATGGTTTCTGCGGTGATTCTAGCTGTCATAGCATTGCTAGGGTTGTTTACTATTGGCCCGATGATTGTAGCCTGGCTTGATAAGCGGTTTTCTTCTGCACCTAATAGCCCAAGTTGGTTTGTCAAACTGATTGAATTTGGTAATCAATTTGTAGCGAGTTTAAGCGCCGTGCGCAATGCGGGGCGGACAATAGAAGTATTAGGCTTGTCGGTATTTATTCGAATTTTAAAATATACCGGCTTGTATCTTTTATTTAGAGCAGTCTCTGAGCCAAGCTTTGCTAATTTAGCTGAGCTACCTGTCGAACAAGTAGTGAGTGCATTGATCGGAGGCGAAGTTGGAGCCAGCTTGCCATTGCCAACCTTTATGAGTTTCGGCGCGTATGAAGCGGGCACGGCTCTGGTTTTTCAGTTGTTAGGAGTAGCTAATCAAGCCGCTACTTTTGTAACAATGCTGGCGGTTCATATTTGGAGTCAATTGATGGAATACATTATTGGTGGCGTATTTTTAACCCTATTTATTTTTCTTAATCGTCGCGTCGCAAGCAAGTCGCAAAACATAACTAGCAATACAGACACTAGTACCGAGAAACACCCCAGCGGTTTAACTCGATGGTTGGGCTATGGTCTGGCCGGATTAGCATTGCTAGTCAGTTCAGCATTTTTGGCTCTAGAGCTGCGTGCGGCTAAAAAATTAGGTTCTTTGTCGGCTCCGTCGGTAGGTGAAATGGCGGAAAATGATCAAGATTGGAAGGCCTTATCTAAGGCTCATGTTAGCGATATTAATGGCTTTGTGGTGTTTAGCTCTAACCGCGATGGTAATCACGATATTTTTAAACTAAATCTTGCAGACTACGAACTTAGCAAATTAACCACTCATCCACATGTAGAGACTTATCCACGGCTTTCTCCCAATGGCAAACGATTGGTGTTCGCTCGATCTCAGCAGCCATGGGTGTCGCAGCGCAACGCGGTAGCATGGGATGTATATGTGCTTGATTTAGCGTCTATGCAAGAAACCAAAATGGGCAGTAATGGCACTGCACCACAGTGGCTAGATAATGGTCAAATCACTTATGCTCGCGATGGACACACCTTAGTCAAAGTGAATGTGGATGATGGTGGAGAAGAAATTTTGTATCAGACCGGCGTTGGTAACCCTATGCCGAAAGGCGCCTATATTCAAAACCCAGAATATAATCCTATTACCAAGCAGGTTGTGTTTACTGGCCGTCAGTCACATATTGGTGGGACTGTGGGACATTGGGGTACCGCGCTAAGCACTGGCAACACAATTAAACCGATACTTAATGGTTGTGAGCTTGCATGGAACAGCAGTGGAACCAGTTTGTTTCAGGTGACTACTGGCGGGCGTGACGGTGACTTGAGAATTGTCAAAGTTGATCCATTAACGGGTGAATCCAGCACCTTAATTGATACCGATCTTGGTTTTGGTCATGAGTATTGGCCTAAGGACTCATCCAATGGTGAGTATATGGTGTTTGGTGCCAGTCGCAGTCCTAAAGAGCATGAGCATGACACGGAAGACTATGAAATTTTTCTTTGGAAAGTGGGCAGCGATAGCAGCAAGGCAACTCGACTAACTTTTCACACTGGCAACGATAATTGGCCAGACGTTTATATCGAATGAATAGCTATTCTAATAATAGATTGATCACTGGAGTAATTATTGGATTGCCAGTTCCGTCGATAGAGATATTGTCTTCTAGGTAATCATCAAACCATTTTTGTGCGATTAATCGATAGCCTTCGGGAGTTGGGTGAACGCCATCGGCGAGCATATCAAAACTAATCGCCGAGTTAATATTCACAAAGTCGGCACCCTCAGCAACTGCTGCGTTAAATATTTGCTGATTGTAGGAGCTGACATTAAACACCGTATTTACCGGAATTGAGCCAACTATCGGGATATAACCTTGACGTCTAGCGCTTTGAATTATCAAACTAATATTAAAAAACGTGTCACTAGGGCTTACCCCGAATGCGAGATCGTTAGTGCCGTATAGAATCAAGGCATAGTATTCACGACCAGGGAAAAAATCTCTGACTGAGTCTAGATCATCATCTGCTCGACTTACCCCATTAATCGATGCGTTTGTTTGATCGGGGTTGCTGCTAGGGCCGCTAGGAGTGCCGCCAAAACCGACATTGACTACTATAGAGCTGCGACTGGATTCCTCTAATATACTATCGAGCTCAGTTGCTGGGGCACCAAAATTTTCTAGACCACCACCATCGCGCACATTAAAGTCAATTGTAGAGAATCCCACGCTGATGCTATCTCCAAATAGAGCTACTACGCTTGGTAGTTGTTCTGAATTTGCGAGACTAGATGTTGCTAATAGAGCACTCGATAGAGCAAGCAACATAATTATTGTGCGTAAAATTTTCAAACGGTTTCTAAACAGGCTATTGGCTGACCCGTATTGATTGCTGTGATTTGTTATTAGGAAAGTGTAGGGTTGCTATTGATGAGCTTGGCAAGAATGAAGGTATTGGTATGTCAGACTCTAACGTTTTGTCAGCAAGCTCGGCAATAGCTACGGCATCAAATTCACGGTTTATTTCTTTATGTACACGCTCATAAGTGTTGCTTTGAATGTTGTAGCTAGACCAACTTACTGCAATGTTGCCTTCTTCATTTAGCCTCGCCTCGGGGTGACTGTCTGGAACCTTGTTATTATCATTAATTTTACTTGGTTTGCTCCAGCCAACATTAGTTTGTTTAGAAACGTATATATCACTCAAACCGCCAATACTTGCTGACCAGAATACCCACAATACGCCAGCTATATCCCGCACCATCGTAGCACTGAAATTCTCAATACCGAAATCGCTAAATTGCTGTGCATTGGACCATGCAGATTGCAACGAGTCCTTATTCCTGACCGACATCATTAAAACGAATTTGTTGTTGCGTTGTTCGGTCCAGATTAACAGGCGCATGCCGTTTTTATCGGTGCCTAATGCGGGCGCTGTAATGGCATTATCGCTGGTATAAATCGGCGCTGCAGATTTGTGCCAAGTGTTGTTTTGATAACGCGCTAGATACAATGCATGAGAGCTATCACTATTCTCTACCCAAACCAATTCCGCAACCGATTCACCCGCCTTTGCTGATAAGGGTTGCCCTAAAATTAGAAGTAGTATGAGTGAATGGATTAAGCCTAGAACAGAATGTTTAAAAATTAAGCTACGCATCGCGCTGCTATGATTTTATTGGGCTATAGCTGATCGCTTTTTTGTTTGAAATATAGCGTGCCCAATATTTATTATAGGGATGGACTTTGGTGGTGGCGATGCCATTAGCTTGGACTAACGGCCGGCTGTCATTACGCCATTGGAAGATGCCGCCAATCAAGTTGTATGAATTGGATGCTCCGTTATCTATTAGAACCTCACTTAGCGCAGCGGCAAGCGCCGATGAGCGTTTCCCCACCGAACAGTAAAACACCACGGTTTTATCCTCCAGAGTATCGCCATAAGATCGTTCGAATTCTAAGGCGCTAATGTTAGGGTCGACCAAAACCGCTCCTGCGAGATGGCTGACTGCAAATTCGTTGGGTTCGCGAACATCGAACACGACCAATTTATCAGTGTTTAGTTTTGAAAAAATTTGTGCATCGATGTGCGCGACATTGCGATAAGTCGTTTCAATAGACTCATGCAATTTAGTTAGCTGAGGTTTATAGGTATAAGCAATAAACGCAGCGAGCAGCAAACTAAGTATTAGCGTAATGGACACAATAAGTATTTTCACGGTAGCCCCATTGGGTGTTCGATATTATAGCCTTGAATCGGCTTTATAATAAATTGACCGCCACTTTAAGGGCAACAAGAGTGTTATTGAGATAGTGGCAACCCATGCGCCGAATACAGGGTTTCCGAGCTTATCGGATATCCCTTATGGGGCATTAAGAGTACTTAGATAAGAGTACTTAGGTGTGTACGAGCAACTAAAACCCTTAGATTATTATTTTAACCGTCGCAGATTTAAGCATCGCAGGCTTCAGTTAATGGTGCCTGCGACGATAGTTTTACAGTCAATTTACATTGGAGGCGTGCCGTCACCCATTGCAATGTCATCATCTTCAATAATCAGACTTATGATAGGCGTTAATGGTACGCATCGTGAAGGGGTCAATGTTTGTAAATTAAATGGCGCTGAGAATTCAATATTGTTTCTGCCAACCACAACCGGGACATCAGCCGAATTGCGAACAAACAAACAGGTTGTTGCTTCTTCGTCTAAACGAAAGTTAAAACCGTCTTGAGCGACGTTAAAAACCCTGAGCCTAAAGTCAATGTCAGTGAGATCGCTTGAATCAACCAAATCCTGCATACCACTAGGACCTGGATCTAGGTTAAAGCCTTCGAAATCCATAACCTCGCTTGATGATGTAAGTCTGCCTTCAGTAGCAAGTTCATCACCTTGTCCGCCATTAGTGGTTCTTAGAGACCAATCGCCAGAGCCGCAGTTTTGCCATACGAACACGCCTCGATCAGTAAAGCGGCTAAAGTCCGGCTGTCCACAGTTAGTTTCATCGCCCATGATGATTTGAGCCATGCTCGCTTGACTAATAGTGATAGAAAAAAGTGCTACTAGTACAACAGCGATGCGTCTATTTGCGATTTTGAAAAAAACCGCGTTTCCATTTAAAAAATCCATTATTACAACCCATAAAAAAATTAAAAATATTAGAAGTGCAAACTATTATTATTTTTATAATTCATTCCCAACTGATACATCAATGTATCAGATACCCACCAAGGATACTCCCACAAATCACGCGCAAAGTCTATGGACTGCCAATATTTGTAATGTAAGTTTTTAATTTTTTACAAGTAGACTTTGTGTGACTAAAATCGGCTCTTTCTAACTTTGATCACATCGTTAGGTTGAATTTTATCTGTTAAAGACGCTTCTACCGATGAGCCATCACTGCCACGAATAATGGTGATGTTTCTTTCCGACGCTTCTTCAGTCAAACCTTCACTAATAGATAGGGCTTGATAAACTGTCATGCCGCTTTCATAATCATAGCGGCCTGGTTTTTCTACGGCGCCATAGGTGTAAAAAACTGACACTGGATTAACAAGAATTCTGTCGCCCGATTTTACATAGACCTCGGCGCTGAGGTTGCTGTTAGAATTATAAATGCTGTACAAGTCAATTTTATTGGCGGCCTGACCTTCTCTATAAAAGGACACTTCAGCGCTAGCACCCTTTGATAAACCACCCGCTCGCGCGATTAGCTGCTGTACGGTTACTCGCCCGATAATAGGATATTCACCAGGTTTATTCACTAAACCATCTACGTACGCCACGCTGCTACGATGCTCTACAATTCTGACTGTAACCTGCGGAGATTTGACGTAGTTACTTTTACTTAACTTTTCTTCTAGCAACGTTTCTGCTTCAAACTCGGTTTTATTCGCGAGGTTTATGATGCCCGCGTAAGGGAAGCGTATTTCGCCGGAACCGTTTAACGTTTTCAATAATTTTAAATCGGCCTGTTCAATCACGGTAATTTGAATGACATCACCCTTGCCCAATCGATAATCATTTGCGTAAATAATATTCGCGTGCACAGCGAACAAACCCAATACCACATACTTAATAAAATTCATCATGTTCCTTTTGTTGATTTGTGTTTAACCCATTTGCCATTATATTTTAAATACGACCAATATAGTAGCCATTGATCTTTACCGCTCTAAGTGATTGTAATTTATGCTTGTAACTGCGTATATGGGCTTTAGTCTAGAAAAATTTGCTGTATTTCATCTTGCATACAGATTCGGATAGAGGTATTTTCACCTTAATTGCATTGAATGGATTGAGTTGGATAATCGGATAGCGATCGGGTTGGAATTGCGGTGTAACATTCGAGCCAAGGGTAGTTTTTAATATTGGACTTAGTATTTAGAAGGAGCAATAGTAAAACAATCTATGAAGCAAACCAGTGCCTTTTGAGTCATTGGGCGGGCTTTGATTAAATGCGATTGAAGGGTTGGAAATTCGAACAGCAAAATTAACTTTCATTAATGCTGCATGTTTTTTGTTTAACAATATTTAACAGATCATCGAAAGCCAAGCAAATAGTGGTTTAATCGACCTTGGTCCGAGAAGCGAACTTCCATTCACTTCTCAATTTGGGCAGCAGTCGATGAGATTTGATGGTAGAGTAAAGAACTCTACTTAATAATAAAAATAATAAATTAAATAGTTGAAGCTGTTCTTCCAACGTTAAATACATTGATGACACTCTCCTTTGCTGATGGAATATTCCGTCAGGGGGTCGTGCGGTCTTTTGAATAATTTTAATGGGTCGAATTTTGTACTACGCACAAACAGCTGAAAACTACATTAAAAATAACAATAAAATATGAAACTTCCCGTTCGCAAACTTTTTATAGCACTCACTTGCTGTCTAGTTTTTACACAAGTCCAAGCGCAGCAGTTCGATTATGCTGACTTCTTTTCGCAGCCAAACTTTCAAGTAGCTAAATCAGAAGACTTAACCTACGGCATTGGTTCCACTAACTATTTTTTATATGGTGGCTCAGGCTCTATCAATGATCGCAGTAACTACAATCTGGTTACTCAGCAAAGATTAACCTTAGATCTTTACGAGCCTGATACTGGCAATAATTCACGCCCAAGAGCGGTGTTGATTCTTATTCCCGGCAGTGGCCGTAGCGGCTGCAGAACGCGAGGTACCTGTGACGTAGATACTGTAGTAATAAATAGCCTTGCAACCTCAACCGCCCATTACGTGTCTAGCGAAGGCGACAATTATAATGAGATAGATGAGCGTAATAATCGTGCGGTTAATTATGCGAGAAAAGGATTGGTAGTGATCAGCCCAATCACCAGATATACCTATCAAAATCGTCAACACGACAACGCCAACGCGCATAATTGGGAGCGCGATAATGGCAATAACTTGTTTAATAACTCTAGTGCTCACTTAGAGTTACTGGTGACCGACCTCAAGCGAGTAGTTCGCTGGTTGTCGCATCCCGATCAAGTTGCACAATTTAATCTTGATCCCAAAAATATCTTTATTACTGGTTCATCAGGTGGTGCGAAAATGTCGTCATTGGCGACGATGACACCAACCGATACGCTATTGGCGGATGATCCTGCGCAGCTCAATAGTAACCATCCTGACTATCAGTTTGAAGTGGCTAATAATAATATTTTGGTGCCGCAAATTGGTATTCGTGGGGCGATCCAAGTTGCAAGTGACCCCAATGGCACTGCGCATTTGAGTCTTATGGATTCTAACACTGGCGATTTCATGTTTTGGCACTCTACCAGTGATAGGTCAATATTGCATGGCATGGATGAGGCCATTGAGGAAAAGTGTGAGTATGTTGGTTGTACCACGCAGTTTTATTCCTTGCCTGGCATTGAACACGGCAGCACCGCTGGTGCGAGAGCTCTGCACACGGGCAATAATCAAGAGCAGGGAATAACTGGTCATGTCTACGATTTTATTGTTAACCACTTAGACGAAGTGGTTAACGATGATTCAACGCCTGAAATTAGCATTAGCCGTACTACTAATAGATTCAATGAAAATGTAGGTGATGCCAGAATAGAAATACGATTAGATCGGCCCTCTAATCGTGCCATACGATTTACCGCAGCGGCTGATCAAATGCGCGAAGTTACTCTAGAAAATGCGCAAGGCGGGCGTTATGAGTTTATTGAGCAGTATGTAGCTAACGACGCAAATAGCACTGGTCCGGTCATGTACGATCAAGGCACTGGGGTAGCTTTCGAGTTCGAATCTAACTTGCCTAATTCACTCAGAGATAGAGACGTTCACACCAGTGGGCCCGGGCAAGGCAACCCTATCGTCATTCCGCAAAACAGCAGTTATTTTAACAATGACTTTTTCGGTGGAAAACAAGTAATAACGATTCCAGCTGGGCAGACTAGAGCGTTTTATGATGTACGTATTGTTAATGACAATATCTCCGAAGAGAACGAATGTTTCAAAGTTCGCATACTCAATGCCGACGGTGCCAGAATGGCCAATACGGTTGAGAGCATCACTATATTAGATGATGATGGCTCTAATGCATCGTCATCACCCGTATGTGAAAATTTCGTGCTCGATGAACCAAATACCCCTACCC
>CAZHEL010000002.1:0-26225 GCA_964531625.1 uncultured Gammaproteobacteria bacterium
ATATGAAGTTATTGGCGAACGTTTTCACATTATTGGTAGCAATAAGCCATATCGGAATTTTGATATTGGAGATGTTTTTTTGGAATCATCCGATTGGACAGAAAATCTTTTCGATGACACCAGAAGTGGCAGAGTCTTCTTCAGTGCTTGCGATGAATCAGGGACTCTATAATGGGTTTCTCGCTGCAGGATTATTTTGGGGGCTGTTGGCGAGCCGTCTTGACGTCAAAGTGTTTT
Source organism: uncultured Gammaproteobacteria bacterium (assembly GCA_964531625.1). Lineage (GTDB taxonomy): Bacteria > Pseudomonadota > Gammaproteobacteria > Arenicellales > Arenicellaceae > Arenicella. The sequence goes on from CAZHEL010000002.1 coordinate 238, forward strand.
TTTTGTGCTGTGTGGTCGTTGCGGGCATATTTGGTGGTGTCACGGCAAAGACAAGCATTCTGTTCACACAAGGATTGCCTGCACTAATAGCTCTCATTTTAGTTTTAGCGAGCTCACGAAAAACTGCGAATTGATGCGTACTCTAGTAACTTAGCTAAGAAGTTCATCAACTACATGCGTGCGACCCGGACTGTTGTACCGCCAACATGTTATTGAGGCGTTAAACATTCAAGGAGTATTCTCATACTATGAAAAAATTATACTTAGTTTTAGCTATCTTAGGTGCCGTTGTCCCCTACTTATTTTTTTTCCAGTTCATACAATTAGAAGGCTTAAATGTACCGCTATTTATTAAATCACTATTTGTAAATGGTGCGGCTGGTGGTTTTAGCGCCGATTTACTTTTTACATCATTTGTTTTTTGGTTATATATGTTCGATGAACAAAAAAAACCAAATAAACCTAGTCCCTATTTTTTTATTGCGTTAAACCTTATTATTGGTCTAAGTTGTGCTTTACCTGCTTATCTCTATGCGAGATTCAAAGATGCTTAACAAGATCAAAAACCGACATTTACTGCGTTCATTCGCACTGGCTAAAAGCCTGTTTACTAAGCGTTAGGGAGATAGTTATGAAATTTAGTTTTAATCTATTATTGATATTTTTAATACCAATCATTTTATTTGGCTGTACCAGCTCGGGAACTGTTCTGCCTGAAGTCGATCACCAACCGATAGCGACGCCAACATTGTCAGGTAACGATCAGGAATACGAACTTATTAAAATGGAAACGTTAAGGCTTCCTAAATATCTTTATGAAAAAGGGATTGAAGGATATGCAATAGTGCAATTTTCGATCGATGAAGATGGAAAAACCTTTAACCATGAAATACTTGAGTCGGATCAAGGCCATATTTTTGGCCCAATTGCGATAGAGCATATATCTAGATTTGAATATAAACCTAGAATTGTTAACGGGGAAAAAGTTAGCGTTGAAGGTGTAAAACAAAAAATATCATCTTGTTTCCCTCAGCTAAATAATAAACCAGACTTCATATTTGAAAATAAATCAAAAGAGTGCAAATAATTAAACTCCCTAACAAAAAGCTGCCTGCAACTGCTCGGACACGTTTTCGACGCGCCCGTTCTCTGAGCGTTAGGTGATTCAAATGGAGGGGTCGAAAATAGATGTAGTTCTTAAGCAATTCGAAAACCCCGACGAAGCAACATACTTCGAGAAAGGAAAATTTGAAACTGTTACTCTCGGTGGAATGACAATTGGTCGTGCCACTTATCAACCCGGATGGAAATGGTCCAGCGATGTTGGCGCGGCGCTTGGAGAACAATTTTGTAGTGTTGAACATGTAGGCATGGTTGTCTCTGGATGTGCCACAGCCGCATTCGCTGATGGTCGAGTTACTGAGATGCATGCTGGAGATTTGTTTTATGTACCACCTGAGCCGCACGACAGTTGGGTTATTGGTGATGAACCCTATATTTCCTTACACTTTTTGGGAGCGACGAAGTATGCAAAATAGCCCACCTAAGATATTCAAAAACGAAATGTGTTTTTCAAGCGCACAGAGATATTGATATGAACTCAATGGATATTAGACCTTTTATCCCTGCGATAGATTTTGGAGCTTCAAAATTGTTCTATGAGGCTTTAGGTTTTATGAGTAGTGATGCGACAGATGAATTAACTATTATGAGTAATGGCAGTTGTAGCTTTTTCCTCTATAAACACCATAAAAAGGCACTCGAAAGTGATTTTATGCTACAGCTGGCAGTCCCAAATATTGATGATGCACTCGAGTCCATTGAGAAAGCTAAAAGTTTTAATTGTAAATACGAGGGAATTAAAGAAGAGCGTTGGGGTAAAGTTATTTATATGTGGGGACCATCTGGTGAAATGTGGCATATCACAGAACACAATAGCTAATAGGGCAAAATACTGTCGCCCTACTCCGACGCGATTTGTTCGCCGGTTTTAAAGGCATTAGTTTTACGTCGACAGAATACCGCACAATGCCAAGCATTAGATTCTCGGACTACAACGCAAAACACTATCGTGAGTGTCTAGAATTGTTTGATGAAAATTGCCCACGGTATTTTGCTGTGAATGAGAAAGAAGATTACATAGAGTTTCTCAAAAGCGAACCGAGTAGTTATTTAGTAGGTTCTGTTGGATCATTGCTTGTTTCTGCATTTGGATTGACTCCTGAACCAACTACTCCTCGAGGGAGGTTGACTTGGATTTTGGTACATCCAAAATCCAAAGGAAATGGAATAGGCGCTCAGATGATGAGCATCGTTAAAAATGTCGCATCAGAAAAAAATTTTACCGCAATAGATATTGCTGCAAGTCATTTATCTGCTCCATTTTTTAAGAAATATGGTGCAGTAGAGCTGAATAAAATTCTTAATGGCTGGGGAGAAAATATGCACAGAATAGATATGGAAATTAAACTATAATGAAAACCAACAAGTTGCCCAACTTCACTTGGCCTGCATACTGGCTCCGCCAGACGCGCCTATCTGCACGCCCCTCGGCAAGGCCTTATATGTTCAAATCGGAGAAAGTTGAAGAATGTCTTTTGAAAGAATAATAGGTTTAGATGTGATCGATGATGACGAGTATCAAAGATATCGTAAAGGTATGATACCAATCATCGAATCATTTGATGGCAGCACTTGTACCTAATTCAAGAATGCCCTTGGGTGGCTCTTCGAACATGATTAAAGACAATAGTTTTTTCACTATCGCAATGTCGAAACAAGTATTACCTAGTGCTCTGAAGGTTGCTTTGGTTGTGGGAACAATACTTGCTCTGATTAATCACGGCGATAAGATTCTTTCTCTTACACTATCGTATCAAGATTGCATAAAGATAGTTCTTTCCTACTTAGTGCCTTACGGTGTGTCCACTTGGTCTGCCGTTGAGGCAATCAAAGCCAATTAGTTGCTGGCCAATGATCTTTTCCATTTTAATTCTATATACCTATAAGTGAAGCTCGATATTAGTATTACCAAAGCTATGATTGCCAGAGTCAGCAAATTATTAATAAATGCGTTCCCAAGTGTTAGGTATCTATAGTCATTTTGCATAGGTGCCAATTCAACCCCCATCACCCTTTGCAAAACCATCAATAGCGCGGTTACACAAAAAAGAATAGCGGCATGTGTCATATATATAGAGTATGAGAGCTTGCCTAAAGTTTGAAACGGTTTCAGTTTTAGCAAACTAGAGACCGCGCCAGACTCAAATGAAAAAACCAGTATCGCACAAAAAAACAATATTGCGGTTACAGCGTTATGGTATTTGAATCCAGTTTGAACGAGCAAAATGATGCAGGCGATAATTACCAGCTCTACTAGACTGCCAAGTAGTTTGTTGATCTGAATATGGCTTATTTTTTGATACAACAAATACATTGTTGCCCCGCCAAAAAAACATGACAAACCGTTTAAAACAGGACGCACCAACAATTCAGATCCAACCACAAGCAAGCATAATGTAGCAAGCGATATTAAAGCCCAGACCAAGCCTTTAAGCTTATTGAGGGTGACAACCGACAGAAATAGTAAGAGATATAAGTAGAACTCAATACTGACACTCCAAGAGAGATAATTAAAACTCAGATGATTCCATGCAGGTGTCCACGCATGAATCAGCAATAAGTTTGGTAGAATCTCAGAGAAATCTGTGCCATTTGTAAAAGGAACGTTATTAAAAATAAAGCCCCCGTAGTTAAACGCGAGCAACTTGCCAGTCTCTAGAAACAAAAAGACCAAGAACATAAAAAGATGCAGTGGATATAAACGAAAGAATCTTGCTTTCACAAAACTCACAAAGACTAAATTCTCTCTAGTGCCATAACCGTGAGCTAATACAAAACCGCTTAGCACGAAGAAAAACTGAACAAATACAGCGCTGCCTCTAAAGAAATCCAACTCAGTGATACTGCTGACAATATGCATATGAAAAACAACAACACAAAGGGCAGCGAGCCCTCTGAACGCATCCAATACTTGGAATCTCTTATTCACACTTTTTGATACTAAAAGAAAGCTCTGCCATGGAAGAGACGATTAACACGAAACAATACGGTCAACTGAGTTTTGAGCAAGGGATAAAGTGCGTCTTGATCAATATCGCAAGTCAAATACTTAGCACCCAATTCCTGCATTACAAGCACCGTTTTTCGTCCCATGCCATCGCCATCGGTACTAACAAACACTCGTTTACCGTCTAAGTTTATTTTCATTACTGCCCTTCTACTAATTTAAACACTATTTTTCTAGGCTGAGCATAGATCGCGTATTATAGTAACAATCACAGCTAAGCTTTAAGGTTAAATAATTATGACTAATGATAAAAAGTATGATTTGGCAGATGCTTATTCGGTGAGTACGCCTGAGGACAACAAAGCGTTGTACGACAATTGGGCGAGCACTTATGACGATGAGTTTGTGCAACAACGGGGCTATCAATCTCCTGATCAGGTAGCCAAGGTTTATGCTCAGTATCAGCAAGAGCAAGACGCACCTGCATTAGACATAGGCGCAGGCACAGGTTTAGCTACCCAAGCGTTACGTGATAAAGGCTTGGAATTACAAATTGACGCCATAGATATCTCGCGTGAAATGCTTGCTAAGAGTAAAGCCAAACAACTTTATAATAACTATATAACCGCAGACTTAAATGAAACTCTACCAATCAAAGATGAGCAATATGGCGGCTTATTTAGCGCAGGTACGTTCACTCACGGACACGTCGGACCACAAGTGTTTAAAGAGCTTTTAAGAATTGCAAAACCCGACGCCCTATTCTGCCTTGGCATTAAAATTGACGTATTCGATAACAATAACTTTGGCTCAGCATTGGCCGTTCTACAAGCGGATAAAAAGATATCACCCGTCGAATTCGTCAAAATACGTCACTACAATAAAACCGATCACGATCATTCTGGAGACACTGGCTTAGTTGCTGTATTTCGTAAAACTTAAGACAGGCCTTATGCCAAGGCTTGATCAAACAGATTAAGCATTCTTGACCACGCTTTCTCAGCCTGTTGTTCGTTATAGACCGGCGAGTCTAGCGAGCACCAGCCGTGCAGCGTGCCTTCGTAGACCTCAATCTCAGCTTCCACACCCGCTTCTTTATAAGCTTCGGCTAGAATATTTTTGGTGTCTGGAGCTTTTTCGTCATCGTTTGCAGCCACGGCATGCAACATTTGCGCAGGCGTGTCAGGGATAAGCAAATGCGGGCTATCGTCTTTATCAGAAACTAATCGACCAGCATGAAAAGTCGCTCCCGCACCAACTCTATCGGGCACGGCTGCTGCGGTACGCATTACCAATGGCCCGCCCATGCAATAACCATTGGTGCCGACCTTACGGTTGGTGTCGACACTGCTTTGCTTGTCAAGAAACTCAATAAAGGTTTTTGCATCACTAAACGCCGCGTCTTGAGTTAATTTACGGGCCATACCGCGTAATAAGGACCGTGTCTCTGGATCTCCAAAACTAGCACCTTCAGGCACCACAGGTATTTTTGCACTACGATAAAAGGGGTTTGGCACGAGTACTGAATAACCTGATTGAGCTAGTCTGGTTGCCATGGTTCGAAATGCATTTCGAAGACCTAAGATATCGGTCCACATCAAGATAGCAGGATGTTGACCAGACTCCGGGTGTACAAAAAAGGCTTCTGCTTCACCATCTGGGGTAGCAATCGTGACATTACTTTCTGTCACACCAACCGCATTTACTACCGGTGGTAGCATTGCCAACATACTGGCAATGGCGGTTAATTTGCCAAAATCGCGGCGATTGATCTTTCCGCCTTTTTTAACAAACTCTTCATTATCTAATTCAGTTAAGTCATCACACATAATTTTGTCCTCGTTAATAAAAAATTGGGTATTAGTAAGAAACCAATTGTTTAGCGCAACGCTAAGAAAACCTAGCATTATGAATCTAAACAAAATAATCTTCGAAAAATGGTACTAATTTACACCTACAAAGATATCATTAACCGCTTATAGATATCTTCTTAAAACTTATCCTTCATACGCTAGGAATTTGCTTAGTGTTAACAGTCGGCATTTTATTGTTTAAGTCTTGCCCACGATTGATAAGTGCCTATTGCGTAACAAGCACCAAATATCAAACAGATAGTGGAGCTTACTATCCAAAACGTAAGACTGTTGCCAGGAAACATTGGCACAATCACAAAGAACGCAAGGCCTCTAAGCACATAGATTGCTGAAATCACACACAAGCCTAAACGAAGCAAAGGCAGTCTAGTGATAACACGCGCCCCTGACAGCGCATACAAGGCCCATACAACAAGAATTAAAACGATCATTAAGGTGACTGTGGTGGGATACCAATGACCTTGCTCTGCTAAAACAGCCATTTGTTCGCCGGCACCCAAAAAGCGATACCAGTCACCACCGAAAACAATGCATCCCAAATGAAGCACAGCAGCGAGAGCACTAAATATTGCGCCGCAAATTAGAAAATTATTTTTATCATTCTCGCTACGCATTCTTTGTGACTCGCCAAGGTGGGTTTAAGCGATTCTCTCCACCCCAATAAAGTTTTATTTTGTTGCCAGACGGATCATGCAGTACCGCTTCACGCCATAAGTATTTTTCATCCCTAGGGTCTTGATCAAATTCTATGCCTTTAGCTTTTAAGTCTTTAACCCAATCATCAAGTGATTCATGTTCAAAATAGATAATTGCACCGTTTTTATATTCACTTTTATCAAGTGATAGCGAAAACGTTGAATTTCCATGGGGACATTCGAACCGAGCATAGTGAGGAGTATCTACAATTTGAGTAAAACCCAGTTTCAAATAGAAGCTAGCAGCCTCATTCATATTTGTTACTGGAAGAGTCATTTGGTTCAGGTTCATTTTATTAGTATACCTAAGGAACTCTCGAATAAACGCAAAGGCTTATAATTTTTAAACTTATTCGAAATCACCCTATACAAACTTACACATTCCTTTACCCAAAGGATCACCAGTTCGTTCTTGATAGCCGTATTTCAAATAAAAAGCCTCTTTCCCTCCAGCCGCAAGAAGACCAATTGTGGCACCTTTTCGTGCAGTCGCGCTAAGATAAGATTCAATTTCTTTCATTACCAAAGCCCCTACTCCCTTGTTTTGATGGCTTGGCGCTACAATAACGTCTTGAAGATAAAAATACAGATGGCCATCACCAACCACTCGGCCAAAACCAATTAGCCTGTCTTGATCATATATTGAAACGTCAAACAGAGAGTTATGTAAACTGTTTTTCGCAAGCTCAAAATCAATTTCACCCCAATCAATCGTCTTGCGTAAGCGAATGAACTCGTTAACTTCGGGTCGATTATGATGAATTTTATAATTATGGTTCATTTCTGATATCTATTATCTTTTTTACATCTCGTATCTTTGCGATCGATTGCACTATTTATTACCTATAGTTTTACCAATTAGGGCTAGCTGACGGCGCACTTCCTTTGGGTCAGCGGTGAGTGGCCGATATATTTCTACTCGGTCGCCCTCTTCTAATAATGCATCGGGCTTTATTTTTTGCGAGTAAATACCAAGGTCTAAAGACTCTATTGCTTTGTCTTTTAGCAACTCTATTTCAACTAGAAAGTTGGATTGCTCTATTAGCTCTTGCGCACTGGTGCCACGCGGCACTGCGGTTTCGTAAAGCCATTGTTGTTCGGCGAGTGCAAACACCAGTGATACTGAAATATTATGCATCTTATTTCACCGCATACAGCGAGTGTGCGCGTTGTTGAAAAGCTTCAAATTGAGTATTCACAACTTTCTGAAAAATACCGGAAAAAACTTTATGCGCTATCTGGTTATCAAATATAAAGTCCATATCTAGAGTTATTTTACTAGCGTTCTCATCTAACTCTATAAATGCCCACTCGCCTTTAAGATCTGAAAAAGGTCCTTCCACCAAACTTAATTGAATAGCTTGATTTTCTTTCATAGTGTTACGTGTAGTGAATGAAAAGTCTAACTTGCTGTAGGCGATCACTAACTCGGCGATCACTTCTGAAGGCGTTTCCGACAGAACATTAACACTGTCACACCAACCAAGAAAACCAGGGTAAGAACGCACATCAGCGACTACGTCGTACATGTTTTTGGCGCTGTAGGGCAACAGTGCAGAACGAGATATTTTCATGAGCAGAAGCTAAGCTGAGCCTGTCGTTCGAAATTAGGGTTAGGTTTGCTTGAAAGATTAAATTAAATATTAGCCCGGATAAAACAAGACCAAAAACAATATTATGGTGATTATAAGCGGAGCGATAAAGCGGTTGCAAAACTGCCAAATCACAAAGGTAAAATGGGCTCTTAAATTTAATGAGCTTAAGGCATTGGTGCGACTTACCTTCCAGCCAGCAAACAAGGCAAGTAATAAGGCCGTGAGTGGCATTAATACATGTGTGGTTAGAATGTACAGTACATCAAAAAGTCCATTGGTGCGTTCTTCAGCAAAGTAATAAAAACTAAACTTCAAATCACTAAACGAATACACCGAGAGCAAACCCAAGATCCAAGCGAAGCTACCGGCTAGCCAAGCAGCTAGTCGACGCGGTATCTCAAAGGCACTTACTAGAGCCGCTATAGTGGGTTCTAGTAGAGCAAAGCCCGATATCAGTGCGGGTACTAGCAATAATATAAAGAATGATGCGCTCCATAGAGCACTGTTCTCGGGTACTTGTGCAAACGCCACCGGTATTGTCTTAAAAATTAAACCAGGACCAGTATCTGGCGATATACCAAAGGCAAACACGGTTGAGAAAATCATTACGCTCATCACCAAGGCAATGCAAGTATCACAAACTATCACTACCACCGAACCACTAAACAAGGGACGATCATCTTTTAAGTAAGAGCCGTACAACATTAAAACACCAATACCAATACCAAAAGAAAACAGGGCTTGAGTTAGCGCACTGACTACTAATTCGGCATTAATAGCATCAATATCAAAAGTAGTTAAAAAGGTATAGGCTGCTTCAACATCACCAAATTGACTGATATAGATACACATCCCTAATAGGGCCACGATAGATAGCGGCATTAAAAACCACAGCGCTCTCTCTACTCCAGCTCGAATACCTTTGGCTAGCACCGATACCACCATCAACACAAATACCGAGTGCCATATTAAAAGTTGATCGGGGTTACGCAATAAGGCGTCATACGAATGACGCACTATTTCAGACGGCACATTAACAAATGCACCTGAAAAAGATTTCATTATGTAGAATAAAATCCAGCCTGCGACCACGCTGTAATAGGAAAAAATCAGAAAGCTTGTAAGGATGCCAAGCCAAGCGATGGCTTGCCATAAGCCAGATACATTCTCTTCTTCAGCAATGACTTTAATAGTCTGTATAGGATTATCTCGTCCGCGTCGGCCAATCATTAACTCCGCCATGATCAATGGAAAAGCTATAATCAACACACATGGCACATATACCAATAGAAATGTTCCCCCTCCGTTCGCGCCTAGCTCGTAGGGAAATTTCCAAATATTGCCTAAACCAATTGACGAGCCAATGACCGCTAATAAAAACGTCCAGTATGATCTCCACGAGGGTCGCCGCAACTTTGATGCTGCGACACCAATATTTGAATTAGAGCTTTGCAATGCGTTTAATATTATTTCTTATTTGCTGAAACTAACGTTATCATTCCATGTCGTGCCTAGTATACCTAGATGCACGCAAGCACCAAGTAGCAAATGTTAATCTTAATCTCGTCTAAAATGATCGCCTCATGGCTAAAAAGAATAAAACACCATCAAACACTATAGCTAGCAATAAAAAAGCGCGCTTCGACTTTTTTATTGAAGAAGAGTTTGAAGCGGGGCTTGCGCTAGAAGGCTGGGAAGTCAAAAGTATGCGAGCTGGGCTTGTGCAGCTTAAAGAAAGCTATGTGATTATTAAAAAAGGCGAGCTTTATTTGTTTGGTGCTCATATCTCGCCACTAACATCGGCGTCTACCCACGTGGATGCAGACCCTGTTCGCTCGCGCAAACTACTGATGAAGCGTTACGAAATAAATCGATTAATAGGCCAAGTAGAACGCGCTGGCTATACTATAGCGCCACTAAGCCTTTATTGGATGCGTGGGCGAGCCAAACTAAAGGTTGGCTTGGCTAAGGGTAAAAAACAACATGACAAACGCGCTAGCATTAAAGAACGCGACTGGAAGCGTGAACAGCAGCGCGTGCTTAAGGGCGGCTAACGAATGCTTAAAGCTTAAACCAAACTGCCACCGAAATACTTGATTAACACGGTATTAATAAATACCAACAGCAGTATCAAGGGCACGAAAGAACCCAGCGCAATATTTACATATTTACGAGTAAACGACGATTCAAACGCATCGTCACCAACCGAAGCCTCGGCATTAAAGTTAACCTTCTTCCAACGATAAATCACGAACAAACAAACTATAAAGCCATTTAGGGGCAAAATAGTTTCGTAGAAAACGTCGACCACTAGATCAAAAAAGGATTTGTTAGCGCCGCCGTAATTCAGGAAATTGGTTAAGTAATCAACCATGCCGAAAGATACTGTGCAAGCTATTACTAATAGCGCAGCACAACCACCTAGTGAAAACACACTTTTACGTCGGCTAAAACATAATTCATCTTGAAATGCCGACAGTGGCACCTGCAATATTGACACTTGCGAAGTCAATGCCGCAAAGAACACCAGTAGAAAAAACAAACTGGCAAAAATAGATGCGCCAACAAAACCAACGATGGCCTGCAAAGATAAGAATATTTTTGGTAAAAAAGCAAACACTAAAGAAACCGACGAAGTTGATAATTCGCCGGTATCAATTTGTGGATTGAAGACAAAAATTGCGGGCAATATCAGTAAGCCAGCAAAGAACGCCACCGAGGTATCTACCAGCGCAACCATTTTAGCTCCACCGGCGAGGCTTTCTCGCTTACTGACGTAAGAGCCGTAGGTAATTAAAATACCCATACCCAAAGAAAGCGAAAAGAAGGCTTGCGATAAGGCGATACTAATCACCTCGGGAGTTATTTTACTGATATCAGGTATTAAGTAATACTTAACGCCAATCAAAGCGTTAGGCAGCGTTAACACGAAGATCGTGAGCGCTAATAGCATTAGAAAAAGAGTTGGCATCAGTACTTTTGCCAGTCTTTCTATGCCATTTTGCACACCCGAATTTAGGATAGTGCCAATAAGAACCGTCAAAATACCTAAATAAATAAACACACCATTGGCATTAATAAATTCCCCAAAATAATTAGGCCCAGCCATGGCCTCTAAATTACCGCTGACAGCGCCTATAAAATAACCCAACAACCAAACAGTAAGCACCTGATAAAAAACCGCTATCATAAATGGTGTAATCAAGGCTAGCCATCCGCCTATTTTCCAAAGCGAGCTGTTATTAGATATTTGCTTATAAGCACCTAAAGGATTACGCTGGGTATGCCGACCCATGGACATTTCAGCAATCATCACCGGTAAACAAATGAGTGCGACAAACACGGCATAAACTAACAGAAAAGCCGCACCACCACTTTTTGCTGCATTGACCGGAAAGCCAACTAAATTTCCAATTCCAACTGCTGAGCCCGCAGCGGCTAAGACAAACCCAATTCGTGAGCGAAACTGTTCGCGATTTTCTGTCATACGATAAGCTCTTTTTGTTTTAATTCAAGACGGTACAGTCTAGTAGTTAACTAACTCTGCTCTTAATGCAAAGCTAGTCTAGCTTTTGCAGCAAATCATCTCAAGGTATAAGCGTCGGTGTTTTGGCTGGACGATGTAATACATCAGCCCTAATACTGGGACGAAAACGCAAAATGGCCGACTTAAGCCGGCCATTTTAAATAAACTATTTAATCAGTTTTTAGTTGAAGTTGGCAGTTAGATAGCCACCGGTAGACTGCACGGGCGTTAAGCGCCCTCCTTCAGTGACCCAAGCTGCAATTGCATACTTCTGCGCTTTGACATTAGGTGTTGGGATAGTGCCCGTCCATTTACCTGCATCGGCACTGGAGAATGATGAAATACCGAGCACCACAAAATCATGCTCTAGTGTTTTTCCTCGGTTCTCGCCACGAGTCACTTCGTTACTAAGACCAACTCCCAAAATGGCGACAGTTAACTGTGATGGATTTGCGGTACTTTCTTCACTGGCAGAAAATTGAGCTTCGAATTGACCACCATCGTTTATGGTCAAAGACATTGCGCCTACTAATGGAGCATCACTGGCTTGCGGCTTGCCAAAAAAACGCCAGCTACGCCATTCTTCACCACCTTTACGCATACCTGGTGTGTAGACGGTAGTTTCACTGTATTCGGCAGCGTAACGTCGTTGGCGTTGGCTGTATTCTTTGCTCGCATACGGGTCTTTCCAGCCAATGTAATCCCAATAATCAACATGAAATGCCATCGGCACAAAACCTGACCAAAGGTCATCATTGTCAGTCAGGCCAGATAGCCAGCGATCTGCTGGTGGGCAACTACTACAACCCTCTGAGGTGTACAGTTCAATTAAAGGAACTTGTTGTTCGCCACTTTGAAAAGTTTGTGCTAGTGCAGTATTGGTCAAAAAGAAAATGGTAATTAGTGAAACACTTAAATGAATCAATCTCATTAGCGAATAAACCTCTTATAATAAAAATTGGTGTTACTTAAAATGTTACTTGATTAGGCAACCTGACCAACAAAACGCGGCTTTGTTAAGACCGGATGCACTGATTCTACAATGATGTTACGCACTTGTTTTAATGCTGATAGCCGTGAGCTGTTGTTTCTTACCAGCATTACCACATCGCGATTCGGCTGTGGATCAAGAAATGGGATATAACAAATATTGGGTAACTCTTTCAAGCATGCTAATTCTGGCACCAAGGTCATACCAGGGCCACTAGCAACCATATGTAACAAGGTTTCCATACTGGTCGCTTTAAAGCGCTGATCTTCGATTGCGCCTGCGGAAAAACATACACCGAGTGCTTGATCACGCAAGCAGTGACCATCTTCGAGCATCAACACTGAACGGTCTTCTAATACCGTTCTAGCCACGGGTCTAGCGCGACTGGCTATTGGGTCTTTGTCACTAATAGCTAAATGGAAATTTTCCGCATACAAAGAGAACTCAGTTAGCGGCAGATCCCAATCCAACTTGGCTAAGATCGCCGCGTCGATCTCCCCTTTTGTAAGCTTATCCAGCAACTCTTCAGTACGAAGCTCGTGTAAAAAAAGATTCATTTTAGGAAATGCCGCACTTATTGCCGGCATGACTAGGGGTAGTAAAAATGGCGCTACGGTGGGTATTAACCCTAGATGATAATCGCCTGCACAAGGCTCATCATTTTGACGTGCTAAATCGGAAATATTGTTTATAGTCATTAAGACTTTACGTGCTTCGTCAACCACTTGCTCACCCAATTGGGTAAACAATACTTTTCTGGTTGAACGTTCCATAAGAGTTGCCCCTAAGCTCTCCTCTAGCTTTTTAAGTTGGCCACTTAAAGTCGGTTGGCTTACAAAACACTTTTCAGCCGCTTTACTGAAATTGCTAGTTTCATGCACGGCAACTAAATATTGTAGATCACGTATATTCAAAACATATCCGCCATTGTTATTTCATTTTTACTTCAATGGTTTAAGAAGCCCGTCCAAACCTTCAATTTTTAAGTCGAGACAAAACTTCATTAGCTCACCGAGTTCGCCTTCGGGAAACCCTTTTTTATCAAACCAAAAAAGATATTCTTCAGGCAAATCAATAAGCACCCAACCTGCATACTTACCAAATGGCATTTGCCACTTAGTCAGCTTTATTAAATGCTCTTGAGAAAATCCAAGCTCAGCACTGGGGTCGGACAGCTTCTCAGATGACCCTAATGATGAATTTTCTTTATCGTTACACATCTATAAAGCAATCGACAAACATCACATATTATCTCTTGCTACCTTAGATCGGCTATTGGCGATAAATCTTTCAAAAATACTTCGAGATCATCAGATCCACCCCCCCTTAGCTGTCGTAGAAGACATGCAGTGCGCTACTGCCGCTGACAAGTTCATTGTAAGGAGATACAAAAGGTAATATCGATGTGGCATTGCTGATTCCCAAATTACTGACTCATAAAAAGATACTAAATTTGTCTAATTGATTTTGCTAACAGGAGTTTAGCCAAGATCTATAAATTTGTTAAATCGTTTGTATCTACATTATTAATTGTTTTTATCTATAAATAGATCATATCTATAAAAGCCAATAAACACGTGTTTTATTGTTTAAGACTTTGCATTTCCTTTAGTGATTGGTATGCGCCCAACGCAGCTTGGCGCGCTTCTTTATGATCAACAATTGGCAGCGGGTAATTCTGTCCTAAAGCTATTTTGGCCTTTTGTAAGGTCTTAGAATCCGCTTGCCACGGCTTATGAATAAACTTATTGGGTAAGGTCTTAAGTTCGGGCACCCATTTGCGAACATAGTCGCCGTGTTTGTCGAACCGTTCGCCCTGTAATACTGGGTTGAATATTCGAAAATACGGCGCTGCATCCGCTCCGCAACCACTTACCCATTGCCAACTAGCGGTATTGTTGGGGGTATCTGCGTCCACCAACGTATCCCAAAACCAGTTCATGCCCTCATGCCAATGAACTAAACAGTGCTTGGTCAAAAATGAAGCTACCACCATCCGCACGCGGTTATGCATATAACCTGTAGTCCAGAGCTCGCGCATGCCCGCATCGACAATCGGATAACCAGTTTGTCCACGCTGCCAAGCGAAAAGCAACTCGGTATTTTGCTGCCAAGGAAAATTATCAAATTTCGAGTTAAACGATTCAGACGTCATATGTGGAAAATGCACTAATAAATAACGGCTGTATTCACGCCAACCTATTTCGGCCAGAAACTTATTAGCATTGTCAGCATCAATCTCACCCGCAGTCAGTGCCAGTTGTACATCAAACCAAATTTGTTTAGTGCTGATTTCTCCAAAAGCTAAATGTGGTGATAGATAAGAGGTGTTGTGCTGAGCAGGAAAGTCACGACCAACCTTATAGTTTGAAATCGTTTGCTCATAAAACAGTTGCCAACGAGCTTGCGCGCCACGCTCTCCCGGCTGCCAACGATCAGCCAAACCACCAGCCCAATCTGGTCGACTAGGCAGCAGTCCCCAATTATCTAGAGATTCAGATTTTAATTTGTGTTTAAACCCATTTAAGTGTGGTCTGACTAATACCGGAGAGGGATCTAATATCGATAGGCAATGTCGCCAAAATGGCGTAAATACTTTAAATGCTGTGCCCTGCTTATTGAGAACGCGGCTGGGTTCAATCAGCATCTCTGCATTAAATGACTTAGATTTAAGCTGCTTGTCGCTCAAAGCTTGTTTCACGGCGGCGCCATCACCCATACCGAGTGGCGAATAGACTCGATTCCAGACAACTTGCTCGGCACCGATTTGCTCACATAGACCCGTCAACACTTTTGTCGGTTCGCCTGTTTTCAAAAGCAGCTCTACGCCTTGTTTGGCAAAGTCATGCATGAGATTGCTCAGACTGTGATGCAACCACCAATTTCGCGCGCCACCCAGATGGGTTGGGCAGATAAAAACCGGCAATATTTCTCCGCGCTGCGCTGCATATGACAATGCGGGATTATCTAACAGGCGTAAGTCCTCGCGTAACCACACAACAGTCTTCATGTCGATTTAACCGCTTCGGTGGTTGATGCTCTAGTAATCAACGGGGTAATCAAGAAAGAAACAATAGTCACGACTAACATCAGCCACGCGGCTGATTGAAATAGAAAACTACCGCCGTAGCTGGACCAGACATAACCACTAAGAATGCTACCTGCCGCACCGCCAGCCCCAAAACTTACGCTGCTATAAAGTGCTTGGCCGCGTATTTGATAAGACCCTTGAAAGAGGCGATCAATAAACTGAATCATAACGCTATGATATAAACCGTAGGTCATGGCATGCAGCATCTGACTAAAAAATATAAGCGCTCCATTTTCAGGGAACTTGGCAACTAAAAACCACCGAATACTGGCAATTGCAAAGGTAAACGTTAGCAAATGCGCCAACCGATAATGACGCAGCAAGCGATAAGCGATAAGAAAAACACCTATCTCAAATATTACTCCTACCGACCATAAAGCGCCGATATAAGTTTTGGAGTATTGATAGGACTCTAAGTAAATACTGAAGAAGGTATAAAACGGTGCATGCGACATCTGCATGGCCACACACAGCAGCAACAACATAATAATTCTGATGTTTAATAAGCGGCTAATAGAGGGCATGGAATCGG
This sequence comes from uncultured Gammaproteobacteria bacterium, assembly GCA_964531625.1. GTDB lineage: Bacteria > Pseudomonadota > Gammaproteobacteria > Arenicellales > Arenicellaceae > Arenicella. The sequence continues at coordinate 16,611 of CAZHEL010000002.1, forward strand.
TCGTTGTGCTACTTTGATGCTGCACATTAGATTTGGCTGTTTGCATACACAAACTTACCAGCACAATGCTTGATAAACCTAAGGCGCCAGCAGGCAAAATTACCGATGGACCATAAAAGTCCATTAACACACCAATACCGAACACGCTAACGATAAAACCGATCGAGCCCCATAAACGAATAGATCCATAATGAATAGAGGAGCCATATGAAGAGCTAGTATGGGCAATATTACTACTGGAACGGCCTTTTAAATGATTTAAGGTAGCCGCCTCAAGTTGCGGCAGACAAGCGTTCCAAAATAAGCAATACGAGAACATCACGGCTGCAACGGTCCAAAAACTTGTTGCCCAAAACATTAAGCAATAAAGTGCTAGTGTAGCGATTGCGGCAAATTTTAATAAGCCGAATGAATGTCCTCTCTCATGCGCTACGCGATCGGCAAGTGCTGCCCAAATATTGGGGGCTACCATCTTGGTTAACAGAAAAATACCCATTAACTGCCCTATTTGAGTCGCATCAAAGCCTAAATCCTGAAGATGTAAGCTCCAATACGGAACTAAAATACCTAAGGTAATAAAATAGAAAAAATAAAAGCTGGAAAAATGCCAATTGCGCATTAACTATTGTGTCCACCTAAGTGTTTCAGCCCAAGCAGCTGCACGAATGTGCCCACACACAATTTAATAATCTTAATTGCGACTGCCTGGTATTGCTGGTGTATCCACACTGACATCGGCATTCTGCGCACGGTGTCGTAAATAATGGTCCATAATAACAATTGCCAACATCGCTTCGGCAATCGGAACGGCCCGAATCCCTACACACGGATCGTGCCTACCTTTGGTGACTACTTCAACAGGTTTTCCTTGTTTATCAATGCTTTGCCCAACCTTTGTAATGCTAGATGTAGGTTTTAATGCAAGACTAGCAAGCACATCTTGCCCCGATGATATGCCACCCAAAACACCACCTGCATTATTACTATCGAAGCCATCAGGGTACAACTCATCGCGATGTTCAGAGCCGCGTTGCGAAACAGACTCAAAGCCAGCACCAATCTCCACGCCTTTAACCGCGTTAATACTCATTAATGCTTTGGCGATATCGGCGTCTAATTCATTAAACACAGGCTCGCCCAAACCCACCGGCATATTGTTGGCAACGACGGTGATTTTTGCACCCACTGAATCACCATCTCGGCGCAGCTGAGTGATCAAGGCTTCCATATCAGCTACTTTACTGGCATCAGGACAATTAAATGGGTTATTGGCTATCTCGTCGAAGTCTACCGAGTCGATGCTCACATCGCCCATTTGGGCCAAATACGCTCGTATTTGTATGTCTTCTTGTTGCAATAAATATTTTTTTGCAATACCACCAGCAGCGACAATCATGGCTGTGGTGCGTGCAGACGACCGGCCGCCACCGCGATAGTCTCGATTGCCGTATTTATGATGATAGGTATAGTCGGCGTGGCCAGGGCGAAAGGTATCCATGATATTAGAGTAATCTTTGGATTTTTGATCCGTGTTATGAATGATCATGCCGATCGACGCGCCGGTGGTTTTACCTTCAAATACGCCTGAAAAAATCTGTACCTCGTCGGCTTCCCGGCGCTGAGTGGTAAACTTTGATTGTCCTGGTTTTCGGCGATCTAAGTCAGGCTGTAAGTCCTCTTCGCTTAAGGCCAAATTCGGCGGGCAACCATCGACCACACAGCCAATACCTTTGCCATGGCTTTCGCCAAAAGTGGTGACCTTGAATAATTTTCCTATGCTGCTATCACTCATGATTTTCTTCTAACTATTTTCAACCACAATATTAGGGAAAGACTTACTAAAATCTTTTTTCTTAACCGACAGTTTACCAGCAATCTTTAGAGCAATACCTTGATACCGAGTAGCGGTCTCAGACTCGGGTTGAGCAACCACGGTGGGGGTGCCTGAATCAGTGAGTTCACGAATAGCCATTTCTAGCGGTATTTCGCCCAATACATCAAGCTGGTAATCATCGGCCATTTTGGCCGCGCCATTGGAACCAAATATCGCTTCCTCGTGCCCACACTCAGAGCAAACGTGAGTACTCATGTTTTCGATTACACCAAAGATAGGCACTTCGACCTTTTCAAACATTTTGTAGGCTTTTCGAGCATCCAGTAAGGCTATATCTTGCGGCGTAGTCACAATCACCGCACCAGACACAGGCACTTTTTGCGACAAGGTAAGTTGCACGTCGCCAGTACCTGGTGGCAAATCGATTACTAGATAATCTATGTCTTCGTCATCGCTATTCCAAGCGGTACCGCGCAACATTTGTTCTAACGCCTGCGTCGCCATTGGACCACGCCAAATCATCGGTGTGTCTTCTTCAATTAGAAAACCAATCGACATGATTTTTAGATCATGATTACGCATCGGCACCAGCATTTTATTGTCTAAGGCCTCAGGGCTGCCCACCACACCTAACATGCGCGGTTGGCTTGGGCCGTATATATCCGCATCTAGTATCCCTACTCTAGCACCTGCATTGGCTAAGGCTAAGGCTAGATTAGCTGACACCGTGGACTTACCCACGCCGCCTTTACCGGATGCCACCGCAATAATGTTTTTAACACCAGCGACTGCCTGTGCGCCTTGTTGCGCTGAATGCGATACGATCTCTTGGCTGATAAGCACTTCTAGATCACGATTTTCGAACGGCAGATCTTGTAATGCTTGATGCACTAAAGCAGAAAGCTCATCAACAACAGATGCCACCGGATAGCCCTTTTTTAAACTAACAACGACTTTATCATCGTTAACTTGCACGGATTTCAATGCCCGTGCAGCAGTCATTTTATCCGCGGTATAGGGATCAATAAGATCATGCAACTGGTTAGTTACAGCAGTAATAATCTGGTCAGACATAGCATGTATCCACAAAGGCGTGCCCAATGCGAAAATCAGGACTAAAAAAGAGGTTTTATTGTGTCCACAATGCTAACACTGTCCACATAAAACCTCTATGAACTTTCAGATATTAAAATCCATTCACCGCTAGTACTGCGTAAAGGCGAATTGAAATTTTGCGCTAAACAATCAAGTGCTAGCTTGAGCCTTGAGTCGCAAACGATATTGATGCAACAAAGGCTCGGTATAACCGTTAGGCTGGTCCTTACCTTTAAGGCACAATTCTAGTGCCGCTTTATAGGCGATGTTGCTATCGAAGTTTCCTGCCATTGGTTGATACATGCCATCTCCTTGATTTTGCGCATCAACCACCGCCGCCATGCGTTGGAAAGTTTCTTCGACCTGTGCCACACCAATTAGTCCATGCTCCAGCCAATTAGCAATATGCTGACTAGAAATGCGCAGTGTTGCTCGATCTTCCATCAAGCCGACATTATTGATATCAGGCACTTTGGAACAACCTACCCCTTGATCAATCCAACGCACTACATAACCCAAAATCCCTTGCGCGTTATTGTCTAATTCCGCTTGAATGTCATCAGCGCTCATTTCACCAGGGTTGGCACTTAGAGGAATAGTTAAAATATCATCGAGTGCAGCACGCGCGCGACTCTTAAGTTTTGACTGAACATCAAACACATTGGTCTCATGATAATGCGTGGCGTGTAAGGTAGCGCCAATTGGCGAGGGAACCCAAGCGGTATTCGCGCCTGACTCAGGATGGCCACCTTTTTGTACAAGCATCTCGGCCATTTCATCGGGCATGGCCCACATGCCTTTGCCTATTTGTGCATTGCCGGAAAAACCACATTCCAAACCGATGTCGACATTCCAGTCTTCATAGGCCGCAATCCACCTCTGTTTTTTAATTTCAGCCTTGGGTGCCATTGCTCCGAGAAGCATGCTGGTATGAATCTCGTCGCCCGTTCTATCTAAAAAGCCAGTATTGATAAACACCACCCGATCTTTTACTTGACGGATGCACTCTTTTAAATTAACTGTAGTACGACGCTCTTCGTCCATCACACCTATTTTGACGGTATTACGTTCTAGCCCAAGTTCGTCTTCTACTCGATCAAACAAGGTATTAGCAAAAGCGGCTTCTTTAGGGCCATGCATTTTTGGTTTAACAATGTACACACTGCCAGTGCGAGAGTTGCGGTGAATATTATTTCCATTAAGATCATGTTTAGCGATTAACACGCTTACCATGGCGTCCATAATACCTTCTTGGATTTCATTGCCATTCTTATCAAGAATCGCAGGATTAGACATTAAATGCCCCACATTGCGGCAGAAAAGCATACTGCGCCCATGCAATACTAACTCTGAGCCATCCACCGCTGTATATTTACGATCAGCTTCTAAGGAACGCGTTAATGACTTACCTCCTTTATTAAAGGTTTCGCTTAAATCACCTTTCATTAATCCCAACCAATTACGATAAACCCCGACTTTATCTTGCGCATCTACCGCCGCAACAGAATCTTCAAAATCTTGGATGGTGGTCAATGCTGCTTCGATGGTTATATCTGCAACGCCGGCTTTATCTGCACTGCCCACGGCTGATTCAGCATCAATTTCTATTGCCATATGTAGGCCGTTGTGGCGCAGCAAAACAGACGATGGTGAGGATTTGCTTCCATTATAAGCAACGCATTGCTGGCCATTCTTAAGCACTGTAGAAGATAGTCCAACTGATGAGTCCTTGCCTAAGCTTGCTAGTAGCGTGTTATTGTCGATTCGATAAGCAAGCACATCCGAATGCGAGCCCTGCTCCAGCGGAAAATGCTTATCTAACAAATCTCGGCCAAACTGGATAACCTTATCGCCTCTTACTTTGTTATACGGGCCCGATTTGTGCGCGCCATCCTCTTCGGAGATAACATCGGTGCCATACACTGCGTCATACAAACTGCCCCATCTAGCGTTAGTTGCGTTAAGTGCAAACCGTGCATTAGAAGTAGGAACCACAAGTTGAGCACCAGCCAGCCTTGCAATTTCGTCGTCCACGTTTTGCGTAGTAATAGCGAAATCGTCACCCTCTTTTACGAGGTAGCCAATTTCATACAGATAGTCTTTATAAGCCTCGGCATTAAAATTATCTTTGTTAGCTGCGTTCCATGCATCTAACTTAGCTTGAATTTCGTCCCGCTGAGCTAGTAGCTGTTTATTAATCGGGCTCAGATCGTGAATTACATTTGCAAAACTGTGCCAAAAAGCATCGCTTTCGATACTCAATCCTGGCAATGCTTCGGATTCAATAAAATCGACCAAAACTCGGTCAACTTTCAAATTTGCTCTATCGATAAAATTAGTCATACGCTTCTCTAATAAGTACTAATAAGTTACTTCAAATATTGTTATCTACTCTCCATCTCAGTTAAGGAGAAGAGCAAAGATTGTAGCTACAAATTACATAAAAACTACATACCAAACATAGTAGCTCCATAAAACACAGTTTTGACTCCAAGATCCTAAAAATGAAAACCTAAAACAAGGCCAACAAGCGGAGTTTACACCGACATGAATTATACTTGTTCAAATCCCTATTATTCACAATATGAATAGTCATTGTGTTTGCTAGTAAAATTATGAATAATCATTGTATAGCCTAGCTTAACAAGCCAATTTTGCTCTTCAATAGCGTCGATTTACGGAGTAATATAGCTTTATCAATTAAAAATTGATGATTCAAGGTGTCGTGTCTTATTGTGTCAAGCATTTGGATGCTACGACGTGAATTTTAGAGGTTTTTTAAAAACCAATCATTAATATAAACAATCGAAAAGAATTAGGAATATCTACTATGGCTACTTACGAAAAAAACGTCGATGCCGCTGACAAGTTGATCAAACAAAACGGATCTCAATGGGACTCTATTAACCCTGAATATACGGCTCGTATGAAAATGCAGAACCGTTTTCAAACTGGCATCGAGATTGCCAAATATACGGCCGACATTATGCGCAAAGACATGGATGAGTACGATGCCGATTCAGGCAACTACACTCAGTCTTTAGGATGCTGGCACGGTTTTATTGGCCAACAAAAACTAATCGCGGTGAAAAAACACCATGGCACGACCAACAAGCGTTATTTATACCTATCTGGCTGGATGATCGCGGCATTGCGTTCTGAGTTCGGCCCTCTACCCGACCAGTCCATGCATGAAAAATCTTCAGTTCCTGCATTAATCGAAGAGTTATACACGTTTTTACGCCAAGCTGATGCACGTGAAATGGGACATTTATTCAGAGAGCTAGACGCCGCTCGTGCCGCTGGTAATACGGCGGCAGCAGAAAAGATTCAAGGCGAAATAGACAACTATGAAACGCATGTTGTCCCTATTATCGCAGATATCGATGCCGGCTTTGGCAATGAAGAAGCAACTTATTTGCTGGCCAAACAAATGATTGAAGCTGGCGCTTGTGCAATTCAAATCGAGAACCAAGTGTCGGATGAAAAACAATGTGGTCACCAAGACGGTAAAGTGACGGTTCCTCACGCTGACTTCTTAGCAAAAATCAATGCCGTTCGTTATGCGTTCTTGGAGTTAGGTGTAGACAATGGCGTTATCGTTGCACGCACTGACTCTTTAGGCGCAGGTCTGACCAAACAAATCGCGGTAACTAATGAGCCTGGCGATTTAGGTGACCAGTACAATGCATTCATAGATTGCGAAGAAATGACGCCCGGGCAAATGAAAAACGGCGATGTTGTGATTCACCGTGATGGCAATCTAGTGCGCCCTAGGCGTTTGCCAAGTGGCTTATTTCAATTTAAAGAGGGCACTGGCGAAGATCGCTGCGTATTAGACTGCATTACCAGCTTACAAAACGGTGCTGATTTAATCTGGATTGAAACAGAGAAGCCGCATGTAGGTCAAATTGGTGGCATGGTAAACCGCATTCGTGAAGTAGTGCCCAATGCTAAGCTGGTTTATAACAACTCGCCTTCGTTCAACTGGACACTATCTTTCCGTCAACAAGCCTATGATGCAATGACTGAAGCCAAGGAAGACGTAAGCGCGTATAACCGTGATGAACTTATGGACATTAAATATGACGACACAGAGTTGGCTGATAGAGCTGACGCTATGATTCAAAACTTCCAACGTGATGGTTCGCGTGACGCAGGGATCTTCCATCACTTGATTACCCTGCCAACTTACCATACCGCTGCCTTGTCGACTGACAACTTAGCTCAAGGTTATTTTGGTGAAGAAGGCATGTTGGCCTACGTCAAAGGCATACAACGCAAAGAGATTCGCCAAGGTTTGGCCTGCGTTAAGCACCAAGACATGGCCGGCTCTAATATGGGTGATGATCATAAAGAATACTTCTCTGGCGACGCTGCATTGAAGGCCGCTGGCGAAGATAACACCATGAATCAATTCGGCTAATAATTGATCTGCAAACTCTAAGAGTTTGAGCCCGCTTCGACAGATATCGAAGCGGGCTTTTTTATTTCTGAGTAAATTTCATAAATAGAATGATTCATTTTGATATTTGTACCAATATCAAATAAACTCACTAGATGAGTTTAAAAACAAATAAAAACAAGCATGAATTGCTGAATAAAAATGGCCTAGAGACTAACAAACAACTATGGCTTTGCTGCAAATATAGCAATAAAACCAATGTCTTAGATACAGGGTATCCTGAACTAAATCAACAATTACATGGACATGGCTGGCCGCTAGAATGCACCAACGAATTGGCCCTTGATGATTTTGGTATAGGCGAATTAAGGTTATTGCTACCTGCTTTACGTCAGCTCACTAAACAAAACTATTCGCAAGCTAATATCTTATGGATAGCACCGCCCTTTTTGCCGTTTGCGCCTGCGTTTATTAAAGAACATATTGATGTGGATAAGCTAACGATAGTGCAAACCAAGAGCATTGAAGAAACGCTGTGGGCGACGGAACAGGTTTTGCTAGCCGATTGTTGTGCCGCGGTATTTAGCTGGACAGGTAAATACAATTTAAATATGCGGCAGTTAAGACGCTTACAATTGGCCACACAAAAGACTAAGGCATGGAACGTTTTATTTCGACACAGTGATTGCCTACAACAAGCATCCGTATCAGGGCTGCGTTTGCAGCTGCAAAGCAACTCATACAGCCAACTCGAAACGCACATTATTAAACAACCTTATCGTTGGGCTGGGCAAAAGTGTACCTTATCCATAGCGCCGCATTATGAGAATTGGCAACGCTTACCGGCCCACTTACTACCACAGCACAACCAAGAGCAAACACCCGCTTTAGCCAATAGCTTGGTGAACACTCGCTTGGCAAACACTCATAGCGGCGAACCAAACTCCGTTGCTTCTCTAGGCTCAGTATCTGTATTACAGAGCACCTCTTCATAGGGCTTCAAGGCTTCATAGGGCTTCAGAACTTCAGGGCTTCTTAAAACAGAGCATGCGCTAAAAACAAATACCATAGTAAACATACAACACAGTAAGCCATGGAACACACAGGCAAAAAAAACAGCAAGCAAACTCAAGAGCTTTGGCTATGCCTGCGATTCACCCACCTATCACTTAACAGCCTGAATATAGCGGCTGACTCAGACCTAGCCCAAGCGGTGAGCTATCAGCAAAAAATTTGGCAACATAATCGAATAGCACACGATTCAGGCATAAAAAAAGGCATTAATGTCAGCCATGCATTAACAATAAAACCTGACTTAATATTGCATACTAGAGAGCCACACAAAGAAGCAAAAAAATACCAAGATTTGAGCTACTGGGCATATCGATTTAGTTCTTTGGTCAGCGCTTATTCGGAAGACAGCTTACTATTAGAAGTTGGAAGAAGTATTAAATTATTCAATAATTTAGAAAATATAGTTAATGCAATTAATCATAATTTAAATAACTTTAAAATTAGCCACAAAACAGGCATGGGTAACACACCTAAAGCAGCCTATGCAATGAGCTTTAACAGCCCCGATACAACATTAGAAAATTGTGCACTGGCCTGCCTTGAACTAAGTCCAAACACACTTAAGCAGCTGCAAAGCTGTGGTTTTAAGTTCCTAAGCGACATTACTGACATTGCTAAGCCTGAACTAGGTCAACGCTTTGGCGCTGATTTTTTAGTCTACCTCAGACAGCTGCATGGTAGCTTAGCTGACCCACAAACAGCGATAACACCACCAAAAACCTTCTACTCACATGTGGATTTTGCTGAACCTATAGATAACCTACTCTGGATACAACAGGAACTGGATAAACTATTAGCTCGATTAGCAGATTTTATAGACCAACGACAACTCGTATGCCACTGTTTTAGCTGGACTTTTCACTGCAACAACCCTATTAATAAAAACAGTTCCCAGGCACAAACAGTGGATATTGCACTTAGCACTAAGCAAAATGATTTACACACACTGCAAAGCCTCAGCCAACTAAAGCTTAGCAATATCAAACTAAATTGGGAGTTTTCAAGTATTGAATTACGCGCTACCGAGCTAAGCCCAAAGAATTTATTTAATAACGATTTATTCAATCCTAAAACGGACCATGAAGCCTTTCAACAACTGTTAGACCGACTTAGCGCCCGCCTTGGAAACAAGGCTATTTTTGGCATACATGCAAAGCCCGAAGCACTACCGGAACTAGCCAACGGACAACACCTAAGACCGGAGCAG
>CAZHEL010000002.1:26325-81507 GCA_964531625.1 uncultured Gammaproteobacteria bacterium
AGGAGCAACCAGCAGCAGTCTATTGCGAGGCATACACAGCAAAGCCTCAATTATTAAAAGATCAACCACTAAGTCTACTCAAACAACCAAAAAAGCTAACTCAGCATGCTAAACAGCCCTATTTTAAAGGCCCTCTCACGATTATTCATGGCCCAGATCGATTTAGTAGTCATTGGTGGGAGAACACGCAAAACCGCGATTATTTTATAGCTCGCAGACATAGCGGACATCTGTTATGGATATTCTACGATCAGGAGCAGAAAAACTGGTTCTTACACGGTTTATTTTCCTAAACTTGAAAGAACAAAAGCCCTAAGCAGTTCTATATATTATCGGCCACAACTTGCTCCTTTAAAAACACAGTGAATAAAAGGCAGGCCAGCATTAAAAGTCGTATTTTGTATTAACGCCTGACTAAGCCTATGACCATTAATCAAACTAAAAAAATAGCAGACAAGGCCAAGCAACATCACTTTGTTTGCATTGATAAGCCATCGACTAACGCCTTAGGAGAAACGGCATTGCCGTATGCACCATTGGCAACGTTGGCAAATGGTCACCAAGCTGTTCCGCAGCAATACTTACAAGTACAGCGATCATTAGAGAATTTAGAACATATTCTAGAGCGTATTGAGTTCTCAGATAGCTACATCCTATTCGCTGGGCAAAATGACTGCGATATCTATCTACAAGTCGGCGTGATTGGCGTAGAAAACTACCCTAGAAATGAACAAGAACGGCATATCAATAAAGTCGTTTATGGTCGCCGCTGGGTCATTGAGCCATCTACACCGACCTCGGAAGTGATTCAAACAGCAATGCTGGCAATCAAAAAAGTACGCGAACATGAGCTACGCGAAAAGGTCACACTGCGTATTGATCAAAATAAAGAAACAAATGGTAGGCTTACCACGCCCTTCAACAACCATATGGACCTACCACTAATGAGTGGTAACAGCACTTTATTACGAGCAGACACAACAACTAAAGCTGAGTTTTCTGAGCAAATAAAGGCAACACTAAAAAACATCAAAGTGGGCTCTTTAAGTTTAGAAATTGATCAGATTGTGGACTTAAACGAGCAGCAAACAGCGGTTGTTATACAAGCGCAAAATCACACAGAGTCATTATTTCCCGAGCTACTAAATACTCGAATCGCACTGGTTTGTGAGCAACGCTCTGAGAGCGAATTTTTGCATGAATTGATGAGCAAATTAGTGACTATGAGTGATCTGTACGTAGAGCAACATTTTAGTTATCAGAAATTCACTCGTTTTAGCCGCGAACTATGTCCTAAGAAAATTGCCAGCTTTTCATACGAAACTCGCAATATAAAAAGTGATAATCAATATTTTAATGATTCGTTTAAAGACATGAGCTACCAGGTAGACCAATCTAAAACACCCAGTTTTTCAGGTGGAAAACTCGGCCTGAAACAGCGTAAACTGTTAGTAAATGGCAAAGTAACAGGCGGACATTTGCCTAAATAGACGCTCATTATGCTTAAAATTCACCTAGCATTGCAGGGCTCAAGATAGACCACAAACATTACTAAAAATGTTATAGTGCGCAGCGGAAAGTGTGTTACTGCTGCACCGAGCCTTTTTAGCTATCCATATTTACATCACTGAAACTTATAGTTATCATTCAGATTGTAAATAGTGGTCCTGAACACTACTTTCGCAGCATTACAACTTCAGCACCCAAAACATTTTAATTTTACCTCCAAGCCAAGGTCTTACTCGATGAGCAATCAGCCTGCTAACACCAAATCCCTAAATCCCGCCGTCCCCACTAACGATGCCGATATAGACCCTATAGAAACCCAGGAATGGATAGCGGCTCTGCAAAGCGTTATTGAAGCAGACGGCTCAGACCGGGCACGCTTTTTATTACGTGAACTAACTGACACTGCACGCGAAGCGGGTGCGCAGCTGCGTTATGGCTTAAATACTCCTTATATCAATACCATACCGGTTTCTAAACAAAGCGCAGTGGTTGGTGATCGACAAATCGAATTCAAGATCCGTTCTATGATCCGTTGGAATGCAGCTGTCATGGTATTGCGAGCGAACAAGATTAACAGTGAATATGGCGGTCATATTGCTAGCTTCTCTTCCGCTGCGGTTCTTTATGAAATAGGCTTCAATCACTTTTGGCGTGCCCGTAATAAAGATCACGGCGGTGACATGATCTATTACCAAGGTCATTCAGCGCCAGGCATGTATGCCAGAGCCTTTTTAGAGGGCCGTTTAACGGAAGAACAATTGGATAATTTTCGACAAGAGGTGGGCGGCAACGGTTTGTCCTCCTACCCTCATCCGTGGTTAATGCCAAACTTTTGGCAATTTCCCACGGTGTCAATGGGCTTGGGCCCAATCATGGCTATCTATCAAGCGCGCTTTCAAAAATACCTAGAAAACCGCGAGTTAATTCCAGCTGAAAATCGCAAAGTCTGGGCATTTCTAGGTGATGGTGAAATGGACGAACCTGAGTCGCGCGGCGCCTTAGGCTTAGCCGGTCGAGAGAAACTCGATAACTTAATTTTTGTGATTAATTGCAATCTGCAGCGCTTAGATGGTCCAGTGCGCGGCAATGGTAAGATCATACAAGAGCTAGAATCCGAATTTCGCGGTGCTGGTTGGAACGTTATTAAGGTCATCTGGGGCTCACAATGGGACATACTGCTTGCCAAGGATCATGATGGTATTTTACAAAAACGCATGCAAGAGTGCGTTGATGGCGAATATCAAGCATTTAAAGCCAAAGGCGGCGCTTACACCCGCGAGCATTTTTGGAATACACCTGAATTAAAAGCCATGGTCGCGCATATGAGTGATGATGATATCGACCTAATGACTCGCGGTGGCCATGATACCGACAAAGTCTATACAGCTTATCGTGAAGCGATTAAACACTCTGGGCAACCAACTGTAATATTGGCTAAAACTATTAAAGGCTTAGGCATGGGTGAATCTGGTCAGGGGCTAAACACATCGCACCAGCAAAAGAAAATGGATGCTGAATCTCTTAATGTCTTTAGAAATCGATTTAAGATTCCAGTCAGTGACGAGCAATTGCAAAACTTGGAATATATAAAACCTGACCCAGAGTCACCGGAGATCAAATACTTACATTCTCGGCGTGAGCATTTAGGCGGATACTTACCCTCAAGAGTAAGTCCCTCGAATAAATTGAAAATTCCCGAACTGTCAGCCTTTGATAAATTATTAGAGGCGTCTGGTGATAGAGAAATCTCTACCACCATGGTGTTTGTGCGTATTCTTTCTGCGCTCATTCGAGATAAAGAGATTAAAGACCGGATTGTGCCAATTGTGCCTGACGAAGCTCGCACCTTTGGTATGGAGGGTTTATTTAGACAGCTAGGTATCTATGCCAGCGAAGGTCAAAAATATGAGCCAGAGGATTCCGATCAGTTAATGTACTATCGCGAAGACATAAAAGGCCAAGTGCTCGAAGAAGGTATTAACGAGGCTGGAGCAATGTCGTCTTGGATAGCCGCCGCTACTTCCTACTCGACTAATGAGCTTCCGATGATTCCCTTCTATATCTACTATTCAATGTTTGGTTTCCAACGCATTGGTGATTTAGCTTGGGCCGCTGGTGACATGCAAGCACGTGGATTTTTAGTCGGCGGCACAGCTGGGCGAACAACACTGGCCGGAGAGGGTTTGCAACATCAAGACGGTCATTCTCATTTGCAAGCATCAACCATACCCAACTGTATTTCCTACGACCCAACCTACAGTTATGAGCTGGCAACCATTGTCCAAGATGGCTTGCGGCGTATGTATCAAGAAGAAGAAAATGTGTTCTACTACTTGACCGTGATGAACGAAAACTACGTTCACCCTGCCATGCCCAAAGGTGTCGAAGAAGGCATTCTTAAAGGCCTTTACCCGCTTATTAAGAGCAGCAAAGATGATGCCAAAACACCAACTGCGCAGCTGATGGGATGTGGCGCAATCTTAAATGAATGTATCGCGGCAGCTGAGGTGCTTGAAGCTGAGTATGGAATTGCGGTAAACGTTTGGAGCGCAACTAGCTTTAATGAATTGCGCCGCGAAGGTCTAGAAGTCCAACGCTGGAATATGCTGCACCCTGCGGCAAAAGCCCGGGTCAGCTATGTAGAGCAATGCTTTCAAGAGCACAATGGCCCCGTTATCGCTGCCACTGATTATATGAAAATTTACGCCGACTCTATTCGCGAGTTCGTGCCTACTCGGTATGTTGTGCTTGGCACCGATGGTTACGGGCGCAGCGATGGCCGAGAACAATTACGCGTCCATTTTGAAGTTAATTTCAAATACATAGTTGTTGCCACCCTATCCGCTTTATATGAAGACGGCAGCGTTGATAAGAAACTAGTGAGCAAAGCGCTTAAACAGTTTAATATTGATCCTGAAAAACCATTACCCGAGACACTGTAATTTTTCGCTATCGTAACTCATTCGACTAAATCTTCAGCTAAAGTCATATATGATTAAGTACTTAGAACTTACACCACCGGAAAAGAGTGCTTTTAGGCAAGCAAAAATCTTATCCATAGAATGCCAAGAGGGTAAAGAAGTAGCAGAAGGCGATACTCTTTTTATAGTAAAAAGTGGCAATCAAGAGATTAGTTTACCAGCAAGCAAAAATGGCAAAATCGTAGAGGTGATCGCAGTTGTCGGTGAGATGATCACACTATCAACGTCGCTTTTATTATTGGAAATTGAAGTTGAAGGTAGCACTGCCACAAAACCGATTGGTGCCGATAAAAAAACCAAAAAGAAAACTAAAAAGAAAACCAAGGCGAACGATAAAAAGCCGGTCGCCAAAAAGACTAAGAAAAAAACTAAAAAGAAAGCTAAGAAAAAGTCCAAAAAGAAAACAGCGCCCAAGGCTCATGAGCAGCAATCGTTAGATTTATTAGGCGATGATTTGGGCAAAATGGCCTTAGCTCCACCCGTTAAAACACCCATAGAGATAACTCAACACAAAACTAGCATGCCGGAAAATACTACTGAGCAAATCATTGTTCCTGACATCGGGGCTGACGAAGCCAAAGTTATTGAAATACTAGTAGAGGTTGGTGACACGGTCATACAAGAAACCCCTTTATTGGTACTCGAAAGCGACAAAGCCAGCATGGACTTGCCCTGCACCAAAGCTGGTGTGGTATCTGCCATCTTGGTTGAAATTGATCAAACCGTTAGTGAAGGCGTAGCCGTTATCGAAGTGGACGTGCAAGAAAGTGCCGGTGCTGAAACAGTCGCTGCTGAAACCAACACTGAGGCCAAGAGTGCGCCATCGCCTAACGATGCAGATTCAAGTGACGATCAAACCAACAGCGAGCCAAACGGCAGTAATGACAGTGGCGCAGTGCAAAACAAAACAGAACAAGTTCAAGTGGCCATTCCTGACATTGGGGGCGACACCGCCAAGGTTATAGAAATATTGGTAAATGTCGGTCAAGAAGTAGCCAAAGAAGATCCGCTGGTTACGCTAGAAAGCGATAAAGCCAGCATGGATGTGCCAAGCTCGGCCGATGGTATAATCGATAGCATTGAAGTAGAGCTTGACCAAGAGGTTGGTGAAGGTACCATCGTAGTAACATTAACCTCAAACACCTCTTTCGCGGCAGCTCCTGCCCCAGCTTTCGCTCCAGAAGCCACTAGCGAGGTTGCGAGCAGTAATACCACTGAACCTGCCACGCAGGCCTCAGCCGCGAAAGTACCAGCACAAGCCTCTGCTGCACCAACAAGCGCTGCAGCCAGCAGCACGTCAAGTTCGTCACATGCTTCGCCATCTATTCGCCGCTTTGCACGAGAACTGGGTGCCGATCTTGGAAAAATTACTGGTTCAGGCCGTAAAGGTCGAATTTCCAAAGATGATGTAAAAGCCTATGTGAAAGGCTTGCTCACTAGCGGAGCTACACCAAGCAGCGATGCTGGCATACCCGCAGTCCCGCCACAAGATTTCAGCAAGTTCGGAGAGATAGATGTTCAGCCACTAAATCGTATCAAACGACTGACCGCTACTAATTTACATCGATCATGGCTTAATGTGCCGCATGTCACCCACAGCGACGAGTCTAATATCACCGACTTAGAAACTTTCAGAAAAGAACTCAATGCTGAAAATGCTAAGAAAAATAAGCCTGTTAAATTGTCCCCGTTGGCTTTTATTGTAAAAGCGGTAGTCAATGGCTTACAGACCTACCCTCAATTTAATAGCTCATTAGAGCCTGGTGGGGAAAACCTAATTTTCAAAAAATACTTTCACATCGGCATTGCAGTAGAAACACCCAATGGTTTAGTGGTGCCAGTGATTCGAGATGCCGATCAAAAATCGGTGGGGGAAATTGCGCTTGAAATGAGCGAATTAGCAGCTAAGGCAAGAGACAAGAAATTAACCATGGCCGACATGAGCGGAGCCTGTATCACTATTTCGAGCTTAGGCGGTATCGGTGGTACCCACTTCACGCCCATTGTTAATGCCCCTGAAGTGGCTATTTTGGGCGTATCACGATCAAAAATTAAACCGGTATGGAATGGTTCAGAATTTGAACCAGCGACCATGCTGCCATTAAGTTTGTCTTACGATCATCGAGTTATAGACGGCGCAGAAGCAGCTAGGTTTACCCATCATATTGCAATCACACTTGAAGACGTGCGCAGATTAACCATTTAATAATAAATGTGTTACGCACATAGAGCCGAATGACAAATACAGTAGATATAAAAGTACCTGATCTTGGTGGCGCCACCGACGTTGAAGTCATTGACGTATTGGTGAGCGTCGGTGACGAAATTCAGGCAGAAGATTCGCTAATCACGGTAGAAAGTGATAAAGCTTCAATGGACATACCAGCACCGATGGCTGGCAAGGTTAGTAAAATTGCAGTTGCCACGGGCGATACCGTTAATGTAGACGATCTTGTAATTACTATAGAGGCGGCTGATGAGCAAGCCCAAGATTCTGAACCGCCAGCACCAGCCGTACAGCAAACTTCTGCACCAGAAGAAAAGGTAGCAGAAACTCCGGCTGCCGCCGCAGAAACTCCGACGACTGCTCCAGTTGCACCTATTCAAACTGAGGATAAGGCTGATATTGCCAAGGCCGATGCGCATACTGCGCTACTTGTAATAGGTTCTGGCCCTGGTGGGTACACAGCCGCATTTCGAGCGGCAGATTTGGGCTTAGAAGTCACCCTAGTAGAAAAATACGATTCCTTAGGTGGCGTTTGCTTAAATGTAGGCTGCATACCATCCAAAGCCCTACTGCATTCTGCTGCGGTTATTTCTGAAGCGCGTGAAATAGAAAAACACGGCATTAGCTTCGGTAAACCTAAGATCGATATCGAAAAGCTACGCGGCTTTAAAGAAAGTGTTATCGGCAAGCTTACCAGTGGCTTGGCAGGCATGGCCAAAGCTCGCAAAGTCAAGGTTATCCATGGTTATGCGAAATTTAACTCTAGCAATGTGGTAAACATTGAAAGCGATAATGGTTCCTCTACCCTATCCTTCGACCAAGCTATTATTGCGGCAGGCTCTCGAGTTACAACGCTGCCGATTTTTGAGACTGATGACCCTCGAGTAATCGACTCAACTGGCGCATTAGAGCTCAAAGAAATTCCTAAATCGATGCTAATTGTGGGTGGCGGCATCATTGGTCTTGAAATGGCCACTGTTTACAGTGAATTAGGTAGCGAAGTATCGATCGTCGAATTTATGCCACAAATAATACCAGGGGCAGATAAAGATTTAATTGCTCCCTTGGAGAAACGCATGAAAGGATTGGTCAAGGAAATCATGACCAATACCAAAGTAGAGAGCCTTGAACCACAAAAACAAGGCATCAAAATTAATTTTTCCTCTGCCAAAGATGACACAAAACTCGATTCGCAAGTATTCGACACTGTGTTGGTTGCAACCGGAAGACGCCCTAATGGTGACTTAATTGATGCGGACAAAGCTGGAGTAGACGTGGATGAGCGCGGATTTATCGCGGTTGATAAACAAATGCGTACTAACGTAAACCATATTTTTGCCATAGGCGATTTAGTTGGCCAGCCAATGTTAGCGCATAAGGCAACCCATGAAGCCAAAGTAGCCGCAGAAGTTTGCGCAGGCCAAAAAAGCGGATTTGAAGCCAATGTTATTCCATCAGTGGCCTATACCGATCCTGAAATAGCTTGGGTGGGCCTAACCGAGACTCAGGCTAAAGCCGAGGGTATTGAATTTGAAACAGGTGTTTTTCCTTGGGCAGCGTCTGGACGTGCCATCGGTAACGACCGTACTGAAGGAAAAACAAAGCTGTTATTCGACCCAAAAACACATCAAGTATTGGGTGGCGGAATTGTGGGTCCAAGCGCGGGTGATTTAGTGGCGGAAATAGGCTTAGCGATAGAAATGGGTGCCGACGCCAGTGATATAGGTTTAACTATACATCCACACCCCACATTGTCGGAAACGGTAGCGATGGCTGCAGAAGTCTACGAGGGAACGATTACCGATTTATACATTCCTAAAAAGTAACATTATTGCCGACTAGATTTACTTTATTATTTACATTAACTAGTTATTTTAAGTTATTGTATTATTAGTGAAATTGTATGTTCGCAGGCTTTAAGTTTAGGAATTTATCTTGACTCATTACAGCAGGCATTGCATCTACATAAGAGTCATTAGCTTTGCTTCGACTGCCCTCAACGAAGCACTTAAACCATGGATACCCAACTTCACTTAAAAGATCGGCAATGAGTTCATGAGATTGCACATTGTCGGTAGCTCTGTATAAACGCAGTAGCTTGGAATTAATTCGATCTAAATCTCCTGCCAATAACTGCATATTGCTTGGTGTTTCGAGCTGTCTCAATTCAAATAGTAATTCGATGGCTCTAGAAGATAGTGTGCTGATTCTGCTTGCTTTATTATTATTATTCATTTTTATTCTCTTGGGCGGAATGACGATTGTTAATGAATTATCTACCGTCCCGCATAAAAATTCAAAAGCAAAACCCTCTAATCTGGTCAACAATTGTTAAATAGAGCTAATCAACCGTCACTATTAGGTTTATGACCCTGTTCGTGCTCACTTAAGCCATTTTTAAGATACTCTAGGCTAGAATTGAATGCACTAAGATTGTGCCTATATGCTGGCAAGCGTGATATATTTGCGCTAACTAAATCAAACTGCTCACTGCCTTTGAATTTGCTCTATTGAGTTAGCCAAGGCGTTTAACTGTTACTGCCATATCGGAACCCTGAACGCCAGCAATCTCTTATATGTCCAACAATTTCAAAATCATAGAAATCAATGACCAGCTTGAAATGGTCGACGATGTATACATCAATACTGTCATGGGGTTTGGCGACGCAGTTGACAATAAAGTGCCGCGTTCACTGCGTGTAGAAATTGAACAGGTTTTTACTTCTGTTGGTGACAAGTCTCTATTCTCATTAGATTTAGCACATGCATTAAAAACAGATACCCTGATTAAGGCGCTATCGGCTCGACCATATAACTTTTTGCGCGCTTTTGATTTAAGCGATCTTGGCCCTGCTTTAGATTTGAGTCAGGATCTTGGGGGTGTGGCACACTTTTTAAGCGAGTCCGTAGCTTCGGTCGATTCAATTAAACTAAACCCTTTTGCCGCAAAAATCGCACAAGTGAGATGCGCGAGCAAAGATAATGTTGTGACCATTAGCGAAGAGTTGTCGCGTTTGAGCTTGCAACCCACTTTTTACGACTTAATCGTGATTGGCAATCTGGCCGACTTAGACTTAAGGCATGACGAGCTGGAAAAGTATTTAACGACCTTGCAAGCTTCATTGAGTCCGCGTGGAGTGCTGGTTTGCAGCACATTGAATGAAAAACGCTTGAGTAAGTGGTTCAACCCTAAAGGCATGAGCAATAGCTCCGATATTAACTTTAGAGATTTATACTGTACGCCAAACTCAGCACAAGGCGGCGCGGCTAAGATTAGGGAAACCTATTTAAATGATTTGCGCGTCACGCTACGCAGCGCCAATTTTGCAGCCATTGACGTGCACGCCACCTTCTCTAAAGACAGCAATTACAACAACCTATTTTCGTCTGATTATTTATCCAACAGCCTAAACCCGGTGAATCATTTTTACCGCATGGGCTCGATAGACAACCCTGAGATTAATGAATTTTTACTGTTCAAAAAAATTCACGATGATAAAACTAGATTAGTTGACATCGCTGACAGCCATTTATTAATTGCGGGCGCTGATAATAAAACTATTCGCCGAATCTATGATAATGATTTTAGTCATTTTCCAGGTTTGGGTAGAAATAGTAGATGGCGAACAATTACCACGCGAGCTCGCTCTGCTGCTGAGGTAGAAAAAACTCCCGCTTATAAACACTTAAAGCGTGAATCAAAGCTAATAACGCAGAATTTGAGTCCACAACCGTTCCAACAAGGTCATTTATTAGTACAAGACTGGTGCTTAGCCATCCTGAATAACGACAGTCAAGGTTTTAAGAAATTGGTGGTCGAATACTCGAATTGGCTAACAGAGCTAAGCAAGTCTGATGACTTTCACAAGATAGCCTATGACCTACTGCCATTTAATATTGTAGTTAAGCAAAAAGGTGAGCAACGCGTTTTGTCGCCAATTGATACAGAATGGCAACTGAATAAAAAATTCAGCACAGACTTTATACTATTTCGCGCATTATTCTGGTTTGCCTTTGAAAATAGCAATTTATTCAAAGATTACGCTGAACAAGAGCATTGCCCAACTCTAGGCATATTCGTGGCGAACAATATGAGCGTTGTCACGCTGCCAGAAGATTTAAAAAAATTCGTTAATCTAGAAGAGAAGATTCATGCCAAGGTTAGCAATGATTTTCGTAAACATGCCGTTCATCATTCCTTAGTTCAGCCGCTGTATCGCGTTGAATCCCTTGACAAACATGCTCTGAGTGTACAAACAGCGTGGAGTGCAAAGAGCAAAGCTGCCAAAAAGTTGCTCAGTAGTGACACCTACTGGACTAAATCGGTTGAACCTATGTCCATCGAGATTGAGCTTGAGCCGTTTAGCGATGCCGCGCCGGTACTCAATCTGGCTGCCGAGTCATCGGCTGGCGCTTATGAATTGCGTTCTTTAACGGTTCTGGATAAGAATAAAAACACTATTTGGTCTGCGTCTTCGCCGAAAAAGATTAATGCAGCCGCAAGCGTCAAAAGATCTCTACACAGATCAAAATATTTTGCAGTACGCGCCGCTGAACCTCCTATTAGCTTTGATTTGGGTGAGTTTGAAAACATTGATAAGGCGCATACCTTAGTTGTAAAAATAAGTTGGCTCAACAGTTACGTTGAAGAGAACCTAGTCAACTTGAATTTAAAATCTCACCTAATTGATCACGAGATGCTGGCACGCTCGAATTCTCTCAATGAATATCGTGCTGATATCGACTATCAGACTGGGCGCATTGATGAATTGGTACAACGGAGTGAAGAGCTGCAACAGTCGCGCAATCGTCTACGCAAACAAATAGCTGACTTAAAGGCTCGTTTACATACACAAACTGTTCGTAATGATGAATTGCATAGTTTTTTACTAACCCGCACTAGCACACGCGCCAAACGCTTAGCTGGTCGGACACTCCATAGAATAAGCGGTGGGTACATTGCCCTTCCCGAGCAGGACGTTATTGATCAACAAAGAGCTGATCAAAAAAAAGTTGGGCAAACAGAAGCGGCCGCTATTGAAGACCCGCCGGCAAAACCAAAGCATAAAAGTTTTATTGGCCAGAACCATGAAGACTACGATCTATGGGTGTCGCAGCACTCATTAAGCGAGCAAGACATTGCCGATGCACATGTCGAAATCGAGGCTATGGTGAGTAAGCCGATATTTTCAATTTTAGTGCCAATTTATAATACTGATCCTCAGTATCTGATTGCCATGATTCGTTCTGTGCAGAATCAAATCTACCCACATTGGCAGCTATGCTTAGTAGATGACTGTTCACCCAAAAAATATTTGCGCGGTATTCTAGAGTATGAAGCATCGCAAGACTCGAGGATTTCAATCCAATTAAATGATGTAAATCAAGGTATCGCACTGGCTACTAATGACGCTTTGGCAATGGCCGAAGGAGATTATATAGCGCTGCTCGATCATGACGATGAAATCACCATCGATGCCTTATATGAAAATGCAAAGGCTATAAACGCCCACCCTGATGTCGGCTTTATTTATAGCGATGAAGACAAAATGGATATGCAGGGTAATCGTGAAGAACCCTATTTTAAACCCGACTATTCGCCAGATTTACTGCACACCAACAACTATATCTGCCATTTTTCAGTTATTAAAAAAAGCATCGCAGACGATATTGGTGGATTTAGTGAAGGCTTAGATGGCTCGCAAGACCATGATCTAATCTTGCGTGCAACGGCACAAGCTGAACGCATAATTCACATACCCAAAATCTTATATCACTGGCGTAAAATACCAGGTTCGACTGCGGTAGTTTATGACTCAAAATCGTATGCTTGGGAAGCCGGCCGAAAAGCCGTTGAAGGTATTCTTAGTAAACAAGAGGACGGCCTAAAAGTAGAGTTTGGCTCGCTTAAAGGAAGCTACAAGGTTGTGAGAGAAATCCAAGGCGAACCTTTGGTAAGCATTATTATTCCATTCAAGGACAAGCCTGAACTTCTTGACTCGTGTTTAAATTCTATTCTTAATCGCAGCGACTATGCGAATATTGAAGTCATTGGGGTTAGTAATAATAGTGAGCAAGATCAGACCTTTACGCGCATGGAGCACTTCGCGCAAATTGATCAACGAGTTCGATTTGTAGAAAAGAATATTCCATTTAACTTTTCAGCTCTTTGTAATTATGGCGCAGAACAAGCGCGAGGCGAATATCTAATTTTACTAAACAATGATATCGAGATAATTAGTCCCGATTGGATTGAACGGTTGCTTGAGCATGCACAACGTCCAAACATTGGCGCCGTTGGCGGCAAACTACTGTACCCAGATGGGCGCGTTCAACATGCCGGTATCGTCGTTGGCATGGTTGGAGCAGCGGGTCATCCGCACAAATTCTTTCCCGGTCGGCATATCGGCTACCATGGCCGCTTGCATATGGTTTACAACGTAAGCGCGGTGACCGGCGCCATGATGATGTTGCGATCTGATAAATTCAAACAAGTCGGTGGTTTTGACGAAAACAATCTGGCGGTAGCGTATAACGATGTAGACCTATGCCTTAAACTAATGGATGCGGGTTACAGTAATTTGTTTACCCCGCATGCAAGCGCCACTCACCATGAGTCTATCAGCAGAGGCTATGAAGACACTGACGAAAAAATGCAACGCTTATTGAAAGAGCAAGATTACTTTCTAAACAAATGGCGAGAGTTCCTTGATGCTGGTGATCCCTATTACAATCCGAACTTAAGTCTCAAAAATGAAAAATTTTCTTTAAAGTTTAAAGACGAATAGCTCTACTATTGCCATATGACACTAAGCCCTGAACAACAGCAATATTGGGAAGAGAACGGTTATCTTCTGCTTAAAGGTTTTTACACTCACGCACAAATTGATAAAATCAATGCTCTGGTAAAAGATTTGTGGCATGACCGTAAAAAATTAGACGCCAACTATGTGATTGATGTTTTTGTTGAAACCGAAAAAGAACAACGAATTTATTTCGCTGATGCTCCTAAAAATGCGTCTAAACAACCATATAAATTAAACGATTTATACCTGACTCAAGAGCTGATTCGTGATGTCGTCGCAGGTGAACAACTAGCACCGATCTTGCGCTCCTTGCTGGGAGGCTTACCAATGGTTTGCAATAGTCTAAATTTTCAATTTGGTTCCCAGCAAGATTATCATTTTGATACCTTTTACATGCCATCACCTACTCCCAACAAAATGGTTGCGTCTTGGATAGCATTGGAAGATGCGACGCCAGACAATGGACCACTGAATTACTATCCTGGCAGTCATAAAATACCGGCCTACACTTTTTCTCATGGCAAAACCAACATCATAGATAGTGAAATAAGTGACTTTAACGACTATATAAATAGTGAAATTGAAAAACGTGGGCTAAAACCTGAAACCTTTTTGGCTAATAAAGGTGATGTATTGATATGGCATTCACAATTATTCCATGGTGGTAGCCCAATCCGAGATAAATCAAAAACGCGCAAATCTCTAGTGACGCATTATTTTACGCTTGAGGATTTCCCAGATGAACCATCTGCAAAGATTACCGAGAACAGCTGTTATATGAACCGAGCTGCGCAATCGGTAAGTTATCCTTTCACTGAAAAAAAACCTTATTCAAGGATCAGAAAAGTCTTTGCTTAAGTGAAATTCATTAAAACTAAAAACTATTACAATTCAAAGAATAGACATTTGATAATTAAGCGACTCGACAACAGACAGTTTTTTATTGCCGCGCTGGGCGCAGCAGTCTTGCTGCGCTTGTTACTAATGCCGTTCTTTGCTCATGTAGATTTATATTCTGAATATCGGCGAGTATTTTACGTATTACAGAATGGTCTGTTTTTAGAAAACAGTTATCGTTATGTAACTTTTAACATTGAGTTAATTTTTGCTGCATTTTCTCAGATCTTTATTAACGTTACAGATGGACTATTTCATCTCAGCGATCCTGCCAACTCGACTGCCAGCCTGACTGATTATCATTTTTTCTTAAACGACCCCAATGTCTATCGCCACTTATTTTTCTTTAAGTTGCCTTATTTGATTTTTGATATTGCTACCGCAGTAGTTATTTGGAAATTCATAGATAAACCAGAGCACAAACGCATTGCCTTGTTACTTTGGCTATTTAATCCAGTAACCATTTTCGCGACTTATATTTTTGGTCGCTTCGAAGTGTTTGGCTTGTTCTTTTTAGCCATGACGGCGCTGCAACTGAAAAATGATCGTCTACTGTTTGCCAGTGTTATGTTCGGTTTAGCCTTACTTTGTCGCGAAATAAATCTACTGTTCGCACCGTTTTTGTTGTTGTCTCAAATAGATTTTAAGGATCACTACTTACGTAATGGAATAATGCTTGGAATAAGTAGTATCATTATTACCCTGATATATTTACTACCGAACAATGTTTTAAGCGCTTTGGGCGGGAACCCCAATTTATTTAGCGGCCCCGATGCAGCCCAACAAACAGAGCCTATTAAAAAGTTATTATCTCTCGGCTATTATTGGTTTTATCCAGTGGTAGTGTGTTTAGCCACATTAGCTATCTACACGTGGGAGACTGGCAAGCGCTCTCATGCTGAACGCTTTGTAATCGCTTCATCAATCACTCTATTTATTTACTTTGCCTTTAATTCACACAGCGTGCATTATTCGGCTTGGTTAGTTTTATTTCCTATTCTAAGCATTCAATATGGCCGACGCGTAGTATTACCGTTTTTACTATTTTTTGGCGCATGGTTAGCACTTTGGCTACTCAAAACCGACGGTGGAGTTTTCACGGCATTTTTAGCCGCACCGCTAAGTAGCGAGTTTGTTGGAATGGGCCACTTCCCTACGTTCTTCATGGCGCACATCGCCTCCGAGGATTTAAGTCTGCATCAAGCGATCCAACTAACTAAATCATTGTTTGCCGTGGTGATGGGATTCTTCGCTTATCGCCTTATCGCCCATAGAGCTCGCTCACAATGAAGTCAATATTTTGTTGCTTAGTATTGTCAATTGGATTGCCGTTTGGATTATCGATAACAGCACAGGCACAAGCACCCATCGGTATTACCTCGCACAATGACGTGCAGCGCGTCGATGAAACGCATTTCAAGACTGGTGATACTGATCCTTATTGGATATTTGAGAATCTTAATATTGAAGCCGATAAGCGAATTCTAGAGTTACCTATTAGCTTATCGATACCACAGAGCGCCCAAGTAAATCTGAACAACATCAGATTCGAATTATTTTTTAGAGCGACTGATAACGAAGGCAGTAGTAAATTCGACCCGCTCTATAAAGTGCAATATTTATTTAGTGCAGAGAGTTTTAATAAGCCTCTATCGATAAGCTTGGTATTGCCAGACGCAATCAATTATCAGGGAAATAGCAAACTTCGGCTAGATATCGATAGATGTGCGGGCTGTGAATTAAGCTTCACAGGTGAACAGATAGGCGAACAGTCTAAGGACGCAAAAAATATCGAACTGCTAGCGACATCCACCATTAATGGTGCTCGATCTGTGCCCGAACAATCTATTGTGTTAAACACAACAGATTGGCGCTTAAATGATTTAGAGCGCATAACCCCAAACTCTGATTTAGCTAACTTAGACGTTACAAGCTTAGACGTTACAAGCTTAGACGTTACAGGCTTAGACCCTTATCTGGTTTCCCCGCCACTGGCAATTAATACCGCGACGCTGGGTGGCGTTTTAGTAGAACTTAGCGTCACAAATTCAGCAGATTCAAGCCTACGCTCTCAATTATTTTATAGCACCGAGCAGCATCGCTTTAAAGAACAGGCCAGCACTATTGTTGAACTAGCAAACGATGACAGCAACATTGAACAAACATTCTTTATTCCATTAGACTTTATTTCTTCGCAAGCACCTGTCATGCAAATGTTAACCGGATTGCGCTTAGACATAAATCAGGCGGTAAGTATCAATAAGATATCTCTGGTGAATAAGCAAGCAGCAAAGAAATATCAAACCTTAATTCCGAAACGTATTTATCAACGAAAAATACAAGGTGCCAGTGGTCAACAGATCATTGCTGGCATTTTTGGCAAGCTCGGTAAAGATCCTGGCTTTATAATTATCTATGGCCTACTTTTAATACTAGTGGCCGTTTTATTTAGGCGAGCATACAAATAATTTCCTTATAACTCACAGGCATTGACGTATAACTGCATCGCTTTTTCAAAAAAATGTTTATCCGCATCGTCAAAACGATTTTTGATCGGACTGTCGATATCTAAAACACCGGCAATTGACGGCGCCCCATCCACACCATAAGTATTGAAATTGAAAGGTACAACGATCTCAGATTGACTGGCTGCATCACAAGCGATATGCCCATCGAAAGCATGCACATCATCCACCACTAAGGTTTGTTGTTGAGCAAAAGCAGTTCCACAAACGCCCTTACCCAAAGGTATTCTGGTGCAAGCAGGTTGACCACAGAAAGGCCCTAACACTAACTCTTTGCTTTGCTCATTCGATTCTTTCAAGAAGTAAAAACCAACCCAATTGACCTGCTCAAGATTATTAAACAATAGAGAGGCCATATTGGCCGCATTAGCGATTACATCTGGCTCACTCTCAAGTAGCGCCTTTAATTGTTGAGCGAGTAAGTTCATATAGATAAAGTTTGAATATCACTAAAACCAAGATGTTCTAGCTTAGTCAAATAAACTGAGTTCTGACTGATACTTTCAGTGAAAGCCGCGACCTTTAGTGTTTTTCTTGAATCAAGGCTAGCCTCAGAATAAGCGTCGTTGCAGTCGGTTAAGCCGGTGATACATAAATCATGTACACGATTAGCAATTCCTTGCGCCGAATCGAGTATTTTAATTTCTCGATTATGCTCCGCAAATATGGCGGCCAATTCATCTGCCAATAGAGGGAAATGAGTACAAGCTAATACCAATACATCAATCGAATGTGTATCAAGAATGGGTTTCACTATAGATTCAATAGCGTTTAACTCAAACGGCTCTCCATAAAGTTTGTTTTCTGCCAATTTTACTAAATCAGATGAGCCAAGCTTAAGTACGTCACAGTCACTGGCATACTCTATAATCAAGTTATCTGTATAAGCCCGCTCGATAGTCGCAGGTGTTGCTAATATGGCAATATGGCGCGTTTCAGACTGTTTTGACGCTGGTTTGATAGCTGGAACCACACCAACAATCGGAAAACTATATTTATCACGCAGAATTGGCAGTACAACGGTACTCGCAGTATTACAGGCAACCACTAATATTTGCGGCGCATAACGCTCAACGATAGCCTCAGCAACGCTAACAATGCGCTTTATTAGTTCTGGTTCGTCTTTGCTTCCGTAGGGAAACGCTTGGTTATCACTGACAAACACATAATCAAGGTCTGCTCGCTTTTCGCGAACCGCTTGGTAAATACTTAAACCACCTACGCCTGAATCAAAAATAACAACCGAACTCATAATTCAATTTAAACGCAAAGGAATAATTAACGGGCTTCTTGTAGTTGCTTGATGTACGTCTCTACACCTTGTTCCACACTGGCGAAGTTCTTTTTGTAATCACCGGTCATGGTCAACTCAGACAAATCGGCTTGAGTGTAGCTTTGATACTTACCTACCAAGGCATCAGGAAACGGTATGTATTGAATTTTTTTATCCGCAACCCATTCTGCCGTGGTCTTTGTTTTACCTTCCAAGGTATTTAATACCGCGGTTGCTACATCGTTAAAACTCTGCGCACTGCCAGTACCAACATTGAAAATACCACCGTCTTCTGGGTGTTCCAAAAAATGCAGGTTGACGTCCACCACATCGCCTACCCAAACAAAATCACGCAGTTGTTCTCCATCTGCATAACCGCCACTACCAGCAAACAACTTTACAAAACCTTGCTCATGGTACTGATTGAAAAAGTGATAAGCCACCGATGCCATACGGCCCTTATGCTCCTCACCTTTTCCGTAAACATTAAAGTAACGCAAGCCAACCACTTGCGATTGAGACGAATTGCGATTTTTGCGTACATATCGATCAAACAATAATTTTGAATACGCATAGGCATTCAAGGCTTGCTCATATTTTGGATTCTCTCGAAAGGTATCACCGCCGCCGTACACGGATGCCGAAGACGCATAAATAAATGGAATATTGTGCTCACCGCAATATCGAAACAATGACTTTGAATACTCATAGTTAGTTTGCATAATATAGCGGCCATCAGTTTCCATAGTGTCTGAGCACGCGCCTTGATGATAAATAGCAGAAGGTCCGCCGAAGTCTGCACCTTTTTCTACCCGAGCTAGAAAATCATCTTTATCCATGTACTCTTCAATATCACAAGACTCGATGTTGCGAATTTTATTGCCGTCGCTTAAATCATCCACCACCAAAATATTGTCAAAGCCGCGAGAATTTAAGCCACGAACTATATTTGAACCAATAAATCCTGCGCCGCCAGTTACCACTATCATGATTAATTCCTAAAATTAAAAAATTTCTTATATAAAAACTAAATACCTAGTTTAGCGATCACTTCATCGATATTCGCGACCGCTGTACCCAACTTACCGACCACAATACCAGCTACTAAATTGGCCAGCTCTAAACGTTGTTGATTAGACATATCAGAGACCAAAACCAAGGCCATCAAAGCAATGACGGTGTCACCGGCACCGCTTACATCGTAAACCTCTAAGGCGGTCGCAGGCGAATCAATTTGCGATCCATCTTTAGCGAACATACTCATGCCTTTCTCGCTGCGAGTTACTAACAAATAGTCTAGATCTAAATCACTTCGAAGTTGCTTGGCTTTAATGACAAACTCAGATTCACTTACAGATGAGCCCATTACCGCTTCAAACTCTTTCATATTTGGGGTGATTAAGCTAGCACCTTTATAGCGAGAATAATCCTGACCTTTGGGGTCGATAATAACCGGTATAGCGCGGTGTTTAGCTGCATCTATCATTTGTGCAACATGCTTTAAGCCACCTTTGCCATAATCTGACAAGATCACTACATCAGCATTCGATAAAGCGTCGTCATAACCTTCTAAGCATTGGGCAAGAATTTCTTCACTTGGGCTTTGCTCAAAATCAGCTCGTAGTAATTGCTGGTTTTGCGACATCATTCGCACTTTAACAATGGTGTTAATGGAGTCATCTACTTTTAAAGAATTAGTTGCACCGTAACCTTCAATTATGCGCGTGATCTCACGCCCAGCCTCATCATCGCCAACGACTGAAAGCAAATTTGCTTTAGCTCCTAGAGCTAATAAATTATGTGCCACATTGGCCGCGCCACCAGCTCGCTCTTCTACCGACTTGACGGCTAATACTGGCACCGGAGCTTCTGGAGATATTCGGTCGACGCTACCAAACCAATAACGATCCAACATAACATCGCCGACAACGAGTGCTCGAATCGAGGAGAAACTATTCTTTTTCAATTTAATGGTCATGCTTTTTATTAATTAGACCGGCCAATACCAAAATAAATGAAACCTTGTTGGGTCATCATCTCAGGTTCATAAATATTACGTCCATCAAAAATCACCGAGCTACTCAACTGCGATGCCAGACGATTATAATCAGGACTACGAAAAGCTTTCCATTCAGTCACCACCACCAACGCATCAGAGCCTTTGGTGGCGCTATACATATCTTCACAGAAAGTCACTCTATCATCATCGTACAATAGACTGGCGGCGTGCATAGCGACTGGATCATAAGCTCTTATACGCGCACCGCGCGATAACAATCCATCAATAATAACTTGGCTAGGCGCTTGGCGCATATCATCGGTATTGGGCTTAAATGCCAAACCCCAGATAGCCAAGGTTTTACCAGACAAATCAGAACCGAGATACGAATCAATTTTATCTAACAACACAGACTTTTGATCGGTATTTACTGCTTCAACGGCATCTAGAATGCGGGTTTTATAGCCGTGTTGATCGGCGGTGCGAGAAAGCGCTTGAACATCTTTTGGAAAACAAGAGCCGCCATAGCCACAACCCGCATAAATAAAGTCATAACCAATGCGTGGATCAGAACCCATGCCTTGACGCACCAGCTCAATGTCGGCATCTAAACGCTCAGCCACATTTGACAGTTCATTCATAAACGAAATCTTGGTTGCTAGCATCGCATTAGCGGCATATTTAGTCAGCTCAGCTGACGCTATATCCATCACGATAAGACGCTCATGATTACGATTAAAAGGTGCGTACAATGATCGTAGCAACGCTACTGCTCTATCGTCATCGGCTCCAACGATCACTCTGTCCGGTTTCATAAAATCATCAATTGCAGCGCCCTCTTTTAAAAATTCTGGGTTCGAGGCTACACTGAATTGTAGATCCACGCCGCGAGAATTGAGTTCTTCTTGAATCGTCTCCCTAACCTTCTCAGCGGTACCCACAGGCACAGTCGATTTAGTAGCGATAACCCGATAGCTTTGCAAGTTTTCACCAATAGATTTAGCGACCGCTAAGACATGTGATAAATCAGCCGAACCATCTTCTCCAGGAGGTGTGCCGACCGCTATAAATACAACCTCAGCATGTTCGACTGCATCTTTAATTTGAGTGGTAAAACGTAAACGCTCTTGAGATACCCCAGTGTTGACCAATCGCTCTAAGCCAGGCTCAAAAATGGGTATTTTACCACTCATCAGTAAGTCTATTTTCTGCTGATCGATATCCACGCAAAGCACCTGGTTGCCAACGTCAGCCAAACAAGCTCCCGTAACCAGACCAACGTAACCGGTACCAAAAATAGAAATATTCATAAATTCTTCAAAAACCTACTCATTATTAAGGTAAGAAAATTGCGAGTTAGACAATAGCTAAAAACGATTTAATCTGAACACAAATGCATGGGTCAATCTAGGTCAACAATAATAGACTATTTAGTGCTTTTGCGTCACAAATAATGGGTGCAATAGCCCACCCATTACGCCATCCAAAACAGATTTCATACGCATTAAAATAGCCACCGACAAGCCTAGCGCTGGCGAGTAACCTAATAACTGAAGCACATTAATATAGGCAAACTCCATTAGGCCAATATTACCGATCGACAATGGGATATTCATAATCAACATAATAATCGGCGTGGCGATCAATATATCAACAAACTCTACGTTCATTTCAAATACCAAAGTCGTAACATAAACATTTAGCACCGCAATAAGATAGAACACTACTGAGTTAATTAGTGCCCAAATTATAGCTCCGCGATGCTCTTTGTAGACCTCAACCGACAACAATAGCTTATCTAGCTTCACAAATAGTTTTTCAGTAAATTGCAAACGCGTTTGCAGGACTTGCTTAATAAAAGCATAAACACGTAAATCGAAGACCAGCCAGGCAATCAGCCCTAAAATAACAGTAAAGGCAAGCAGACTGACAATCACATAATCAACATTGAATACCGATAACTGACCTAGCACCGCTATCAACGCAAACAGCAATAGCACCAACACACCGGTATAGCGTTCAACAAACACAGAAGCGAGGGCATCGGCATGACGACCCGAGAATTTTCCCAGTTCATAGGAGCGCACTACATCACCACCCACACTGGTAGGCAAAAACAAATTATAAAATTGACCGACAAGGTAATAACAAAAAATACGCCAATAACCGGCACCCAATTGCTGAGATTGGGTCAACATAAACCACTTAAAAGCACTGGTCATATTGATAAAAATACCGACCCCAATTGACAATAATAAGAACTTAAAATCAGCCTTTGCCAAGGTCTCTAGAAATACCGTGCGGCCAGATTCAGAGAACAAGCCAACTTGCCAGAAAACCAATATCAGCAGGGCAATAGTCGCTAGAATTTGAACAATTTTGAGAATGGACTGATTCACAGTAAGAAAAGCAAGGTTTTTGCCTTTTTTGGTTATTTTTAGGTCATTTTTTGTTAATTGTAACTGGGATTCATTACATAAAGTAAGTATTATGCGCCTCTTTTGAAACAGATAGGTTTACAACGGTTATGACGACAGCATCGGCACGACACATTTTAGTGTCTTCTGAACAAGCATGCTTGGATATTCAAGCAAAAATTAACGCAGGTGAAACCACCTTTGAAAGCGCGGCATCAGAGTATTCACAATGCCCTTCCGGCAAACAAGGTGGCGACTTGGGTAACTTTGGACCTGGGATGATGGTTCCTGAGTTTGACCGTGTTGTTTTCAATGAAGAAGTAGGTAAATTACATGGACCAGTACAAACACAGTTTGGCTATCACTTACTGGAAATCACTAGCCGCGACAGTTAGAAGTTCCGAAATAGTAGTGTTTGTAAAACGACATAAAGTCGGCATCTATAGGCTTCAAAATTGCCTTTTAGAAGTTGCTCTAAACAGCAATGATTATAAATATTTTTCGGCGATTTCCTTAGCCAGAGTGCGATTACTTGAGTCCCAAGTATCGAGCAAATCTGCATAGGTTATTAAAGGGTGGCTTAGCAACGTATGAGTTGAGTCTTGTGCAGCATTAACATCTTCTATTAGGCCCCAATATTTTTCTAATATCTCGATGCGAAACAGGCGCTTGCCCTTGGGAGGTGCCGAACGTAATAGCCCTAAATCTCGAATTAAATTATGGTGCTTATGTTGGCCAGTATAAATAACGGCCGACTGAGGATTGGTATGCGAACTATAACTACACGCGGAGATTTCGCCGCCTAGTATGCCACCGTAAACTTTCAAATCAATCGACTGCCACCAATCGCTTGTTTGTGAATAATAAGTTCCGATTCGATATTTTGTCTTGAGCACTGGGTAGGCTTCAGCCCATTTCTTAATCAAGGCCGCACGATTTATCCAACTATGAGTATTGCTATTCTTTTCAATATAAGCAGAATCTTTTAACTCGCGTAACACCCAGCCAATTGTTCCCATGGATACATTGGCATGATCAGCTATCTTGCGGTAACTGGCATTTAAAAGGTTATCATTGGCCAATAACGCTAATACCACTTTCAGGCCAGTTTCGTTAAACAAACGTTGCGTTGTTAAACCTTCTGATGTTTTGATTTTCGGTTTACCCTGAATCAAAACAAAGATTGGCGCAATATCTAAATAAGCATTGCCGGCCTTGTCCAAATAATTAATCTTGGCTTCGCGCAACTGGCTGGCCATTGCTTCGGTAACATAGTCAAAAATCAACAGTCTATCCTTGGACTTTGTGACTTCATATATAGCATCAGCAAGAACCTGCGCATCTCCAACGGCGCCCCACTTCTTTATTTGCGCCACAAGTTTAGCTTTGGATTCATCAAAGCTCACTACAGCAGAATTGGTTTGGCCAACGTCTTTGCTAACATTAGCCACTAAACCAGTATTGAACTCTAATTGAGTCAATGATTTAGTTACGAGTTCTCGATCGTTCATTGCTATAGGTATATCAGTTTCTGGTTATCTATTTATTTAATTATTAGTTACAAACATATGTTTCGTTACGTTTGTTCGGAAACAATCGAAGTGAAAAACAGCGCATTAAACATCCTGAGTTTATCTAAAATCACCTAAGAGTAAAACTCCACAAGCCTAAACCAAATAACGAATCAAGAAAAAAGCGCTGATACTGGTAATTACCACTAAAATACTCGGTATACGCGCGAAACTCAACACAGCGGCCAACAGGCTAGCAATCAGATAACTGCTACCTGCATGTCCCAAGGTACCTTGATCAGGATCAAAATTGAATACGATTGGAGCCCAAATAGCGGTAAGCACAGCATAAGATGAATAGCTCAATATTCTCTTAAGCTGTTCATTGGGTCGATACCGAAGACTTTGCGCAAAAAATGCGTACCGATTTGCA
Organism: uncultured Gammaproteobacteria bacterium; assembly: GCA_964531625.1. Lineage (GTDB taxonomy): Bacteria > Pseudomonadota > Gammaproteobacteria > Arenicellales > Arenicellaceae > Arenicella. The sequence goes on from CAZHEL010000002.1 coordinate 50,904, forward strand.
AAAGTAATTGCCGTGGTGCCCGCAAGTAACCACCAAATCATTAATCTGCCTCCGCTGGATTGGGCTTGCTATTCTCCGTAGAGCCGCCAAGCAAAAAAGCAGCTAGCATACCGCTTATTGAAGCAAAAATAATATAACTGTCAGTGAAGTATGGTTTTAACAGAACCGACGATGCACCACTAACTAGAACCGCAACCAGTATCGGAAACCGCCTAAGCTCAGCAAAGGTCATAGCGATAAAAGTAGCTGCAATGGCAAAATCCAAACCTAGTGAATGCAAATTTTCAATCGAGTCGCCGGCTATAATTCCTATCAGCGTGGCCAAATTCCAGATTAGGTAAAAACAATAACCCGATACCAAAGCATAAAGCGCAGAGAACTGACCTGTTTTATGAGTATGTGCTTGCGAGACGGCAAACATTTCATCGGTAAGGACAAAGGCAATTGCGAGTCGCCAACGATGTGGCAATGCCAGTGCATGTTCTCGGAAAACGATTGAATAAAGTAAGTGACGAGAACTAATAACAAATGTTGATCCAAAGATCGCGCTAAACGATGCCCCGGCGCCCAGCAATGTAATACAAGACAACTGTGCAGCTCCGGCAAAGGTTAATAATGACAATAGTTGAGCTTGAAGAGGGCTAAAGCCTACCTGAATCGCTAATGCACCTGTCAATATCCCCCATGGGATTACCGCAATGGCTAGTGGTAAAGTATCGAAACAAGCCGCTAGAGCTAGCCCCCAGTTGGAGCTTGGCGAAGAACGTCGAACTGACATTTGAAACTAAATACTAGGGTTTAGCTCGGTCGAATTTGACTCTACGGGACGCGCCTCTATACGTTGGCGTAAGGGACTCGTGCGTGGGAAATGCGCTTTCAAAAACTCCATTTGATCGCTAAGCACTCGGCGCCCTCGCAAATATACGTATTCGGCATGAGTCGGTGTAAACGGCACGGCCATTAATTGCAATCCAGACTGCTCTGGGGTACGACCAGCTTTAAAATTATTACAACGCTTACAAGCGGTAACAACGTTGTTCCATGTATCCGCGCCGCTTTGACTGATTGGCGTAACGTGATCACGAGATAAGTCGCTGCGATGAAAGCGCTTGCCACAATAGAGACACAGCATACCGTCTCTAGAAAACAAGGTTTTATTACTTAGCGGCGGTGTGTAATTGGGTCGATGGTGATACTTACTCTGAACATGCCCTTCGGTGGCGATAATAGAATTAATAACAAGCTTACTCTGCACCCCAGTAGCAGCACAAATCCCACCGTGCACGGTATATAGCTCATTGCCGCAACTGTACAAAACTTGGCCCAAATGATAGCAGCGCACGGCTTCTTGATAGGTCACCCAATCCAGAGGCATACCAGCGGCATCGGTTCTTAATACTTGCTGACTAAAATCGTAAGGCACAAATCGTCTCCTAAAAATCAAAAACCATTCTCAACTACAAAGCGATAAAATCAATAATACGAGGGCTTATCTTCAGTTTCACCAATTTTATAACAAAATTACTTACTAAACAGCCGATTAATATTAACGGAGCAGCGTGTAGCTAAAGAACATCTAATTTACCGAGTTTCGGCTTCTTTTACATATTCTTTATAAAGTTTATCTTGCAGACTCGTATCATTTTGAGCACCCAGCGCTTGATTAACCACCGCCGGAGTTAAATGTGATGCAAATAGAGAGATAAACTCGTACACATATTCACGCAAAACTGCATTTTTTCGAATCGCCAAACTGGTGATACTTGAATCAAATAAGTTGCCAACATCCATCACTACCAAATCATCATCCTGGTTCGGGTCATAGGCCATGCGCGCGCAGATTCCGATCCCCAAGCCATTGCGCACATAGGCTTTGATAACCTCTGCATCAGCCGCGGTAATAACCACGTTAATATCTAAACCTTGCTCGCTAAACGCGCGATTGATCACCGAGCGATCGGCAACACCAAAGGTGTAGGTAATCAGGGGATGACTAGCAATAGCTTTCAGGGTTAACTGTGGTTCCTTAATTAAGGGATGACCTTGGGGAACCATAATGCAACGATTCCATCGGTAGCACGGTAATAAGATTAAATTATCAAACAGCTCTAGCGCTTCGGTAGCAATACCTATATCGGCTTGCCCAGTGTCAGTAAGACTGGCTATTTGTTCTGGCGTACCCTGATTGATTTGCAATTGCACATTTGGGTAACGCTGACGAAACTCATTAATTACCGGTGGCAATACATAGCGCGCTTGAGTGTGAGTAGTCGCAATCGAAAGAGTGCCAGAATCAGGATGGCTAAAATCATCCGCCAGCTGTTTTACATTGTCGACTTCATTGAGAATAGTTTCAAAACGTTCGGCTAACAATTTGCCTTCAGGGGTTAAGCCATTAATATGCTTACCACTGCGCTCAAAAATGGTAACTCCAAGTTCCTCTTCCAAGCGCTTAATTTGACTACTCACTCCTGGTTGAGAAGTAAATAACTTGTCCGCAGCCGCAGTGACGTTCATGCCGTTTTTAACGACTTCAACAACGTATTGAAATTGCCTTAGCTTCATACGCTAAGAGTAAAGCATTAGAGTATTAAAAAGCTATCATTTTCTGAAAAGGGTTCACTCGATCAAAGCGCATTATTTAGAGCTAAAGCACTGATCTGAAATGGAAAACTCACTGTCCAGCGAACCGTTTTGCTCGTATAGCTCACAGTTAGCCATAAAATTTTCGGTGGTTACCGGCATTGGCACCCGCACTCCACTCAAATAGCTAATCACTTCTTTACCCATATGCAACAAGCGCAAGCCATCTTCCCAATAACGTAAACCATCTTCTCGGCTATTATGTTTTAGACCACAGGGCTTAAATTTAGTTATGGCTTCCTTGGATGCAACATAACGTGGCCATACTTCATATATAGCTTCATCACGACGCATGGTTTCAACTTCGGTTTTAGATGCTTCGCGTAACTCCTCTAGCAATGGCAAAACCTTTTCAAAGCCATCCACAGCTTGAAAAACAGATAACATACGATCAATCACTTCATCAATCGCAGCAAAAGTTTGAGCTAATTTTATATAACGACTTTCGAAAAATTTATCGATTGGATACGAGAACGCCTTAAACGGCTCGCCCCATAATTCATCTACACCTTCTTCACCACTAAAATGTTTTACCTGCTTACCTAATTCTAAGGCTTCTAGAAAACAAGACTCACATTGCTTCATTAGTCGATTTGCGTCGTCTACGTGAATCCCCTTCTCTTCAAGATCTACCACACTGGTAAAAATATCAGTCGCTCGGTTAAACAAAGAACCTGCAAGCATGGCTGCCTTGACGCGTTTTAACTGCGGATCGGTTTCTTCCTCATAGTATTTACGCGCTATCTCTAAGCGCCACCCTGGGGAGTTAATGCCTTCTTCAGTATGATGAAAAACTCTTTTTCGCAGTGACAGAATAAGTTCACGCTTTTCACCCATCGTATTGGCAGGCGGCGCATAATAACGTATCCAATAGCCATCGATGAGAATACAAATTTTACCGTTGTGTTCACGAATAACGCCGTTATCCGCTTTAGTAATCAGGTTTCTAGTAGGAGCTTCTTGCACGGTGTTCACTTATTTAATCTGCATGCCTACGACATTTAACTATTTGCTAAGCGCCTTTCTTTGCGTTTTTCGAAGTTCACGCTGGGCTTTTTGAAGACGTTTGCATTGTTCCTTAATCTCGCAAATATCACATGCGCCTTCTAGGCCATCGATATCATTCAAACCACCACAGCTACCTTTGATGGCACGATTACTCACAATCACGCCAATCGCCATTGCCAACATAGCAAACATAAATACGCCAAAGGTGATGAAAAACATAGTGCGGAGATTTCTCTTGTTAAACTAATTTTTAATTATTGTCATATGTTCTAATGACCGCTAATGTAGTAATTGAATTGCAATAGTGCAAGGAAATTATTGTAAATTCAGATTAAATTTATCGCTCTTTACTTCCACAAACTCACCTTGTTGTGCCCCGCGGACCATAAAATACGCACTGAGACCGTGTTTATTAGCAAAATCGAGAGCATGCTCTTCACCCATAGCCATCATCGCTGTCGCTAGACCATCGGCCATACTAGCGGACTCATGAATAACACTTACCAGAGCGAGCTTATGAAACACGGGTGATAAAGTTTTAGGGTCTATAGTATGCGAGTATTGCTGTCCATCAATAAGGTGAAAATTGCGATAATCGCCAGAAGTTGCGATCGCATTATTATCCAAGGACACTATTTTTTGTACGCCCCCAAGAATATGCGGCTTTTCAATTCCAACTCGCCAAATCTCTCGATCAATATTGACACCAGCCGCTTTCAGTTCACCACCGATATTAACCAAATAATCTAAAATTCCATGATTTCGTATAGCAATAACAACTTGATCTACTGCATAGCCCTTGGCAATCGCAGATAGATCGATACTAAGATTGTCGGTTTTTTTGCGCAGTACTTGTTCTTCTAACTCAATGTGTCGATACCCAATTGAGTCTTTCAAACTATCTATGGTTTGAGCAGTCGGTTTTTGCGTAATACTGCCGTTTGGTCCAAATCCCCACAAATCGATAACTGGCGCCAAAGTAATATCAAATGCGCCTTCGCTTAAAGCACTAATTGATAAAGCCATGTTTAATACCTCAGCAAGGCCTGCGGAAAGTTGGATAGCACGGCCTGAAGGAGCCTGATTTAACTGATTTAATTCAGAATCATCGATGTAGTTAGACATACTCTGATTGACCGCCTGCATCGCGGCCAATATAGATTTCTCTAACTCTAATACATTAACCTCAGGGTTAAGCACAGCGGTGATACGGTATTGAGTACCCATGATAGGACCAGCAAACACAACTTGTTTTTTGTTCTCAGCGTGCGGCTGACAAGCCGCTATAAGAAGCACAAACAAAAACAGCGAGCATCGCCCGCTGTTTTTACTTCTTTTAGTCAAATCCATTAGCGCAATCAAATCGTTTGTTTGATTTATGAAAAATCAACACACAGTGATAATCTATCCGCCAAAGTCATCCAATAGAATATTTTCGTCTTCCACGCCTAAATCATGCAACATATTGATCACGGCTTGGTTCATCATTGGCGGACCGCACATATAGTATTCGCAATCTTCTGGTGCAGGATGATCTTTCAAATAGTTTTCAAACAATACATTATGAATAAAGCCGGTATCTCCATCCCAATTATCCTCATCTTGAGGGTCGGACAGAGCTACACTCCATGTAAAGTTATCGTGGCCACTGGCTAAGCGATCAAAATCATCAACGTAAAACATTTCTCGCTTGCTACGAGCGCCGTACCAGAAGGTCATTTTCCTATCGGTTTTAATACGTTCTAATTGATCAAAAATATGCGAGCGCATTGGTGCCATGCCAGCACCACCGCCAACAAACACCATTTCTGCATCAGTCTCTTTAGCAAAAAACTCCCCAAATGGGCCCGAGATGGTCACTTCATCGCCTTCTTTTAAATTAAAGATAAACGATGACATTTGCCCTGGTGCTAGGCCTTCGGTACGTGGTGGTGGTGACGCTATACGCACATTAAGCATAATAATGCCCTTCTCTTCTGGATAATTCGCCATTGAGTAAGCGCGCACAACCGTTTCACTAACCACCGACTCGTACTGCCAAATATTGAAGTGATCCCAGTCAGGTTTGTATTCATCTTGAACATGAAAGTCAGTGTACTTAACCGTATGTGGTGGGCATTCAATCTGAATATAGCCACCTGCTCGAAAGTCCACATTTTCGCCTTCTGGTAACTCTAATACTAGTTCTTTAATAAACGTTGCTACATTGTCATTTGAACGCACTTTGCAACGCCATTGTTTAACGCCAAAAACTTCTTCTGGCACTTCGATGTTCATATCCTGCTTTACGGTTACCTGGCAAGAAAGACGGTCACCAGAGGCTGCTTCTCGTTTAGTGATATGGGTTTCTTCGGTAGGAAGAATCGAACCGCCACCGTCGTGGATTTTGACCCGACATTGAGCGCAAGTTCCGCCGCCACCACAGGCAGACGGAACAAATAATGAATTTTCAGCCAATACTCCAAGTAATTTGCCGCCAGCAGGAACCTCGAGTTCTTTTTCATTATTAATATTGATTTTAACCAAGCCACTCGGTACTAACTTACTTTTAGCGAATAAAATAATTGCAACTAGGGTTAAAACAATTAACGTAAAAAAACCGACGCCTAATCCTATCTCTAACATAAAATGCCTACCTAATTCGCTCAGCCACTAAAGCTGGATACCTGAAAATGCCAGAAAGCCAAGAGCCATCAGCCCCACTGTGATAAATGTAATACCGAGCCCCTGTAAGCCATCTGGCACATCACTGTATTTCATTTTTTCACGAATACCTGCGAGTGCGCCAATGGCTAATGCCCAGCCGACACCACTACTAGCGCCATACACCACGCTCTGTGCGAATGTATAGTCGCGCTCTACCATAAATAGAGATGCACCTAGAATCGCACAGTTGACTGTAATCAATGGCAGAAATATACCCAAGGCGTTGTATAGAACCGGTACAAAGCGGTCCAAAAACATTTCTAAGATTTGCACCAAGGCAGCGATAACCCCGATATAACTAATCAAACCTAAAAAACTTAAATCCACATTGGGCAAACCCGCCCAAGCTAAGGCGCCTTCAGCCAATAAGTTTTGATAAATCAAATTATTGACGGGCACTGTGATCGCCAAAACAACGAATACAGCAAAGCCCAGACCGAGTGCTGTTTCGATCTTTTTAGATACGGCTAAAAATGTGCACATCCCTAAGAAAAAGGACAATGCGAGGTTTTCGATAAATATCGACTTAACCGCTAAACTGACTAAATCCATCAGTTCACCCCCGGAATGCTGCCGTGAGCGGATGAGTTATGCGCATTTTGCATTTCATAGTCAGGCTTTTCTACCTGTTCAGGATACAGTGCCCGAATAGCCCAAATAGTTAAGCCAATGATAATAAAGGCGCTTGGGGCTAGTAGCATCAAACCGTTAGGTTGGTACCAGCCACCTTCGGATACCGTTGGTAAAATCTGGTAGCCCAATAATGATCCAGAACCAAATAGCTCTCGCACGGTTCCCACAATTATCAAAATAAGACTGTAGCCTAGGCCATTGCCAATACCATCTAGAAATGAGTTCCACGGTGGGTTTTTCATGGCATATGCTTCTGCTCGACCCATGACAATGCAGTTGGTGATAATCAGCCCTACAAATACCGCTAGTTGCTTACTAATTTCGTAAGCATAAGCTTTGAGTATTTGGTCGACCACGATGACTAGAGAAGCAATAATCGTCATCTGTACAATGATTCGAATGCTCGATGGCACGTGATTACGGACTAAACTAATAAACAAATTTGAAAACGCGGTAACGCTGGTTAAGGCAACACACATAATCAAAGCGACAGACAATTGCGTAGTAACCGCCAAGGCGGAACAAACACCCAGAATTTGTAAGGCAATTGGATTATTTGCAACCAGTGGCTCTAACAGTGCATTTTTTGCTTCACTTTTCATAATCTCAACTCTCGTCTATTAATACCCAGCAGCAGTCGGTGCGACACGTTGCTTGATCGTGGAAACATTTTTACCACGTATTTTGTCTAAGTAAGGCCCAAAACCGTCCTTACCCAACCAAAACTTAATTAGGTTAGAAACACCATTACTGGTTAAAGTAGCTCCGGCTAGGCCATCGATTTTGTATTGCGCGTCACTGGCACTCAAATCAACTTGGCCTTTTATCAGTTTTAAAATGGGTTGACCCTGAGCATCCGCAACCTGCTTACCTTGCCAGCTGGTTTGCCATTTCTTATTTTCTATCTCACCACCTAAACCCGGTGTTTCAGCATGCTCATAAAAGGTAATACCGCTGACTGTATTTGCATCGCTCTCTAAAGCTATAAACCCATGCATGGTAGACCATAGACCATAGCCTGAAACCGGTAATATTATCTTGCTCAACTGATTATCAACATTCAACAAATACACATTGGCGTACTTAGAACGACCACCAATTTGCGCAAGGTCTTGACCTCTATCTAGCTCAACTCGATAAACTGGGTCTTTAGAAGCTTTGCGTTGATCGAATGTGGCAGCATCCACCACTTCTGTAAATTCCCCAGTTTGCATATCTACAACGCGCGTTTGTATTTGCTGAAATAACTCATCAACAGACTTACTCTGGTCGGCTAAGCCAGCGACACTCAAAATATTGCGCTTCTTGTCTAATAATTTATTAGCAGTTTGAGTTGGTTTTAGAATAGTCGCGGCACCAGATACGATCACTGAACAAACTAAACAGAGCAATGCTGCCACCGCGATAGTTTTAATAATATTATCGTTGGGCAAATTCAAAAACCCGTTTTGACGATCTATTCTGGTCGCCATATTAGTCATAGTATTCGTTCTCATACCAGAGCCCCCATTATGCCGCGTAACGCTTCGCGCGCCGCTTGATATTGGCTTGAACAACCGCCCAATCAATTAATGGTGCAAACAAATTAGCAAACAAAATTGCCAACATAATACCTTCAGGAAAAGCTGGGTTTACCACGCGAATTAAAATAGTCATAACCCCAACTAACACACCAAACCAAAAACGTCCTACATCGGTCATGGCTGCACTAACAGGATCGGTTGCCATATAAACCATACCAAAAGCTAAGCCACCAATCACAAAATGCCACATTGGAGTAACTGAAAACATAGGATTAGTTTCGCTACCGATAGCGTTAAACAAAAGACTGGTAGCGACTACACCGACCACCACCCCTAGCATGATGCGCCACGAAGCGATTTTGGTAAAAAGTAAAAATACCGCGCCTATTCCGATCGCAATCAAAGAGGTTTCACCAATTGAACCCGCAATATAGCCGGTTAAAGATTGTTGAATTGAATAGCCAGCATTTGTTAGACCTTGCACGCCATCGCTAGCCGCCACACTTAAAGCAGTGGCACCTGAATAACCGTCTACCGCCACCCACACAGCATCACCAGATAGCTGCGCTGGGTATGCGAAATATAAAAATGCGCGAGCAGTCAGCGCTGGATTAAGAAAATTCTTACCGGTACCACCAAACACTTCTTTACCAATGACAATGCCAAAGCTAATACCTAAAGCGGCTTGCCACAGTGGCAATGAAGCAGGCACGATTAAGCTAAACAGAATTGACGTAACAAAGAAACCTTCGTTAATTTCGTGGCCACGAACCGAGGCAAACAATACTTCCCAGAAACCACCAACAATGAAAACTGTGGCATAAATTGGAAACCAATACCAAAAACCATGCCAAAAGTTATCAAAAATACTGCTAGGATCATTACCGATACCAAACATTGTTAGGATATCGCCACGCCAGCCAACAACTTCGGTGACCCCCATACTAGCCATTACTTGATTAGCTTGTAAGCCGACATTGTAACAACCCATTAATACGCAAGGCATGGCAGCAACCCACACATAAATCATGACACGCTTTAAATCGATTCCGTCACGAACATGGTTACGACCAACATTGACATCAGCTGGCGAATAAAAAAATGTGTCTATGGCTTCATAAAGTGCATAAAACTGCTTGTACTTACCTTCTCCGGTAACATGTGGATGAATACCGTCAAGGGTTCGACGTAAAAACGACATAAACTAACCTTCCTTCTCGATTTGCATCAGTGTAGAACGTAATACGGGGCCAAAATCATGCTTGCCTGGATCTACAAACGATAATAGTGCTAAGTCTTCTTCAACTAATTCTAAACAGCCCAGTTGCTGTGCAGAATCCGTGTCTTGCACCAAAATTGACTTAATCAATGGAGTTGGCAAGATATCCAAAGGCATTACCTTTTCGTACACACCGATCGGGACAATCGCACGTGGGCTGCCGTATTGTGAAGTACTTATATTGAATGCCCGAGGTTTAAATAGACTGGAAACAAATACATTCAAGGCTGAGAATTTAGTCAGTCCAGGGGCAATCCACCCCATAAATTCGCGATCTTTCTGTTCCTCTATCACTGATACCTGATTGTCATAACGCCCTAAATAAGCTGTTTCCCCAGCGGCTTCATGACCGTTAAGTACAGAACCACTGATAATACGCTTACTGCCCTCTACCGTACGCCCTTCAATTAGACCTTCAACACTAGCACCCAAACGCGTAGCAAATACGCGCGGCGAATTGAACAATGGCCCCGCTAATGCAATATGGCGACTAACATCTAGCTGGCCACTGGTAAAGAGTTTGCCAATGGCGATAACATCTTGATAACCGATAGTCCAGACTGACTTATTTGCATTCACTGGATCAATACAATGAACATGCGTACTACTTAGTCCGGCGGGATGAGGCCCAGCAAACTTTGCTACTTTTACATTGGCCGCAATAAGGTCTGGCAATTTTGCATCCGGTGCCTGACAAACATAAACTGGCACTCCGAATTTACTCAATATATTAATCCCTGAGGCAAATTCATTGGCAGACTGATTAATGATAAAGGCAGGATCAACCGCTAGAGGGTTAGTGTCCATCGCATTAACGAAAATAGAACTAGCTACAGAGTCGATCGCTGGTACTTTGCCATAAGGCCGGGCTCTAAAGGAAACCCATAGCCCTGACTTTTGTAAACCATCTCGCACTTGCTCAGCACTAAATTTCGCATTTTCTATATCGTCTTGTGAAATAAATTGCTCGGCGGCATCGCCTTCAACTTTGATGACTACCGATATCAGCGCGCGTTTCGCACCACGATTAATTTCCGCTACCGTCCCGTTAGCCGGTGACGTAACAATGACACCAGGGTTTTTCTTATCTTCAAATAACGGTGAACCGACATTGACACTATCGCCTTGCTTAACCAACATAGTTGGTTTAAGCCCCACATAATCACTACCTAATACAGCGACGAACTCGCTCTGTGCTGCAACATCAATTCGCTCGTCAGGTCGACCTCGCAGAGGTATATCAAGGCCTTTCTTAATTTTATAAAGCAAAAACTCACCTCACCATATTGATCATCATTAATTCAAATATAAGACAATCAATAATTCAGTATTTTCGTTACAGCTTTTCACTGTTCTCAATTTCATGCACCCGCTGGTAGCAACGGTAATTTACAGTAAACAAATGAAAGCGACATTAGGTCGTTTTGATACTTAAAATGAGCACACGCGGAAGTTGAAAAAAACTTCAAATCCAATGCAAGACTAAGCCAACTTTGGCTCGCGCATATTATACAACTTTGCATTATCTGGGCAAGACCTAGATGTTATCTATAAGACTAATTACTCAGATAAAATCACCCGTCTATATATGGCCGATGAGGACTCTATTTCATTGTCATAATAATCCAGTGATTGTGATAAGCTTGAAGCTAAACATAGCTTACATCTGGCGCATTTATTTAGTCTGCGTACACGGGGCTTAATTCGGCCTGTTGAACTCGAGATTTGTGCATAAAACTTTGTCAAGTGTCAGCATTAACTCATTGAAACTGCTTGAGCATGTGTAAGCCTTAGAAAAACTTGAAAGAACAATCCTGATCGGAGACCAGAATGAACACCGAGAAAGTTATATTCGCTTTTTTTATAATATTAGCCCTTTCATTAAACTTTGGCTTTTTTATCGGCGAGTTTACCAACCCAGATCACCATCACCCTTATGAGCTGTTTGGTGCTTTAGTGGTTAGTTTGATTTGTACTATCATGAAGTTTGGCGATCGAACCCAGTTTGGCTCTACCGTATTGGCGTCAAGTCTAGTGGTAGACATACAGTTGATCGCCGCCGCACTAACTTGGGGTTATGCAACGCAGGGCGCTATTGGGGGTGAAATTAACCCTAGGACCATGGCAAGCATCGTGTCACTGGCCGGTGGCGCGTTAATCGCAAATTTATTATCTGTGATACTTCTGATTATCGAAACTGGACAAATCCGTAGGTAATTTATACATACTAGCAACCCAATCAGATCAACATAACTCATGTCTGATATCTTCTTTTTAGTACTGCGCCGCCTGCGCACGCCACTAATACTATTAATTGTGGTATACGCTATTGCCACTTTTGGTATGACCCTAATACCGGGATTAGATCCCGACGGTCAACCATGGAAGATGAGCTTTTTTCATGCTTTTTACTTTGTAAGCTTTATGGGTACAACCATTGGCTTTGGTGAAATCCCCTATCCTTTTACCGACGCTCAACGCGTGTGGGTTTTAATCTGCATATATACATCGGTGATCGCCTGGCTTTACGCTATTGGTAATATGCTTAGGCTTTTGCAAGATGAAACCTTTCAAAATGCATTGGCACGCGGCTCATTTGAACGCAGTATTCGGCGCATTGATCAAACTTTTTACATTATTTGTGGCTATGGCGAAACAGGCTTACTGATCAATAGAGGCTTGTCAGAACTAGGACTACAAACAGTTGTTATTGATTACAATGCTGAGAGCACTCTATCGATAGAACTACAGGACTTGGCCACCGTACCTATTGTACTAAACGCCGATGCCACCGAGCCACAGAGTTTGATCGCGGCCGGTATTAACAACAGTCACTGTGGTGGGGTCATAGCGGTCACAGCGCATGATCATGTTAATCTAGAAGTTGCCGTCGCGAGCAAATTGCTGGAGCCGCAAACACCCGTTATTTGCCGCTCTGAAATTGAAGATGAAGCTGAAAACATGGCTTCGTTTGGTACTAATAAAACAATCAATCCTTATCTTATTTTCGCACAACGACTCAATTTGCTAGTTCATAAACCCTCATTACACCGAGTCCAAAACTGGTTTATCAATCAGCACAACGCCAAACACATTAACGAAGAAATTGCTCAACAAGGCTTACCCAAAGGTCGCTGGGTATTGTGTGGTTATGGACGACTTGGCAAAGCCATCCAGGCAAGTTTCGATAGTGACGAGGGAGAACTCATTATCGTGGATGCTAATCATCAAGACCAAGAGACTGATGCCAGCACCAATTTAATTCAAGGTCGCGGCACTGAAGCCGATACATTAAATCAAGCAGGCATTAAGGACGCGAGCGTCATTATTGCAGCGACCAATGACGACGCCAACAATTTATCTATTTTGATAACCGCCCGACAGCTCAATTCAAAACTGGTGACCATTGGTCGAGTTTGCAAGCCAGGTGACCATTCTCTGTTTATTAAAGCCGGATGCGACTACATTATCCGTAGCAGTCAAATCGTAGCAAACGAAGTACTAACCTATATTTCAAGACCGTTAGTGACTAATTTCCTGCGTTATTCGAATACCCTTAGCCAGCTCGAAACTGAAGATTTAATTCATCGTATAAGCAAAGTGACGGGCGACAAACCACCGGTGACATGGCGATTAATACTAAATAAAAAAAATGCCCCAGCGCTTGCGCGATATATTGAATCGGGCGGGTCTTTAAGCATAGACAACATAACTCATAATGAGCAATTACCTAAAGCCGACTGCATTCCTTTACTACTGCTTCGCAACAATTTGAGCCAACTATTACCCGACAAGGAAACACCTTTGCAGCTAGACGATGAGCTGCTTGTTTGCGGCAAGCGATATAACATAAATTTGATACAACTTATGAGCCATAATGAGGAGCTAATAGATAGTCTAATCAATCAAAACACTCACCAAATTCCGCTAGTGCGTTGGTTATCACGTCGTCAAAAAATTAATAATAAAACTATGCAAAAAATTGATTCCCTATTTGAAGGTCTAAACTCGATAATTCTTGGTAACCCTCTCGCCACCAAACTATCCGTGGTTTGCTTGCTTGCGCGCGGACACTTGCTAATTGAAGACATTCCCGGTGTCGGTAAAACCACCCTTGCACATGGCTTAGCCGATTTATTTGGCTTACCATTTAAACGCGTTCAGTTTACCAGTGACCTGCTGCCCACAGATATCATTGGCATGACTATTTTCGATATGGAAAGTAAAAAATTCCATTTCAAAAGAGGCCCGCTATTCACTTCCATTTTACTAGCCGATGAAATTAACCGCGCCACACCAAAAACACAAAGCGCGCTGCTGCAGGCAATGGAAGAACAGCAAGTCTCAGTAGAAGGTAAACAAGTCGATCTCAGTGAGCCGTTTTTTGTGATCGCCACACAAAACCCACTCGAACAAAGCGGTACTTTTGCACTTCCTGAATCTCAGCTAGATCGATTTTCAATGCGTATTTCGCTGGGTTATCCGAGTGCAGAATTTGAGCAACAACTATTACTCACTCAAGGCAATAAACGCAATGGTAAAAAACCTACTGCAATATTTAACCCCGCTGATGTGAGTGAATTAACACAACAAGTGAATCAGGTACATGTTAGCCAAGCAATTGTTGAGTACTTGCAAACTCTACTTGCTAGCACGCGTACTTCGTCGAAATTTATGGCCGGCCTGTCACCTCGCGCTGGTTTGCAATGGCTTCAAGCGGCTAAGGCCCTTGCCTTAGTTGAAAAACGCAACGCTGTGTTACCTGAAGACATAAAAATGTTAGCTCCCTACACTGCCGCTCATCGCCTACATTGCAATGATGGCGATGATTCGGTTAGTGAACTGACTGAAATTATTAAACAAACCGAAGTCCTTTAATTTGCACTAAATGTCAGACTATAAAGTAGCTCGGCGAGATCTGTATATATTGCCAACTCGTATTGGTTGGTATTATTCACTTATTTTAATCGCGCTGTTTGCAATTGCTGTCAAATTTGACAGCCAAGCAGCATTCATGATGTTGTTTATTTTGATCGCAGTAGGTCTGATCGCCATGGTCTACACACACAACAATGTTATTGGGCTGGGTTTAAGTGCACAGCCTGGCAACGCCATCTTTGTTGGTGAACACGCTTGTTTCAAATTGACCGTCCACAACTCTAGTAATAAATCAAGAAATGCCGTTTGGCTACTCAGCTCAGGTTTACAACAACTGGTAAACATTAACGCGAATCAACAAGAAACTTATGAACTTAAATTCCCGACTTATCAGCGAGGCTACTTTTATTGTGAAAAAGCCACACTGACTTCTCATTATCCAATTGGGGTATTTTTCTGTTGGACCCGTCGCTATGAACCGCAACAGCGCTGCTTAGTCTATCCACAGCCTTTGGACTTAATACCCTTACCAATGGATCATGCAAGTTCAGGCAAACAGTCTGCAAACAGTCATATTCAGCCCGGTGCCGAAGATTTTGCTGGAATGAAAAACTATCAACCTGGCGACCGGATCCGCGACGTACATTGGCCTTCATTGGCCAAAACCAATAAACTCATCACGCGTCAATATGAATCGCAAAACAATAGCTCGATAAATTTAAGTTGGTTCACACTGCCTTCCACAATGAGCGTCGAGAATCGCTTGAGCCAATTATGCTATTGGGTAGTTAATGCGGAACAACAAGAATTGCGCTATCAACTAGAGATGCCTAACCATACTATCGAATATGGCAATGGTCGCAGTCATTACCATGATTGCCTAACAGTTCTGGCTTTATGGAATGAAGACAAAACTTTGCCAGAGGCTAGCAGTGTCTAATCTTTTAAAAAAACTCATGGCAAAGTTTAATATAAGCTTACCTCCTTTGCCCAAAACCCCACCAGCTCACCAGCCGAGCCGCAGCACCTTGTATCAACTTGCTGCAATTATAGCAATTGCCTTATTCACACATTTCAGTATCGCTAATCCTGCGATTGCGATGTTTGCATTAGTAGTATTTATTTTAAAAGTAGGGTTAATTTACCGGTCACAAGCTGCCCCGCCAAGTTGGGTGATGATTATATTAATGGTCTTTAGTTTGGGCTTAATATTATTTTTCTATGGTGGTTGGAACGGCCAAAAAGCCGGTATTAGTTTTTTAGTATTATTGGTGGCACTTAAATTTCTAGAATCGAGAGGGTTGCGGGACTATTTTGTAACATGTCTGATTTTGTATTTTCTAGCTGCATCGAGTTTCCTATTTGACTCCTCTATCACCAGCATTGTGATTGTCCTTGTGTACACAATCGCAATCACGGCAATTTTATTAAAACTCTCTAATCCCAAAGAAATAAAAGCGCTCGCCGCAATTGGCGCATCCACCGAAATTATCGTCAAAGCTTTGCCGCTAGCGATATTTTTGTTTTTCTTTTTTCCTCGCATTCAAGGTGATTTCGGTTTTCTACCATCGCAAGATTTTTCGGAAGGTAAAGATGCACTCAGTAATAGTCTAGTCGCTGGCGAGATGGCGGCTTCAGCGTTTGATAATTCATTAGCATTTCGGGTTCAGTTTGATGGCGCCATTCCGGCTCGAGAGTTCTTATACTGGCGCAGCAAGGTTATGAATATCGAACGTAATTTTCAATGGGAAGTGGCATTGCCACAATTACGAAGATTCAATGAAGCAATACGCAAGCGCAAAGCAGCCAGTCTAAACAATGGTGATATCAGTTATGAAATATTACATGAAAAAACCAAAGACCTTTTTATACCCTATTTAGATTATGTTGCAGGCATCTCAAGCGGTGAATTATTAGATGATTATTCGGTCTATATCAGCAAACCGATTGACTCGGATTTCAACTATAGAGGCTCATCCACCCTTAAGCCTTCGCTACCCAAACCAGTCAAATTAGATCGCGCGCGACTATTGCAAACTACCGCTCAGCCAAGCGCTAAAATGCAGACTCTTTTAAGACAGTGGCGCAGTAATGCTAGCACCGATAAGCAACTGGCAGACTTGGTATATAAATGGCTAGCCGACAACGAATTTAGTTACTCATTAAGACCACCAACTCTAGATCAAGATCGCCCGTTAGAAGATTTTATTTTCAATAGCAAAGTGGGTTATTGCGAACATTATGCTAGTACTTTTTCAACCCTAATGCGTTGGTTAGGCGTGCCAGCGAGAATCGTGGTTGGCTATCAAGGTGGCTCTATCAACAAGCAAGGCAACTTCATTGAAGTTAAATACTCTGACGCCCATGCCTGGTCGGAAGTTTGGGTCGATCAACACTGGCAACGTTACGATGCTACCTTGGTGGTAAGTCCGGAACGTATTGAATTTGGCATGGACGCGTTTGCTGATTTATGGAATTCAAATTTGCTGGGTTCACAATTAGATGGCCGCGCTTTATCAAATATCTTAAATCCTACTGGAATAAATGGCGCCTTAAATTTCATCAAAGAAAATCTTAATAATATTGGATACCAGTGGAATAAATGGATTGTAAATTATGATTTTGACGCACAACGCAAGTTATTAAGTCGACTCGGATTTAGCACCCGCAATAGTGTCTCGACACTAGTCGCTATTCTTTTGCTCGGAGGTTGTTCAATTTTACTATTTTATTTTTGGCGGCTATTACCAAAGCCGCAGCGAATAGGCGAAGAACAGCGCGTCTATCTAAAATTCGTAGCTCTCTTTAGTAAGCAAGGAATAGACAAAGCTTTATCGGAAACACCCAATGATTTCGCTGACAAAGTGATCAAAAAGCATCCGGGGCTTGCTTCAAAGGTACGCAAAATAACCGATGATTATATTTCTCTTCGCTATACGACTAAGGTAGGATCAGTAGAATTACTGAAGCAGTTCAAACAAAACGTCAAACAGTTTAAGATAGACTCATAAGCGCTTGAAGATATAGACGATTACCTACGAAATTTTGAAGATCATTAAAAGGAAAATGTCATGAAAAAAATACACGACCAACTCTATCTTGCCGGGCAAATATCTCTTAGTGATCTGGATAGTTTTGTTGAAGCTGGCATTACTACTATAATTAACAATCGGCCTGACAATGAAGAGCCTGGCCAGATATCGGCGGAGCAAGTTGCTGCCGCAGCGCAAACACTAGGCATAGATTATCACTATCTACCGATGTTCAACGGGCAACCGCTGCCCGAAACATTGGTTGCCGATTTCAAAACCGCTTTGGAAAATAGTAAAGGCCCAGTACTCGCGCATTGCCGCAGTGGCATGCGCTCTTCCTTTTTATGGGCTTTAGGACAAATACCAACAGGCTCTATTACGGTAGATCAAGCAATAGATGCTGCTCAAGCTGCAGGTATTCCACTTGCAAATGCCCGCGCTGTACTCGAAAGCGTACAGCCGGAACAATAGTTATATAACCTTAATACCTGCCATCAATACGTGCTATCAAGGAAAGGTATGCCAAAACCTCCAAGCGGTAGCATTCAATCAAATAAATAACTCTTTCTATGTCTAACACCTCGGCCGCGCAACGCCGCCAAGATATTATTAGCAAACCAATTGGCAAGCAATTGGTGTCACTAACCATACCCATGCTTTTTGCACTGGCGGCAATTATTGGCTTGGGGGTGGTGGATAGTTATTTTATCAGTTATCTTGGCACCGTTGAGCTAGCTAGTATTGGATTTATCGCACCCATTACCATGATTGTTACCGGCGTTGCATTAGGACTGGGCATGGCAATATCATCGCTAAACTCAAAGTTAGTTGGCGCCGCCCAAATGGGTCGAGCGGCACGTTTAATAACAGATGGTTTTTACCTGACTGCCTTGTTGGCATTAGTCTGCATGGTAATCATTTGGCTTCAATTAGATAATATTTTTATTAGTATAGGCGCTGATCAAACCACCTTACCGGCAATCAACGAATATATGTACTTTTGGGTATTGGCCATACCCATGCTTATGTTTAGTCAAGTTTGTAGCAGTACTTTTCGTTCGCTAGGCAATACTCGTACCGCTGCCATGATCGCTATTTCAATGACACTATTGAATATAGTATTAGATCCATTATTAATATTTGGAATCGGTCCATTCCCACGCATGGAGATGGCCGGTGCGGGCCTAGCAACACTTATCTCAGTCTGTTTTTCGGCTGCCATTGGGTTTTACTATTTAGGCGTGCGCGAACGATTTTTACTCTGGGCAGTACCGAAATGGAGTGCGCTTAAAGAAAATTTTTCTGCCCTATTAGAAATAGCCATACCAGCCGTATTAGCCAATGCCATTGTGCCCATTACAGCTTCCTTAGTGACTTTGCTGGTAGCGCGTTTTGGTACTGATGCGGTGGCCGCCTACGGCGTTGGTACGCGAGTGGAAGCTCTCAGTATTATTGTTGTTTATGCACTATCTTCAACATTGCCAATGTTTATTGGACAAAATCTGGGCGCTGAGCGTAAAGATCGTGTCTACCAAGCGATACGAATTGCTTTTCGTTTTACCTTAGTCTTACAAGTCTTTATTTACTTACTATTACTGGTATTCGCACACTATATAGCCATCTCGTTTTCGTTGGAGCCGACAGTATATGAAACCATTAAAAAGTTTTTGTATATTGTCCCAATCAGTTACGGTTTGGCGGGTATTGTGGTTTTGATCAATGTATCGATGAATGTGCTTGGAAAACCCAGACAAGCATTGTATATCAATATCGTGCGCATGTTATTTTTCTACCTGCCATTGGCTTATTTGGGCGGATTATGGTTTGGACTTACTGGCTTATTTGTCGGTTTGGCGATAGGCAATGTGTGCGCGTACTTGTTTGCTAGTTATCTACTAAAACGTCTGCTAGTCGAATTAGATATAACTTCTAAAATCTAACTTCTATCTAAATACCTAACTCCTTTCAAGATACATCGCATCACCGTAGCTAAAGAAGCGATATTTTTGATCAATGGCATGTTGATAGGCTGCCATAATCGTCTCATAGCCGCTAAAGGCCGACACCAACATCAACAAAGTCGATTCAGGTAAGTGAAAATTGGTCTGCAGTTTATCCACTACTTTAAAGTTGAATCCTGGAGTAATAAAAATATCCGTATCCCCCTGAAACGGTTCTATTAACTCTTTGCTGGCTGCCAATGCCGCCGCTTCTAATGAACGTACCACGGTCGTACCCACGGCTAATACCTGACCACCATTAGCCTTGGTTTTTATAATTGCATCACACACATCTTGCCTTACATCAACAAATTCAGAATGCATCACATGTTCATCTAATGAATCCACTCGCACTGGTTGGTAAGTCCCTGCCCCCACATGCAAGGTGATTGTTACTACAGTAACACCACGTGATTTAATCGCGTCTAGCAAGGCTTGATCATAATGTAGGCCGGCGGTTGGTGCCGCAACCGCGCCTTTGGTTTGCGCATAGACAGTTTGGTACCTATCTAGATCCTGAGCATCATCAGGCCGTTCAATATAAGGCGGCAACGGCATATGCCCAATCGATTCAAACAAATCGAACAGCTGCCCACCATTAACATTGATCGTTCGTTTATTAATAATTCGATCACAACTAATCTTAAAAAAGCTGCCTTGTCGTCCTTGCACCGTTAAGCACAGAGTATCATCGCCATCGACAAAAAGAACTGTGCCTTCTTTAGGCGTTTTGCTGGCACGAATTTGTGCTAAAAACTCAGTCTCGCTAATAATCCGTTCTAGCAGTATCTCCACTCGTCCACCGGTATCTTTTTTACCGAACAATCTCGCGGGTATCACTTTGGTATTATTTAGCACCATAAGATCACCAGATTGCAGTTCATGCACAATATCAGCGATCATACCGTCATCGAAACTTGCTGCAGATTCTGATTTATCAGCATTGCGCACTTTTAGTAGACGGCTAGCCGAGCGCTGTTCAGCTGGATACTGAGCGATCAAACTTTCGGGTAGTTGATAATTAAAATCAGAAACTTTCATACGCCGAGAAATAGAGCAATACGACTACTAGCAATCAAGAGTCTGCGGCGGCATTATAATCTGGGTAGCGTGACGACCATCGTCTCGCTCTCCATAACATGGCTGTGCTAATCAGGCAGGCCAAGCATATACCAAGCGATAAGCTTTGCGATATGGGACTAAATGTGGCCAAGCCAATTAATAAAACACCAATGCGTAACCATTCCAGCATACCGGCATAATGCTTATGTTCCATTAATGCTCCAATAGAAAAGCAACTAATCAAAACGAAGCTGACCAAAGCAATTCTGTCATTTAATTGCAAGGTATGCGCACCCAATGAAAAGCTAAGCGCGATTAGCGAAGTGATCACATAGTGAATGATGCAATACAACTTTAGAGAGTTAGGAATAGCTACATCAAATTTTTGCACATCATTTAAGTCGGTTTTTAGTAATGGATAGTTCGCTTCTACATCTGGTGGTCGCCAGCCAGTTCGACGAAACCATATAGTCAGTTTATGCCACCAATTTTTAGTGTGAAATGCGTCCATGCAAAGCTGTGTATAAATATGCACATTGGCCCACAGTGGATTCCAACTTTTAAGTGCACCACGAATACCAAAAATTACCGGCTGCTGCTCAAGCTCTTCTTGAAATGTACCAAACAAGCGGTCCCATAATACAAACACACCACCATAATTACGGTCGATATACACTTTGTTTTGCGCGTGATGTACGCGATGGTTGGAAGGTGAAAGAAACACAAAATCAAACCAACCTAACTTACCGATATGGCGAGTGTGCACCCAGAATTGATAAACCAAATTTAGTGCGCCGATACTGATGATCATCAAAGGATCAAAGCCTAAAATGGCAAGCGGCAGATAGAAAATAAAACTTAAAAACCCTGTGCCCGTTTGGCGCAAGGCGGTTGTCAAATTATATTCCTCACTGGAATGATGCACTACGTGGGCTGCCCACAACAAATTCATTTCGTGGCCAAGACGGTGATTCCAGTAATAGCAAAAATCATAAAGTATAAAGGCTAACAGCCATACCAATGGAGTTAAGATCGCTGAATCAGGCCACTGCCACAGCGCAATCGCATCAAATAAAATCACATATAAGGTTAAGGGGATTAATGTTTGAATAACACTAACTAGCTGGTTGATGGTGCCCGTAGCAAGGCTGGTCAACGCATCATTAACACGATAATAGCCGGTTGCCTTTTTGTGGTCGTAAACTAACTCTATCGCGATTAATAAAAAGAAAACGGGTATGGCATATAAAATAATATCCATGTTTATTCACATTTGATATTACTAGGCGTAGAAACTTTTGCCAGACTTTGCCAAGCTCAACAAAATAGGCGCAGGCGTAAATCGCTCACCATGTTCCGCTTGCAGGGCTTGTAATTTTTCAACAACCACGGCAAGGCCTAAGCTATCCATATATCGAAATGGTCCGCCTAGAAACGGCGGAAAACCCAAACCAAAAACAGCGCCTATATCGCCATCACGAGCACTGCGCAATATACCTTCGTCAAGGCAATAGGCGGCTTCATTTATCATGCTCATTATCACTCGCTCGCTGATACTTTTGCTGGTCTGCTTAGTACGCCCAGGACTACTAACATCCAACAAGGCATAGATACTCTCATCAACCATCTTACCTTTAGATTGATCACTATAGTCATAAAAGCCACGTCCATTCTTTTTACCCTTGCGGTCGTCATCAATAACTTTATCAATACCATCTAGCAATGGAATACGATCACCAAATGCCGCATTTAAAGTGACTACAATATGTGCTCCAACGTCAATACCAACCTCGTCCATTAACTTAATGGGACCTATCGGCATGCCAAACTCTTGTAAAGCGGCATCAATGTCTTCGATTGCAACCCCTTCTAGAATTAAACGCACGGCCTCCATATTGTACGGAACCAATACTCGTGTCGTGTAAAACCCTGGACCGTCATTAACCACCACCACTGTCTTACCTTGTTGCTTGCCTAATTCAACGACGGTGGCGGTAACCCAATCAGCAGTCTTAGCGCCTTTAACAATTTCAAGCAATGGCATTTTCTCTACGGGAGAAAAATAATGCATGCCTATCACTCGCTCGGGAAACTTCGCTTTAGCAGCTATATCATCAATGGGGATGGCCGACGTATTGGTGGCGAAGATTGTTTCTCGATTTGCCGTTAAACCTTCAATATCAGCGACCATTTTTTGCTTGAGGTCTAAACTTTCAAACACTGCTTCGATCACCACATCGCTGTTGGCAAACCCACTGTAATCAATAGTGCCAGTTAGGCGAGCCATAATTGATTGTCTTTGATGGGGTTTAATGCGCCGACGCGTTAGTTTTTTATCGACGATCTTACCAACATAAGCCACCCCTTCTGCTAAGCCTTCGGGATTAATATCTTTAAGGCGAACCGAGGTCTTAGCTTTATCGACGGTGACATAACTAATACCGGCTCCCATTAAACCTGCGCCCAATACTCCCACTTGATCTACTTCTCGTGCTACTTCATCTGAATCTACTCCAGTATCTTTTTTCAAATCCGTAGTAGCAAAGAAGATATTAACGAGCTGTTTAGATTCAGGCGACATTACCAATTCAGCGAAGCCGGTCGCTTCAATATCCAAACCTTTTTGTAAATCGGTCGCCAAGCCTCGCTTCACCACATCTAATATTTTAAGTGGCGCCGGATACATGCCCTTGCTGGCTTTCATCACTGTTTTTTCAGCTTGTGAATAAATATAAGCACGCATGGGGGGTGTATTCATCAATTTTTCTTTAAGGCTTTTTTGACGATTCGGTTCTCCTTTAGCGGTATATTTTTTTGCAACATCCATTAATACTTCAGGCATACAAATTGCATCCACCAAACCGGCTTTTTTGGCGCGTTTGGCATCCAGCTGTTTGCCGGTCAACATTAAGTCGAGTGCCGTTGGCAAATCTATTAATCGAGGCAGCCTTTGCGTACCACCGCCACCAGGCAATACTCCTAACTGCACTTCTGGAACACCTAATCGGGTACTTTTAGCGGTAGTCGCGATTCGATAATCAAAGGCTAAGGCGAGCTCTAGACCACCACCTAAACAAACACCGTCAATAGCACACACGGTAACTAATGGAAGATCTACCAGTTTTTGAAAGGTCGCATGCAATAATTTGGAACCCTCTCGCGCCTGCTCTAGCGTTTCAATGGTCTGGAAAATACTAATATCGGCACCTGCTAAAAAACAACCAGGCTTACCAGAGCGAAATATGAGAGCTTTTAGTGAGCTATCACTTTGTAAATCTTCAAAAAGGCTATCAAAGCTATTTTGTAAACTCTGGTTAATAACATTTTGCGACTCACTAGGGTCGTTCATGGTGACTATCGCAATATTATCTTTTTTCTCTAAACTGAATACCGACATAATCTATTCCTAGGGATCTATTTTTTATTCAATGAGTATTTATTTAACAATTAGGCTGCTTCTAAAATCATCGCAGCACCTAAACCACCAGCAGCACATGCCGTAACCAAACCGAACTGGCCTCCAGTTCGCTTTAGATCGAACAACATTTGTGTAATTTGCCGCGTTCCGGTTGCAGCAAAAGGATGGCCTAGAGAAATCGAACTACCACTGATGTTAAATTTATCGAAATCGACCTCGCCAATAGCCTCACTTCGATTTAAACGTTGCTGCGCAAAGGACTTAGAAGCAAAAGCTTGAGTATTCGACAACACTTGCGCTGCAAAGGCCTCATGCATGTCAATTAAATCCATATCTTTCAGTCTTAGGCCCGCATTATCAAGGGCTTTAGGAGTAGCAAAGGAAGGCCCCATCAACATTTGCCAGCCTGGGTCGATGGCCGCAAAGGCATGGCTTTTTATAAAGCCTAAGGGAGTAAGCCCTAATTCCTTAGCTTTGCTCTCACTCATTAGCAATACCGCACTGGCACCGTCAGTCAAGGGCGAACTATTTGCTGCAGTAACAGAACCGTTTTCTCGATCGAATACAGGTTTTAACTTTTGATACTTGTTTACGTCAGAGCTAGCACGCACTAGGTTGTCGCTTGACACGGCTTGGTATTTTGGTCCTAAGACAACATGCATCACTTGCTCATCAAACCACCCCTGTTCCCATGCCTTGGCTGCATTGACGTGCGAGCGGTGCGCTAATGCATCTTGGTCTGCTCGTTTTATGCCATTTTCTTTGGCCATGTTTTCTGCCGCTTGGCCCATGGTGTATTCTGACGACGGTTCCTTAATTGCTGGTTGAGTAGGAATAATGTCTTTAAAACCGATACCTTTAAACGCAGCCAACTTGGAACCCTTGGTGTAACTAAAACGCACCATAGCTTCCGTCATTTTTTTATTGAAGCTGATGGGAGGTTGCGACATAACATCACAGCCACCTGCAATACCAACATCAATCACACCAGCCTGGATATTCATAGCAACATCGGCTGTCGATTGATAACTACTGGCACAGGCTCTGGATACGCTGTAAGCATCAACTTCTACCGGTAAATTAGCGCCCATGACAACTTCACGAGCAATGTTCGGCGCATCAGGTGCCATCACAACCTGGCCAAACACTAATTTTTCTATGGCTGATTTTTCAACATTAGAGCGCTCAACCAACTCGGCAACTAAATGTGCACTTAAAATTCTTGCCGGGACATTACTATAGCCAGAGGCTATGCGTAAAAATGGAGTTCTAAGTCCGGCAACAATCGCTACGCGTTGTTGAGTAGAAGGTGATTTACTAGAAGGATGCTGTTTACTAGCCAAGGTTTTGTCAGCCATAGTTAACTCCGATCGCTTAATTTACACATTCAATTAGATTTGGCTGGCTTTCAGACAAGAAATATTTATAAAAATATTTCAGCCAGCAATTACTGCATCATAGCAAACTATCGCAACCAACCGCACATCTGCGAGCCAGAAAATTACAGCACTCTTGCCCAGTCAAAATAAGGGCCAGGGTCTGGTTTTCGTCCAGGAGCAATATCACTGTGTGCGAATAGATTGCTTGCTTTAATCGATGGATAAGCGTGTCGTAAAGCATCAACCAGTTGTTTGAGTATAATGTACTGCTGTTCACTAAAGCCTTGCGGATCAGTGTCTAAGCCCTCTAGCTCTATACCCACTGAAAAATCATTCACCTTAGGCTTACCCAAACACACCGACTCACCTGCGTGCCATGCGCGCATATGGGTCGGCACATATTGAACAAGACTGCCGGTACGAGTAATTAAAAAATGCGACGATACTTTGAGGTGCGCAATGTCGTTAAAATACGGATGCTCATGTGGCTCTAATTTATTGCAAAAGAAACGGCTAATAGTGTCTTCACAAGTATTGTCAGGCGCGTCAACATAACCACCTGGTGGCAAACTAATGCAATGAATAATAATCACCTCAGGCTGATTACCTGTTTCTCGCTCATCACAGTTGGGCGAGGCGACAAAGCGTGCTTGATCGATCAATCCATTTGTATCAAGCTGCATAAATCAAACCGGTCCGCTCAAATAAGGCTGCGCTAGTAACAACAATAGTGCCGCAAATATACCCGCTAAGACATCGTCTATCATAATGCCAAAGCCACCATGCACAGACTTATCTAACACTTTTATGGGCCATGGTTTAGCTATATCAAATAAACGGAATAAAGCAAAACCCAGAATAATATTGATCCAATTCGGAGCCACAAGGGCCATTGTGATCCAAAAACCGACAAATTCATCCCACACGATGGCGCTATGATCATGCACACCTACATCACGGGCGGCTTTTCCACAGAGATAAATACCAATCAAAAAGCTTATGATCAAAAAGCCAAAATAAGCGGCGGAGCCAGTGGGAGCAAAAATAACTAATGCCAGAAATAATGGCACCGACATTAAAGTACCCCAGGTTCCAGGGGCTGGCCTGATAAGGCCAGAACCAAAGCCTAGAGCCATTAGATGAATAGGATTATTCAGTTTAAAATTAGCGGGTGTACTAGTCATTAAAGTGTTGATACCCTGTCACATTGTCTAAAATATAGTCATCGCCATCGGCATGTAAATTCAAGGGTTGTTGCATGCGATCGACCACCTGCCCTATTTTGCTGACATCGACATTCAGCGATTGCGCGACACTGTTGATTGCCACCGCATGCTCGGCCGCCGCGGTAAATGCGAGTTGATAATCGTCACCACCGCTTAATGCTAAGGCTAAGTTACCACCTTGGGCAACATAAGCCTGATAATTCTTTGATATTGGTACTTGGGTAACGTCTAGATTAATCGATACTTCACTACGATCAGCAATATGGCTTAAGTCCGCCACTAGCCCATCGGATACATCTATACACGCGCAGGCAAAAGGCAAGAGAGCCTGCCCCATGTCTAGTTGTGGTTCTGGCAGTTCTAATGCTTTAAGCAGAGCAGATTGGTCAATGCCCTCCACTTGAATCTGTTTCTTAAGCAAAGCCAGCGCCAATGCGGCGTCACCAACATTATTGGTAATATACACATCGTCTCCAGGCTTCGCTGCAGCTCGAGTAAGTGCTTGACCTTGTGGGACTAAACCCATGATTTGTAAGGATAATGTCAATGAACCTTGGGTAGTATCGCCGCCAATTAGCTGCACGCCGTATTGTTCTGCGCAAAGATTTAAAGATTCTGAAAAGGCCGCTAACCATTGCGAATCCTCGCTAGGCAAGGTCAGTGCCAAGGTGGCCCATCTGGGCACAGCTCCCATAGCGGCCATGTCGCTTAAATTTACTGCCAATAATTTATGCGCTAAGTTAGCTGGGGTTACCTCGGTAAAAAAGTGTACACCCTCGACCATGGTATCCACACTGATCACTAGTTCTTTGTCATTTGGTACACTAATCACGGCAGCATCATCACCGACTCCAATACGTGTATCGGAATGCACACGGCCTATATTTTGGCAGTATCGATCTATAAGAGTAAATTCAGTCAATTTTCCTCTGTAGGCATAGTCTACCTGTTCTATAAGTGCTCGATTGACGCTAGTTGTGTGGCAAGCACACCACCCTAGTCCGACTTACGAAGCGCGGCGGCCAGTTTATCCATCACCCCATTGATAAATTTATAGCTGTGATCAGAACCAAAGGTTTTTGCTAACTCAATCATTTCATTCATAACCACTTTAGTTGGCACGTCAGGACGAAATTTAAGTTCGTAGGCGCCTAATCTGAGAATCGCCCGCTCTACTGGGTCTAAGCTGGTAAAATCGCGCCCAATGAAAGGCACAATCGCCTCCTCTAGCTGCGCCTCATTATTAGGGACTTCGCGCATTACTTCGACCAAAAATTTCCTATCTATATTTTGCATATCGTGGATTTGCGAGAATTTAGGTTCGATTTCTTCAGCTGCTTGCTGAGTGAGATCCCACTGATACAGAGCTTGAACGGCGGCTTTACGCGCATTGTGTCTATTGGACATTATTTTTTCCAGCAATTGTATTGGAGTTGGGATAAATGGGATTCTAAACAAAGCTCATCAAGCAAGAATCATGCTAAGTAGAGTATAAAGCAGCTTTTATATTGATATTGGTAAATACCACCAAATAATTTTGATCGAACTAAAAGCAATGACAGCAAGTGTGGCAATGACTCCCCATTTACGCAGGAATAAATATTTTGAATGATTTTGCATTCCAATCACATGAGCAAGCCGGGCGATTAATAAAATACAGCCCAGCCAAAAAACAGTGTTAGGCGAATAGGTAATGTTTTCCAGAAACCAAAATAAGATCAACGCAATCGGCACGTACTCAATAAAATTAGCGTGAATGCGCACTGCTTTTTGTAGATCCTCATTGATACTAGAGTCGTTATTTTCAACTCCAATAGCCACTTTTCCTGACATTCTTAACTTAATAACGGCCGTTGTTAAATATAAATAAGCTAAAGCAAAAATCGCGGCAAATAAGGGCGTTACTGGCATATATACTGGTGTTTACTTGAGTTCTCGGGTGAAGGTGGTGGTCTAAACAAAAGCTCTAATAAATAGAAGCTGCATCTAAATAGCGTCATTACCCGAGCTAGCTTTACCTTCTAACAAACGTTCTAAGTAGCGAGCGATAAGATCTACTTCGATATGAACTTTCTTACCTGGCACTAAATTTCCGAGAGTAGTTACTTGAAAAGTATGCGGTATCACATTGATATCAAAGGAGTTACCGGAAACTTCATTGACCGTTAAACTAACACCATTGATCGTAATCGAACCTTTTTTTGCGACGTATTTTGTTAATTCTTCAGGCAACTCAAAAGACATTCGCCAAGAACGCGCATCTTCTTTTACATCGGTCACAGTCGCCAAGCCATCCACATGGCCCGACACCAAATGGCCTCCTAAACGAGTAGTTGGCAGTAGCGCCATTTCTAAATTAACTTCCGTGCCCAGTTGCCAATCACCGATCAAGGTCAAGCTCATTGACTCCTTTGACACATCGAAGGCAATTTGATTTTCGTCACGCTCGACCACGGTAAGACAACATCCATCTATGGCAACGCTATCGCCTAGATTTATATCGCGCTTAGTATAGTCTATAGCACTCACAATAATGCGAACATCTCCACCAACCGGTTCCATGGCGATTATCTCACCGCGAGTTTCAACAAGCCCTGTAAACATAGTACTTTTCGTATTAAATTAAAGTTTTATTTCAATAGCCAGCGTTAAACTTCGCCAGTATCCATCGTAAGCGCCGCCAAGCTATCATTATTAATCACGGACATGCGCACATCTTTACCCACCATTGTAACATCATGTACTCGAAACTCAGCTCGATTCTCAAATTCTACAGCATCATTAAACTGGAACATGCTTTTGCCTTGCTGCCCCAATAAACTGCCAGCGTAGAACAATACCATCTCATCTACCAGTCCTAATTCCAAAAAGGCTCCACTTAACGTCTGCCCTGCCTCTACTAGCAATTCATTACAATCCCATAGACTGAGTTCTTCAAGCACTTTTAATAGATCTAAGCGTGCGCTGCCATCGTCAACTTGCTGAATGACTTCCACACCTAGTTCTACTAATGCAGCTATCTTTGCAGAATCTTCCGACAAAGTAAAAATCATCAACTTGTGGTCAGCGCCAATTATACGCGCATCTAGTGGCGTTCTTAATTGGCTATCTAATACCACCCGCAAAGGTTGTCGAACACAGCCGTCAATCCGCACATTTAAATTTGGATCATCAGCTAACACTGTGCCAACACCGGTAATAATGGCCGAACTTTTTGCGCGCAAGGATTGCACTTCTTGACGAGCTTGGTCACCAGTGATCCACTTACTTTGCCCATCAAAGGCGGCAGTGCGTCCATCAAGCGTAGCAGCAGATTTCAATATTACCCAAGGGCGCTTATTGCGCATTCGATTCACAAACCCACGATTAAGCCAATGAGCTTGTTCTTCAAGCACGCCAGACTCTACTTCGATCCCAGCGCTGGCAAGTAACTCAAAGCCGCCACCTTCAACCAATGGATTAGGATCACGCATCGCCGCTATAACCTTGCTGACGCCCGCATCAATTAATCCATCCGTGCAAGGTGGTGTGCGACCTTGGTGGCAGCACGGCTCTAAGCTAACATAAGCGGTGGCACCACGAGCCTGATCACCGGCCATTTTTAAGGCTAATCGCTCGGCGTGTAACTCACCTGCAGTTTGATGATAAGCATGCCCCACTATTTTACCTTGATTAACAATAATACATCCCACCATTGGATTCGGGTGTGTGGTATTAGCGCCCAGAGCAGCTAAATCTAGAACTCGTTGCATGATCGCGCGATCGTCTAACCCCTTAACGGAATTAGAGCCATCAGCGAACATAGAGCCTTCAGCTA
>CAZHEL010000002.1:81607-173275 GCA_964531625.1 uncultured Gammaproteobacteria bacterium
AGAGCCTTCAGCTAAAGTAGAGCCATTTTCTGACACGTCTTTGGAAGAGCGAATATTCATCACCTATTTATATCAATCTTAGTGGCTAGAAGCTAAAGAAATGCGCACAATATGCGTTGCTAGATACGATATATAGAGCCCAATTTTTGTCACTTGTTAGACTTAATACTCTTTTTGGCTTTGGCGCGATGCTCCTGCCGGCCACGCAAGGTCTGTTCTTGCAAACGCTTAATTTCATCACTAAATGCATCTACATCCTGGAAAGATCTATACACAGAAGCAAACCGAACATAGGCAACCTGATCGACATCTCTTAACTCATCCATCACCAGTTCACCAATTTCACGGGCTGGCAGCTCTCTTTCACCCATGGTCAAAAGTTTGCGTTTTATGCTGTGCAAGATGGATTCAATTTGATCAGAATCTACCGGACGTTTTTCTAATGCGCGTTCCAAACCTCGAGCAAGTTTGCTCTGATCATAGTGTTCTCGATCACCATTAGACTTAACAATATACGGAAGCTTTAAATTAGCCTCTTCCATGGTGCTAAAACGTTCTTCACAAGCCTCACATGATCGGCGACGACGCACTGCGTCACGATCCTCGGTCAAACGAGAATCAATAACTCGGGTATCATCATTCTGACAAAATGGGCAGCGCATAATTGAATGTTTTAGTCAGAATGGTCGTAAACTGGAAAACGAGCACACAGTTCTTTCACATCTTCTTTGACTTTCGCTGCCAAGGTTGTGTCAAACTCGCCTTCGGGAGTGACAGTATCCATCACATCAGCCATCCAGGTAGCAAGCTGAGCTGTCTCAACTTCGCCAAAACCTCGCGTAGTGATAGCAGGCGTACCAATGCGAATTCCGCTGGTGACAAATGGGCTTTGTGGATCGGCGGGGACACTGTTCTTATTAACGGTAATGTAAGCGGCGCCCAATGCGGCTTCAGCGGCTTTGCCAGTGATGCCTTTGGCGACCAAGCTAATCAAACTCAAATGGTTATCAGTACCACCTGATACCGGTGAATAACCACGGTCTTTTAGACCTGCGGCTAGCACTTTAGAGTTCGCCACAACCTGCGCCTGGTATTCCTTAAACTCAGGTTCTAGCGCTTCTTTAAAGGCCACCGCTTTGGCTGCGATTATATGCATCAATGGTCCACCTTGAGTGCCCGGAAACACTCTTGAATTGAAAGCTTTTTCGAGTTCAGGATTAGATTTAGCCATGATAATGCCACCTCTAGGGCCGCGCAGAGTTTTGTGCGTGGTTGAAGTGCATACATCGGCAATTTGTATCGGGCTTGGATAATGCCCGGTAGCGATTAGGCCAGCCACATGCGCGATATCGCACATCATTACAGCACCAACCTTATCTGAGATATCACGAAAACGCTGCCAATCAACAACTCGCGAATAGGCACTGAAGCCCGCGATAATCATTTTCGGCTTGTATTCAAGCGCCAAGGTTTCTACTTGCTCATAATCTATCTCGCCGGTTGCTTCTACTAAGCCATACTGAACCGAGTTATACTGACGGCCTGAAAAATTCACCTTAGCACCGTGCGTCAAATGACCACCGTGATCTAAGCTCATGCCTAAAACTGTATCGCCAGGATCAAGTACCGCTTGATAAACGGCAATATTGGCTGAGGAGCCAGAGTGTGGCTGTACATTTACGTAATCAGCACCAAACAATTCCTTTAAACGCTCTATGGCTAAATCTTCGGCAACATCCACATAAGCGCAACCACCGTAATAACGTTTGCCAGGGTAGCCCTCAGCATACTTATTGGTGAGCTTCGAACCTTGCGCTGCCATTACTGCAGGGCTGGCATAATTCTCAGATGCAATAAGTTCTATATGCTCTTCTTGACGAAGATTCTCATCGACTATCGCAGTCCATAATTCAGGGTCGGTGCTTTCTATGGTATTACTCTTTTTAAACACAGTGTTTTCTCTTGTTGATATTTAAAAGTTAATGTTTATAAAATTAAGGGAATGCTTGAAAAAAATTTAGCTGTTTAATGCTATCCACTTAGGGCATATAAGGCATATCCGGTTGATCTAGCCCCTCTTTCTCGACTTCTTCTACAATCAAATCTTCTGCTTTTGCACCTAAAGCTAACACCGTAGGACTAGCAACAAAGATGGAAGAATAAGTACCAATTACGACACCAATAATTAAGGTGATGGCGAAGCCTTGAAGCGCTTCACCACCATAAAAATACAAAGCCATTAGTACTAACAAAGTCGTTAAGGAAGTTAGTATGGTTCTAGGTAAGGTTTGGTTAATCGAGACATTCATTGTCTCTTTGGTATCTGTTTCGCGTAATTTTCTGAAATTTTCACGAATTCGATCAAACACCACGATCGTGTCATTCAAAGAGTACCCAATTACCGCCAATAGCGCCGCTAACACTGGCAAGGTGAATTCCAAACGTAGCAATGAAAATACGCCTAAGGTGATAATCACATCATGAATCAAAGCCGCCACTGATCCCAAAGAAAACTTCCATTCAAAGCGAAAAGCAACATAGATCATTACGCCAATCAAAGCGTACACCAAAGCTAAGATACCTTTTTCAAACAACTCTTTACCAAAGGTGGGACCGACAAACTCAACACCCAATACTTCGGCTTTACCTAAATTTGAAGCCGCCAACATAGCAACAATATCGGAGCTAATCTCAGCGCTGCTGTTTTGTTCTGACAAAGGCAGACGAATCAACACGTCTCGATTACTGCCAAAATATTGCACCACGCTATCGGTATAGCCGCCCTGTTGCATAATACCGCGTATTTCTGCCACCGCGACTTCTTGCTCATAGCCGAGTTCAATCTTAGTACCACCGGAAAAGTCGATGCCGTAATTCAACTCATTTGTGACCAAGGAATAGAGACTCGCTACAATCAGCAGCGAGGATAACACTGCCGCCACCTTGCGACCGCCAATGAAATTAATTTTGGTTAGACTTGGGAGTATTTGCATGTTTTTTTACCTAATAATTTATTTCTAACTAAATCGTTAGGGTTTCGAGACGGCGTTTACCGTAAATAAAGTTAACCAAAATACGTGACACAAAGATCGCGGTCATCATGGACGTGGCAATACCGATACTTAAGGTGATTGCAAAACCTTGAATCGGCCCAGTACCAAAATTAAACAATACTAAAGCCGCAATTAATGTTGTTATATTGGCATCAATAATGGTTGAAAAAGCATTGTCGTAACCGCGATGGATAGCCATTTGTGGCGTTGCTCCCGCTCGAATTTCTTCGCGAATACGTTCGAAGATCAACACATTTGCATCCACCGCCATACCTACGGTTAGCACCATACCGGCCACACCTGGTAAGGTTAAGGTGGCTTGTAGTAGTGACAACACTCCAACAATAATGACTAAATTGAGTACCAGGGCAAAACTAGCAATAGAGCCAAAGATCCGATAGTACACGACCATGAAAATCAACACTGCCAAGAAACCATAGAGTACAGACTTAAAGCCTTTTTCAATATTCTCCTTACCCAAGCTTGGGCCAACTGTACGCTCTTCGATTATATAAACGGGTGCCGCCAAGGAGCCGGCGCGCAACAATAATGCTAAGTCTTGTGATTCGCGCGGACTTTCTAAGCCAGTAATCTGAAATCTTTTGCCCAGCTGGTCACGAATTACCGGCGCTGTGATAACTTCTTCTATGCGCTTTTTGGTGATTTTTTGTTCGCCCTTACTGTCGATTTTAATGTCAGTGACGTTTTCAACATAAACCACTGCCATACGCTTACCGATATTCTTACCAGTTATGTCGGAATTAATATTAGATCCCTTTGCATCTAGGGTAATACTGACGGTTGGACCACCGCTTTGAGAATCAAAACCTGCACTCGCGTCAATTATGTTTTCGCCGGAATAGATAAGTCGGCTCTTCAATAAAATTGGTGTTTTATCTCGAAAAAAGAAACGTTTCGAACCTACGGGTACGCGTCCTCGAATAGTTGATTCCAGCGCGTTCTCTTCATCCACCATCCTAACTTCTAGGGTGGCCGTCTTACCCAGAATATCTTTCGCCTCACTGGGGTCTCTTACGCCAGGTAACTGCACTACAATACGATCAGTTCCTTGTTGCTGAATAACCGGCTCCGACACACCGAGTTGATCAATTCGATTGCGGATAGCAATAATATTCTTCTTTAGTGCAGCCGAGCGAATCTCAGCATCGGCTTGTTCCGACAACTTCATCGACATGAGAAAGCGCCCATCTTTCTCGGTCTCGAGTGTCTGTAGCTCTGGAAAACTAGTACTCAATTGATTTGACGCTTGGTCTCGCAACTCTTCAGTTTTAAAACCCACATTAATCGCACCGGCCGCACTTTGAGTAACGCCAGAATTGTACAATTTGTTGTCGCGGAACAATTTTTTAATATCATCCACGTAGTTTTCGCTGGCGGTTTTTTGCGCGGCTTCCATATCGACTTGCAAAAGGAAATGCACACCACCACGCAGATCCAAACCCAAATACATGGGCGCACCACCCAAACTCTGCAGCCAGTCAGGCGTAGTTTGGATATCAGCTAGAGCTACTGGGTAGTCACTACCCAATATAGGGCGCAAAACCTCTTGCGCTCGTGTCTGATCATCATCAGAAGCAAGACGAGCACGCACCGCCTCGCCATTTAACTCGATGGTTTTGACTTCAATATTATTGTTTTTTAAGGCGCGCTCAACTCGGCCCAAAAGCTCGGTGTCGACCTCTGCATTACGCACGCCGATAACTTGCACACCAGGTTCAGCTTGAAACAAGTTTGGGGTAGCGTAAATAAGACCGAATGCAACAATCACTATCAGCACCAAGTATTTCCAGACAGGGTTTCTATTCATATTTATTGGATACTATTCTTGTAAATAGGCACGCGTTTATATTTTCATTTAAGCCAAGCGTATGCTGTTAATAAACGCTAGCATCTAGCAGCCTTCGCTTTGAAGTATTTATATTGAACTATTGCTATACAGTGCCTTTAGGCATCATGGCCTGCACTGACACTTTTTGCACTTTAATTTCCACTCCACTGGCAACCTGCAATGAAATAAAATTTTCATCTACCGAAGTTATCTTGCCTAGCACGCCACCCATGGTTACGACTTCATCGCCTGCGGCCAAACCTGCCACCATATTACGGTGTTCTTTTTGACGCTTTTGCTGAGGGCGAATCAATAGAAAGTAAAAGATCACAAACAGCGCGATCATCGGTAAAAAACTAGTTAAACCACCAGGACCGGCCGCGGTTTGGGCCATTGCATCAGAGATAAAAAAGCTCATAAGAGTAACCTTACAGTGTTCAAATTAGTAACATGGGGTTTAGGCCACCATTTAACAAGCCTAAAGCGCAAATTTTGGAGGGCTGATTATGCCACAAATCCAATCTATTTAGACTAGCCTTATTAATCAAAAAATATTGATATAAATGGCATCGACGCACCCAATTACTAGCCTAAAGATACAATATTGAGTGCTTTAGATATCGAGCGTAGGGTCTGGCTCTCCCCGCAGGGCGAAAAAGTTCTCTCGAAACTTAGCAAACTCACCTATTTCGATGGCTTCGCGCATTTGTTTCATTAAATCCAAAAAGAAATACAAATTATGCACGGTGGCTAAACGGGCACCTAAAATCTCATTAGTCTTGAGTAAATGCTTTATATAAGCACGCGAAAACTGTTGACAGGTACTGCACGCACAAGCCTCATCGATTGGCCGTGTGTCCATTTCGTACTTAGCATTACGAATTTTAACCACACCAGTTTGAGTATACAGCCACCCATTACGTGCATTGCGAGTTGGCAGCACACAGTCAAACATATCAATGCCGTAGTGAACGGCAGTAACTAAGTTCTCTGGAGTACCTACCCCCATCAAATAACGAGGCGCATCATCTGGCATAGTTGGAGTTAGATGCTTGAGTATGCGGTACATATCTTCTTTAGGCTCGCCCACGGATAGACCACCAATGGCATAACCATCAAAACCAATCTTCTTTAACGTAGCCAAAGACTCATCACGCAAATGCTCGTACATTCCACCCTGAATAATGCCAAATAATGCGCTCGCGCTGTCTCCGTGCTCAGTTTTACTGCGTTCGGCCCAACGCAAAGACAACTCCATTGATTCACGCGCCTCTTGTTGGGTGGCCGGATACGGCGTGCACTCATCAAAAATCATAACGATATCCGCACCTAACTTACGCTGAATATCGATTGCCTCCTCAGGGCCTAAGAATTTTTTACTGCCATCGATAGGTGAGCGGAAGGTAACACCTTTTTCAGATATTTTACGCAACTCTGCCAAACTCCAAACCTGAAAACCGCCGGAATCAGTCAGAATTGGTTTTTGCCATTGCATGAAATCATGCAAATCCCCATGTGCTTGAATAACTTCAGTACCTGGGCGCAGCATTAAATGGAAAGTGTTACCCAACACTATTTGTGCTCCTACTTCATCCAGTTCGGCAGGAGTAACCGCCTTAACCGTCGCGGACGTGCCTACTGGCATAAAAATAGGCGTTTGAACCTCACCGCGCGCAAAAGACAATTTGGCACGACGCGCCAATGCATCGGTTTTTAGCAGATCAAATTTCATCTATGACTGTTGAGAATTAGTGGCTACTAATCGCTTTGCTCAGCTAAATTATCTTCAACCAACAACCGCACTGCTCGCGCATAGCCTTGTTTACCAAGGCCAGATATTTGCGATACACAAACGTCACGGATCATTGAAATTTTGCGGAAATTTTCGCGCGCATGAATATCAGAAATATGCACTTCTATGGTAGGTATTTGACAGCCAGCAATTGCATCTCGCAGCGCTACTGAGTAATGAGTAAGACCACCTGGATTAATCACTACACCATTGGCGCTGTGCCTATGTTCTTGTAAAAAATCAATAATCTGTCCTTCGTGATTTGACTGATAGAACAGCAAATCAATATCTTGCGCCACTTCATGCGCAGCCAACCAATCACACACATCAGCTAGACTCTCATGTCCATAAATTTCGGGTTCGCGCTCTCCTAGAAGATTCAGATTAGGGCCGTTTATAATCAATATTTTCACATTGCACCGTTATTTATTGTAAATACAACTTTGAATTACGCAAGCGTTGAATTAAACAACCATGGATAGACTATCGATAATGTCGTCGTTAGTAACTTCGGTATTAACAATGCCGTTACCGATATCGTCAATCAAAATAAAATTAAGTTTGCCGTTAATATTCTTTTTGTCATGTGCGACCACAGACAACACCGCATCAGGCTCTACCGCACCTAGTTCAGGCAGGGCGAAACGATTAAGTATACTAATGGCTCTTTCGAACTTAGCATCACTTATTAAGCCTTTCTTATGCGAAATAAAATTCGCGCATTTCATGCCATACAGCACCGCTTCACCGTGATAAAGCCCATCATAGGCTCGAATAGTTTCAAAAGCATGGCCGATAGTATGGCCAAAATTAAGTAAGCGTCGCTCACCATTTTCAAACTGATCATTGGATACGATTTGCGCCTTAATGCGACAACTTTTAGCAATTATTTCGGTTAGCAGGTCTTGATCAGCCAATGACACTAAGTCATCGAACCTTGTTTCTATCGTGTCAAAGATCGATTGATCACGAATAAACCCATACTTAATAGCTTCGGCCAAGGAAGAAACTACATTTCGTTCAGGCAAGGTCTGCAAGAAGCCTGGATCCACTAATACCGCTTTAGGTTGATAAATTGCACCCACTAGATTTTTACCAGCGGCAAGATTAACGGCGGTCTTTCCCCCAATGGCAGAATCAATCATGGCCAACAAGGTAGTCGGAATTTGAATAAACGGTATGCCGCGCATATAAGTTGCTGCCGCAAAACCACCCAAGTCACCGACTACTCCACCGCCCAAGGCCAATAGCACTGAGGATCTGTCACAACCCAGTTGCACCATTTGAGTCCAAACATCCTCGGCATGCTTAATGTTCTTGGCCGACTCATCGCCAGGCACAACAATCGTGCTTATCTTATAACCGTTGCTTGATAGCTCGTCGATTACGGGTTGATACAAATCAAATATAGCCTGCTGGGTTAACACTACCCATTGCTGACCCTGATTCCATGGCTGCAACAGCTGCGCCAATGAATCGCGCAATTCATAGCCAACCCTAATGTCATAGGAATGTTCGGCTAACTGCAGAGGAATCACTTGGAACTTTTGCGAAATAGAAGTGCTCATTTGATTAGTTTTCCAATCACTAGGGTTAGTCACCCTAAATGCCTAAATACTTAATGCCTAAAGCCCAACTACTTAAGCCCAACTATTTAAAGTCCGACTAATTAGAGAAAAGTTTAAGCTAATAAAATCGTTGTTGCCTATTTTATCGCTTTCTCAAGGTCTCTTGCTAGCGCATTCATATCGACATGCGCAACAATGTTTCCACCCATCCATATTTCAACGGAGTAAACTGCTTGAGCAACCAACATTTGTATGCCATTGACAATCGGCGAGCCTTGCGCTCCTGCCGATTTTAAAAATGGTGTCGCGGTTGGGTTATAGACGAGATCAAACGCCAACATGTTATCACTGAATAATTCTTTACTTGCTTTAGCCGACAACGGAGACTCTTCGTTCGGGTTCATGCCTACAGAGGTAGTGTTAACTACACAATCCAAATGCTTTGATCGCGCGACTAATTTATCTTCATCGACTACCTTAACCTTTACATCAGCGTTAACCGACAAAATAGTTTCTTTTAAAGCTTCGGCTCGCTCTGGAGTACGATTCAAAATAGATATTAATTTAGCTTCGCCATCTGCCAATACCGCGCCAATCGCTTGCGCACTTCCACCCGCACCTATGATAGCGAATTCATTACCTTGTATATCTACCTGCTGCTGGCGCAAGGAGTAATCAAAGCCCATTAAATCCGTATTGTAACCGGTAAGAGTGTTGCCCACTCGGTTGACACAATTGACGGCATTTAAAAGCTTTGCTTTATTATCAACCTCATCCAGCATAGCGATAACTGTACCCTTATGCGGAGTAGTGATATTCACACCATCAAAGCCGCCCACGCGAAAGCCCGAAAAGAAACTTTTTAGACGGTCCTCAGAAAGCTCCACAGCTCGATAGGACGCATCGTCAATTTCCAACTGACGATATATAGCCTTGTGTAACACTGGGCTGAGACTGTGCCCGAGAGGCTCACCCAATAACGCAAATCGTTTCAAATTTAGTGCCTTTTAATGGTGTTCCATAAGAGAAAAAGAGCTTTGCATCTTATTGTAAATCAATAACTTACATCTATTTTTTAGCAATTGCAAATCGCTCCTAACTACCCATAAGCGCTCAATAATACTAAGCCGCGCTCGCTGTTCTTCTAGATCGTACCGCATTTGCAAGGTTACGGCAAAGCTCTTGGGTTTCGTCCCAAGCAATGCAACCATCAGTAATACTCTGCCCATAAGTCAATTCTTTACCTGCAACCACCTTCTGATTACCATGCACCAAATGCGACTCA
Organism: uncultured Gammaproteobacteria bacterium; assembly: GCA_964531625.1. Lineage (GTDB taxonomy): Bacteria > Pseudomonadota > Gammaproteobacteria > Arenicellales > Arenicellaceae > Arenicella. The sequence continues at coordinate 91,155 of CAZHEL010000002.1, forward strand.
ATCATCACGCCAAACACCCTATTCTCTCCGTCTTGCAACTGCAGGCAAACGTCATCACAAACCTCCACCTGACGGGCGGGTGTTTTAAAACTGTTGGCATGACTAAAATCAATCATAATATTTGCTGGTAAGCCTGCAGCTGTCAACATATCCGCCGCTTGTTGAACATGTGCGGCCGAATAATTTGGCTCATTATTGCCACCACGCAAAATAATATGGGTATATTCATTGCCTGTGCTATTGAAAATAGCGGTGCGCCCTTGCTTAGTTACCGACAAAAAGTGATGAGCATTATTAGCAGCACCAATGGCATCTACCGCTATCTTTAGATTGCCATTAGTGCCGTTTTTAAAGCCGACTGGACAAGAAAGACCCGATGCTAATTCACGATGGCACTGACTTTCAGTGGTACGTGCGCCGATCGCGCCCCATGAGACAACATCACCCACGTATTGCGGTGTAATCAGATCTAAATACTCACAACCAGCTGGCACACCCATCTCATTGATTGATATCAATAAGTCACGAGCAATACCCAAGCCCTTGTTAACACTGTAACTATTGTCTAGATCTGGATCGTTTATAAGCCCCTTCCAACCTACTGTGGTGCGCGGTTTCTCAAAATACACACGCATAATCAGGACCAACTCTTCGGCGAGCTCTGCTTTTAGCTCGGCCAAACGACCCGCATATTCCAAGGCAGATTTAGGATCATGTATTGAACATGGTCCTACTACCCCCACAATCCTATCGTCCTTACCAGACATAATGGCTTGGATTTCAGTGCGTGCTTTTGCTGTGGTAGCAATAGCCTGTTCAGTTATTGGGAATTGTTCGTGGATTTGCTCAGGTGAAATTAGCTCTTTGGTTTGAGCAATTCTTAGATCGTCCGTTACTATCATTTTACTTTCTTATTTATTGGCTTAGCGGCAAATATTTTTTGTTAAGATGTTAGCTAAAATTAACTTATTCGACTGCTTGCTTTAAGTTAACTAAACCTACATCCTCGAGGATGCTAATATAGCATATAGCCGTATAAAAAATCTTTTTAAAATCAAAGGGTGAATGTGAGTTTTTTAATATAATTTATCACTATGACCTATAAGTTAACCAAGGAACAATTAAGAATCTCTTAAACCATCGAATAAATGACGGAAAACAATAGTTTAAACCTCTATCTAAACCCACAGCTCAGCCTGTTGTCGTTTAATGAGCGCGTGCTGAATATGGCACTTAGGGAAACCACACCGGTGCTTGAACGCCTAAAGTTCTTGTGTATTTTTAGTTCAAATTTAGATGAGTTCTTTGAAATCCGCGTTTCTGGTCTAAAAGCACAGGCGGCTAGCAATGTCTCCACCGAAGGCGTTGACGGACTCACACCGCAATTAGCCCTGCAACAAATTAGCGAACGAACCCACGAATTGGTAGATTTACAGTATCAAATACTCAACCAACAAGTGTTTCCAGAACTGGCTAAACACGGTATTGATTTTTTGAGTAAGGATCGATGGTCTAGCAAACAGAAAAAGTGGTTAAAGGGTTATTTCAAACGTGAAATTCTACCTATCCTGACGCCGATTCGCTTAGACCCAGCACACCCTTTTCCGCTGACCATTAATAAAGGCTTAAGTATTGTGGTTGATTTGCATGACCCTGAGCGCGACGATGCACACAATATTGCAGTAGTTCCAGCACCTCGTGTGTTGCCACGCTTCATTCGTCTACCGGAAGAACTGTGCGAAAACGAATATGAATATGTGCATCTTGCGTCGATTATTCATGCCAATATCAAAAAACTTTTCTCTAATGTTACAGTATTGGGTTGTTACCAATTCAGAATAACCCGCAACAGTGATTTATACGTTGACTTAGAAGAAGTAGAAGATTTAGCACGCACTCTTGAAGGTGAGCTGCCGTCTAGACTTTATGGTGAGGCGATACGACTGGAAGTATCAAAAAACTGTCCAAAACGCATTACCGCGTTTCTCAAAGACCGATTTCAACTACACGAGAACATGGTGTATCACGTCAATGGCCCGGTGAATTTAAACCGTTTAATCGGACTTCCTGACTTGGTTAACCGACCGACTCTGAAATACGCAAATTACACCCCGTCAGTACCCGAGTATTTAGGTCATCAAAGTAATTTGTTTGACGCCATAAGCAACGGTGACATATTACTGCATCACCCATTTCAATCGTTTACACCGGTTGTCGACTTTTTACGACAGGCTGCGCATGATCCAGAAGTTTTAGTGATTAAACAAACTTTGTATAGAACTGGTGCAGACTCAATTATAGTTGAACATCTAGCCGCGGCCGCGCAGTCGGGCAAAGAAGTAACAGTGGTTATCGAGCTAATGGCTAGGTTTGACGAACAGAACAATCTGACTACGGCTGAACGCTTACAAGCCGCTGGCGCGCACGTCGTTTACGGTTTAGTGGGTAAAAAAACTCACGCAAAAATGTTAATGATTGTGCGCCGTGAAAACGGCAAGCTGGTCAGATATGTGCATCTGGGTACAGGCAACTATCATCAAGGTAATACGCGTGTGTACACCGACTATGGCTTGCTGACCAAACACAAAGCCATTACTCAAGATGTGCATGAAATGTTTATGCAGTTAACTACGCAGGGACCAAACTCAGAGTTAAGCCGCTTACACCAATCTCCGTATGGAATCGCCGCGATGTTCGTTGAAAAACTGCAACGTGAAGTTGCTAACGCCAAAGCTGGGCTGCCCGCCCGCGTGATCATTAAAGTCAATGGCTTGTCCAGCCCCGGCATTATTAACGAGTTATACAAGGCCTCCCAAGTGGGTGTAAAAATCGACCTAATCGTACGTGGTATTTGTTGTTTACGCCCTGGACTACCCGGAGTATCGGACAACATCACCGTACGATCATTGGTCGGGCGCTTTTTGGAACACGGGCGAGTATACTATTTCTTAAACAGCGCTGATGCGTCTAACGATGGTCAAGACGTTGAGCAGAGTTCACAACAAATACCGCAAGAGTTTCCTGAGGATATTTCCATCGATATGAACAAGTACGCTAACAGTGAATTGTTTATCTCTAGCGCTGATTTAATGCCACGCAATTTGCGTAACCGAATAGAACAATGCACTCCGATATTGGACAAACACATTAAGCATCAGATCATTAGCGAACTCGAGTTGTACTTGCTCGACAATAGTCTGGCGTGGCAAATGCAAGCCGATGGTCAATATTTAAAAACCTCGACTGATGGTGACGAGAGCTTTAATATCCAACAAACATTGTTAAGTCGCTTTACCGAGCAGCTCTAATCTTAAGGGCCTAAGCCACTAACTAAAACGCAGCGATAAACCTATCGCTTTTAGCCAATTTTGTTCTTGTCTTAAGTCAGCTTCGGTCAACGGATTCAGTCCTAACCAGCCTGCGTCGAATTCAAGCTGTAATTGTTGACCCTGAGCCTTGGCATTGATTTGTGAATTCAATTGACTGCCCCGTCCTCTGTGCAGCAGCACCGCTAGCCTTAAGATGATAGCCACTCGCTTAGCTGGCGTTACCAAATTTGATGGTAAATTCTCGAAATCGGCGATCGGGAATTTGCGTCGATGCCCACCAATAAGTGCCGCCAATAAAATTTGGTCGCGACGTGCAAAGCCGGCCATATCGGCATGTCCTATGAGGTAAGCCCCATGCTTGTGATACCCATCATGACTCACTGACAAGCCCACTTCATGCAGTCGTGCCGACCAATCAAGCAGATTGGCAAACAACTCGTCATTTATATCCCAAGCCGTAGCAACCTGTTGGTAAATCGAAACAGCCGTATCTCGAACGGTATTGCCATGACCGCTGTCCATGGCCCACTTACTCAACATAGCTGCCACCGTCACTTCTCGAATATCTTCGGCTGAAGAACGGCCAACTAAATCGTAGAGTACACCTTCACGCAGTGAAATATCTGAGACCGACATTTCTCGAATATCAAACAGCTCGAACAAGGCTACCAAAATCGACAAACCGCCGGCAAAAACAGGTGCCCGATCCTTACTTAAGCCTAATAAATTAAGTTTATCAGTATGCCCCGCCTGGATCGCCCGATCCACCAAATCAGCCAGACCTTCGCGACGAATTCCGTCTTTCGATAAACCCCCTCGCACCATTATTTCAGCCAAAGACTTCATAGTCCCAGAACAACCAATTACCTGCGACCAACCCTGTAAGCGAAACTGCTTAACCACCGGTTGAATAGCTAATTCAGCAGCCAACGTAGCCTTATCAAACTGCTCTCTAGTTAGCTGTCCGTCGGCAAAAAACTGTTTACTTAACACCACACAACCGACTTCCAAGCTTTCTCGTTCGTGAGCGTTATCCCCTTTGCCTGCAATGATCTCAGTACTGCCACCCCCAATGTCGATGACCAGTCGTGAGTCGTCTTGTAACGCCGACCATTTTGAAACACCCAGATAGATTAAGCGCGCCTCTTCACGCCCGGCAATAATTTCAATACTAAAACCGAGCGCTTTTTCAGCTCGCTCTAAAAACAGATTCTTAGATTGCAGACGGCGTAACGCATTGGTTCCCACCACTCGAACATTGCTGGCGGGCAGGTCGCGCAATAATTGCCCAAACCGTTCTAAACAAGCTAAGGCACGCTCGGCCACCTCCTCAGACAAATAGCCATCCTTGTCTAAGCCAGCGGCCAGTCGAATGACCTCTCGTTGTCTATCAATAACAACGAACTCGCCATGTTCATAGCGAGATAGTACCGAATGAAAACTGTTAGAGCCTAGGTCCACCGCAGCGTAACAATTAGCCAGCGTATCGGCGTCCATTAAGGGCGCAATTGTTTGATCGTCAGACAAATCGGACAACACATGGTTTATATCCTCAGTCACATCCATATCGTCACTATGACCAGTCAGATCAGTCACGTCGGTGCGTTTTGAGAGAAAATTAGAATTAGGCTTTGAATTGGTCAATTTACTTTGAAAATAACGCGTCTGAGCACTCATTGTAGCCAAGTTCAAGATAAATCGCACTCGAAACCTGAATAGCAAAACTGTTAGCTCATCAGCGTAGATAGTTCGCACTAATCCATTGAATAAATATTAAATATTAGGTGAAATCACTTGAGTTTATGAGCAACCTTCCTTAAAGTCCCGCGTAGATTTTTCAAAGCCATGAGCACTTACAAGCATGTTAAATACAACAATTACCAAAATAGCTATCCAAGCAGCAGCCTTGTTGGCGATCGGTATAGCGGCATCGACTAGCGCACAGGCAGCCGACGCTGCTCGCGGAGAAAAAATAGCGCAAACTTGTTTGGGTTGCCACGGTGCCCCAGGGCTACGTAATCCGGGACCTGTGTACGCAATCCCGATGGTCGGTGGCCAACATGCTGAATATATTGTGTTAGCACTGCAGGCGTATAAAAACAAAACCCGCGGTCATCAAACAATGCAAGCGCAGGCAGCCAACCTATCCGACCAAGATATGCAAGATATAGCCGCATTCTTTGCTGCTATGGAAGGCAACTCTAGACCGGGCAATGTAAATCAAACCAAAGCCGAGCGAGGAAAACAAAAATCAGTAGCCTGTGCCTCATGTCATGGTCAAAATGGCGATGCGCCCACTACCGCATTTCCTAAATTAGCCGGTCAATACGAAAGCTACCTAGTACAAACGCTTAAAGATTACCGTTCAGCCGATCGCGAAAATGCGATTATGGCGGGCTTTTCTGGTACGTTGAGTATTACCGACATTGAAGACTTATCGGCTTGGTTTGCAAGTCAGCAAGGCGGTCTATCAGCGCCACAGAGTGTTATTTTTAAGTAGTTTTCCTAATAACTGTTGAAGTATCAGTACAGTAACTCAATACGGTAACTTACTTTCGGTAAGAACGTGTCGAACATCGTGCTATTGATTAAGTACTTTATCCATTATTGCTATATTCACCTCACTATTTGTCCAGCAAAAACAAATAAATCATAAATATTTGTCATCTGCGCTGATGGCATTTGACAAAGCCGTTCAGGATGTTAAAAATAGCTATTTTATAGCAGTACATCTTAATTTCATTTATGGAGCCATTCATGATCAAGCTTAAACAAACAGTTATCACTACATTCCTAATCGCAACGGTAGCGGGACAAGCGTATGCTCAAGATATCGCAAAGGAAGCCACGCAAGCGGTAGCCGGCGATGCCGTTGAAATTGCTATCCCTGAGGCCGTCGCTGGATGCGAATTGCCGACTGCTCCAATTATTCCTGATGGCAATGTGGCCAGCCAAGATGAGCTACTTGCAGCACAAAGAGCCATGAAAGATTTTCAAGGATTGTTAGTAGGATATCGCGGATGCTTAGATGAAGGTGTTGCGACTCTAGATTTGGAAACTGAAGAAGGCCTTGCCGCGCAAGCCGCCAGTCATGGACTGCATGATCGCTCTGTCGATACCGAAGAAGCCATTGCAGAACAATTTAATCTAGCGGTACGTGCTTTTAAAGCTAAGGCCAATTAATCGCTAGGTCCAACAATAGACATAAAAAAGCCCAGCATTTTCGCTGGGCTTTTTTATGTCTGCAATTTATGTTTGCAACTATCAACAAAACATTTGTTAATTTTAAAGAGGCTGTTTAATTCTATACAAACTGGGCGCTTACCCTAAAGCGTTGCGCACTTGTGCATGCTGCTCGCGCAATGCGGATGGTAAACGGTCGCCGTAGCTATCTAAGTATTCGCCAAATTCATCCATTTCAAGCCGCCACTGATCGTCATCAATAGTCGTCAATGAAGCCCAAACCGCAGGATCAATATCTAGGTCACTAGTATCCACACCGTCCGCTTCTGGCAAATAACCAATAGCCGTTTCTTTAGCGCCAAGCTTGCCATCGCAGCGATCGACTATCCATTGCAATACTCGCAGGTTTTCACCAAAGCCCGGCCATAGAAAATCGCCATCAGCATTTTGTCGAAACCAATTGACGTGGAATATTTTTGGCAATTTATCGCTACGTTTTGCAAAGCTAAGCCAGTGCGACCAATAATCAGCAAAGTTATAACCGCAAAAAGGTTTCATTGCCATAGGGTCACGCCGAACCACACCCACTTGCCCGGTAGCCGCAGCAGTAGTCTCGGACGCTACACCTGCACCAATTAATACTCCATGGTCCCATGATTTGGCCTCGTAAACCAAGGGTGCTAACTCACGTCGCCGGCCACCAAATACAATGGCTGAAATTGGCACTCCTTGAGGTGCTTCAGCCAAACTTGAATAAGCGCGATTTTCTGTCGCAGACACCGTAAAACGGGAATTTGGATGGGCCGCTGGACCGTTACCCGATACATACTCGTTGCCTTTCCAATCGATGCTGGCTTGACCAACTTTTTTATCTTCCCACCAAGGCTGATTATCAGCGGTTTTGCCAACGTTAGTGAAGATGGTATTGCGCTGAATCATGTCATAGGCATTGCGGTTAGTTTTGGCGTTAGTGCCGGGCACTACTCCGAAATAACCGGCCTCAGGATTGATTGCACGCATCTGACCTTGCTCATCCATATGCAACCAGGCAATGTCATCGCCTAGTGTCCATACCTTCCAGTCTTTATACTTTTGCGGCGGAATCAACATAGCCAAATTGGTTTTACCGCAAGCTGAAGGAAATGCGGCGGCAATGTAATGTGTTTCGCCAGCCGGGCTTTCCAGACCAAGAATCAACATATGCTCGGCCAACCAACCTTCTTTGCGCGCTTGCCAGCTAGCAATACGCAAGGCATGACATTTCTTGCCTAATAAAGCATTGCCGCCATAGCCAGAGCCGTAGCTCATAATGCTCAGCTCTTCTGGAAAATGCATAATAAAACGCCTTTCTGGATCAAGCTCGCCAGTGGAGTGCAGGCCTTTCACAAAAGTGCCCTCTCGCTCAATACGAGACAATGCTGGGGCGCCCATGCGGGTCATCAACTTCATGTTGATAACCACATAAGGACTATCCGTAATTTCAACTCCACATCGAGAATAAGGCGACTCAATCGGCCCCATGCAATATGGGATCACATAAAGCGTTCTACCCGCCATGCAGCCTTGATACAAGTCTTGCATCTTTTGCTTGGCGTCATCGATGGCCATCCAATTATTATTTTCGCCAGCGTCTTCGCGGTTTTCTGTACAGATAAAGGTAAGGTGTTCTACCCGTGCGACGTCTTGTGGATCAGATAAGTGCAGATAGCAATTGGGATGCGTGTCAGGATTAAGGCTACTCAATGTGCCCTGCTCCTGCATTAGCGCAATCATCTGCTCATACTCGGTATCACTGCCGTCACACCAGACAATATTATCTGGCGTGGTAAGCTCAGCTACCGAAGAAACCCAAGACGCTAATTGTTGATTTTTCGTGGTCATAATTAGCTCTTTCAAATTTAGTTTTTTAAACCTGATCACAAATATTGAAGTCAAAGAGCGTGTAATCCTTGACAAAAAATGTTCTCAGTCACTGCGTCTCATACCGACTCTTTGCTTCAACCTAATAAATTACGCCACTAGAACTTTGGCAACCTAAACTGATAACAACAGGGATACAAATCCGTTTCAAACAAGCAATGTTCTCTAAGCCAACCCCAGAGTTCATACAAGTCAGTTGCATGAGGACGGCGATTTTATCACTCAGGGTATTATTTATCCAGAATATGCACAGACTAACTAATATTCAGCAAATGAATAAAGCTCGTGTAATGGGCAGCTAATTTATTATGATCGTCGAGCAGGAATGCGTAAACGTTGGCCTATTTGAATAGTAGAGCTTTTGCGTAAACGATTAGCATCTAGCAAAGCGCTGCAACGTACCCGATAGCGTTCGGCAATTCCACAAGCAGTTTGCCCCCGCGTCACTATGTGCCAAGCATTCGCGGAAGATACTGAAACCGACTGGCCGACTCGAATCAAACTTTTAAAGGTCAATCCATTAATCGCTAAAAATTCACTGCACTTCATACCAAAGCGTTTTGCAATTTTGCATGACGTATCTCCAGAGCGAACAGTATATTGCTGTATGCTGGAGCTATCGCTTGAAGTCGCCGAGCTACTACCACTGCTACTGCCGGCCACGCTAATGCCACCAGACTTAGTAGGCACCTTAATTTTACGGCCAATATAGACTGTGCCTTTTCTATCAAGATTATTCAAAGAGCGTAATGCTCTGCAAGAGGCTCCGTACTTTTCAGCGATGCCGCAGGCTGTCTGCCCGCGCTTAACTCGATGCCAAATAAAACCGGGTTTTTCTACTTCTTTAGGCAATTTATTCATGGCCGCCACCGACGCGGCATAGCCAGTGGCCTCAAACGGTAGATTAACACCAACCCCTTTTGGCATCAGCGCCTTATTATTCCAAACGACTTTTCTAAATGCAGGATTCATGGCCTTTAAGGTTTTTTTATCAACCCCGAGGGAGCGACTTAAACGTTTCGCTGAAGTGGAACGTCTAAGCACGATAGTACTGGATGCATTGGCCGGCGTCGCTACGGATTCAATTGCTCCAAAAAACTGTGACGCATTTTTCGCTACATAGCGCGCCGCCAAAAAGCTCGCATAGAAGTTTTTAACCGCGGTTTGAAAACTCGGCGACTTGTATTCAACTAGTAAGCGCTCGTAGTCTAAACCAACCTGCTTAATGGCTCGCTCCATGCCTCTTACGCCATAATTGTAGGAAGTAATCACAAATGGATTTAGGTTCTTAGCAATCACCGGATAACCATTTTCAAATGCAGTCTCGCTGAGGTCATTAACGCTGTTTCTAAAATACAGCGCCGCGGCCTTAGTTGCATGCAAGGGGTCATAACGTTCGTCCACTACGTTATTAACTTTTAAACCTAAACTACGCCCTGTTTGCGGCATAATTTGCCATAGGCCAGCGGCACCTACATGCGAGACCGCATTAGGATTAAAAGCGGACTCCACAAACGGTAAGTATTGCAACTCTGGAGTTAAGTTTTGCTTTTCAAGCGCCTCTAAAATAGCCGGACGATAACGCTGAAACTGACTTAAAGCCTCACGCATACGATCTTTGTTGCCAGACTGACAACGAATACGATTAGTGGCAGACCGAATCCTTGAGCTGGATTCACCAACAAATAAACTACGCATTTTTGTTTGTGAACTACTTAAAGCCTGATTTTTCTCTACCGCTGAAGCTAGGCTATTCAATGATCGCTTAATGCGTTTACGCTCTCGGTCGATAGAATCCCCTTTGCGACTACGCCGACATCCATTTTTACGATTAATTGTAGAATAAACTCTTTGTGGGTTTTCCTTATCATGAAAGATTGCAGTATTGGTATCCCAACGGCTAAAAACCTCTATCCAAAACGCCACTCTGGGCAACAATGAGTTTGGGCAACTGAAGGTCTCATCACACTGTATAGGGTAATTTGCGACAGGAACATCTAAACTTCGAGCTTGCGCCGAGCCGCTAACCATAATCCATCCACAGACCGATATTATCGCCACTACTAGCGCCATTGGGGCGACATTATACGATCTATACCGTCTTATAAGCCTGAACCGTTTGGCTTTTGAATAACCGGTTTTATTTAAGCTCATTTATTATTAATCATTTATTAACGAAGCTTGTAATACACATTTTGAGTTGCTCGAAGCTATTTTTAGCACGAGGCTCTTATTAGCACGAAGACACAAGACTCTTTTTGTTAGTATTACAATAATACCTATGTAGACCGGCGATTAACACGATCATTGCCAAGTATTTAGTTATTCCTTAAGTGCGTGTGCATTATCTTAGGCATTAATTAGCTAAACCTATTTATTCAAAGGTAAATTGCAATATGAAGCAATTATTTAATCGTCATATCATTGTTAACGCAGTGCTCTTTCAATTGCTATGGTTTGCCGCCGTGATCGGCAGTGCCAAAGGCTTTGTTTGGCCATACCTTCTCTTTAGTACTTTACTTATTGTTTGGCAATTGCATCCGAGTCACAGACATCCTAGCGATCTAAAGGTGGTCGCCGTAGCCGTTGTTTTGGGACTAATAATTGACACCCTGTTTTTGCAGTTCAATGTGTTCAAATTCGCTGATTCTTTCCCTGTTGAAGGAATTTCCCCACTGTGGATTATATTGTTGTGGGTTGGCTTCGCATTGACCGTCAACCATTCTATGCAGTGGCTTAATAAACATCCTTTGTTGCCCGCTCTAGCTGGCGCTATTTTCGCGCCTTTATCTTATCTTGCGGGATTGCGCTTGGGCGCGGTTGAGTATCATATTGATCCTCTGTTAGTATCCGCTTTCATCAGTGTCCCTTGGGCACTGGCTCTAACTATTTTGTACACTATTGCTAACACATCCAATCAGTAAAATTATGGCGCTTGAAAATACTAATATCCAACGCATTGAGAACTTAATCTCACCGGACGAGTTCAAGCATAAATTTCCAATCAGTGATGGAATAAGTGCACATGTCGAACGCAGCCGCAAAACGATTCGAAATATTCTGAATGGTGATGACCATCGCATGATGGTAGTGGTTGGCCCATGCTCGGTACACGACCCTAAGGCGGCGCTTGAATATGCACAGGGTTTAGCGACCTTTGCTAAGCAAGTAGAGGACCAACTGTTTATTGTTATGCGGGTGTATTTTGAAAAGCCTCGCACCACAGTAGGCTGGAAAGGCTTAATCAATGACCCTCACCTAGATGGCTCTTTTAACATAGAAGAAGGCATGTCTTTGGGTAGAAACCTGATGATTAGCATTAACGAGATGGGCTTGCCAATTGCCAACGAAGCATTGGACCCAATTTCCCCTCAATACATGCAAGACCTCGTCAGTTGGTCAGCAATCGGTGCCCGCACTAGTGAATCACAAACCCATAGGGAGATGGCAAGCGGCTTATCAGTGCCGATTGGCTTTAAGAACGGAACCGATGGATCACTAGGCGTTGCCATCAATGCTTTGCAATCGGTAAGCAGCAGACACAGTTTTTTGGGTATTAATACCGATGGCAGCGTTGCCGTTGTGCATTCTAAGGGAAATCAAGACGCTCATATCGTGCTGCGTGGCGGCGGTGGCAAAACTAATTATGATTCGGTTAGCATTAATTTAACTGAGCAAGAACTGCATGATAAAGGCCTTCCAACAAATATTATGGTGGATTGTAGTCACGCTAATTCCAATAAAAATCCACAACTACAACCATTAGTTGTTGATAATATTTCTCAGCAAATACTTGAGGGAAATCAAAGCATTATGGGAATAATGTTAGAAAGCAATTTAAATGCAGGTACGCAAAAATTAGGTTCGGATAAAACAAAACTAGACTACGGCGTGTCGATTACCGATGGTTGTATTGACTGGCAAACAACCGAGAAAACCTTACTAGATCTGCACCAAAAACTATCAAAGCATAAGGCCTCTAGCTCAATATAAGCCCTTACTAGCCCTGAATGCTGTGGATGAAAATCGCTAGCACGATCATGGGGCAAACATAGCGCACATAACTGGGCCAGATTTTCCAGAACAGAGAATTTTCAGCCTCTGGCATTCCTTGTTTGATTTCACTCAACAGTGAGTCACGATTCCACACCCAACCCGCAAAGAAGCAAAACAAAATGCCAATGAGTGGCTCACTGTATTTAGTAGTAAGGTTAATTACTAATCCAAATAAGGCTTCAAAATTAAAAATAATTAGGATACTAGCCAGGAAGATCAAACCACCGGTTATCCAAGTTGCCTTAAATCTAGAAAATTGAAAACTCTCCTCTATCCGCGCAACCGGAACTTCAAGCATGGAAATCGATGAGGTTAAAGCGGCGATAGACATCAATACAAAAAACACGATCGATAGAATCACTCCAGCAAATCCCATGGTTTCAAACAGCGCTGGCATAACGCTAAATATCAATCGATCGCTATTGATCAATGCACCCGCTTCATCATAAATAGGCACGCCGTTATGCAGAGCCACATACATGGCTGGAATAACTAATAAACCTGCTAATACGGCAATACCAACATCCATAGCGGCCACCGCAGCACCCAATTTAGGTAAGTTTTCAGACTTACTCACATAGGATCCGTATATCATCATGGTGCCCACCCCTAAAGAAAGAGAAAAGAAGGCTTGGCCTAATGCGCTAATTACTAAATCGGGATTTAGTACACGGCTAAAATCCGGTTGTAAATAGACTTTCCATCCTTGGGCAGCGCCCGATTGGGTGCCAATATAAACAATTAGGGCAATAATAATTATGATCAATATTGGCATTAACAGGGTCGACCAACGCTCTATGCCATTAGTCACACCATTGGAGATAATTGAGATAGTCAACGCGTAAAAAATGACACAAAAAATTATGTTTCTTTCGGTAGAAAATTCTCGCGACCATTGTGCCAACTCAGTTAAACCAATCAGCTCGACGACCGATGCAAAACCATGCGATATCATCCAGCCCGCGACAATCGCATAAAAACTAAGAATTAAGCTGGCGGTTATCATTCCCCAATAACCGGTCAGCAAAGCCAACGGCCTAGTGCGCGGTGAACTAACTTTAGCAACCGACTCTACGGTATCGGCATTACCATATCGGCCTATTAGCAACTCAGCCATCAAAATCGGATACGCGAGTAAAAAAGTTAAGACAATATAAGTGAATAAAAAAGCACCGCCGCCATTCGTGGCTACTTGAATTGGAAAGCCCCATATATTGCCAAGTCCGATCGCTGAACCCGCCGCAGCCAACACAAATGCGGTTCTTGAACTAAATTTACCTCTAGCGGCCATTATGCATACCTATTTTCTTAAGTAATTAGTTTTAATAATACACTGCTATCGTTCAAGGACATGAGCAACACGTTCAACAATGACTGGTAGATTAGTCTCTGACAAGCCAGCAACGTTAATCCGTGTGCTATCCAGCAAATAGATCCCGAATTCAGACCGTAAGGCCAATACTGCCTCTAGTGGAATACCTAAAAAGCAGAACATACCGCTGCTTTCTTGCACAAAAGTAAAATCAATCTTTGATTGCGCATCGTTAAGGCCTTGAGCAAGCCCAGAGCGCAAGGTATTCATTCGCAATCGCACCTCTTCCAATTCTGCTTTCCACTCTTTAGTTAACGCTGGATCGTCCAACACCTCACCCACAACTCCGCCGCCATGAAATGGCGACATACTGTAAGAGCGTCGTGCATAGGCCAAAATATGCGACTTGGCGGCCGCGGTTGCTGCGCCGTTTTGAGTAATCACCATTAATGCACCGGTGCGCTCTCGATATACACCGAAGTTTTTTGAGCAAGAAGATGCTACAACAACCTCCGGTAAGCGATTGATACAATTACGAATTCCATAAGAATCTTCATCTAAGCTACGACCAAAACCTTGGTAGGCTGAATCAATGAATGGGATTAAATCTCGCGCAGCTAATACATCAATTACCTGATCCCACTGACTGTCTGACAGATCAGCTCCGGTCGGATTATGGCAGCACGCATGTAGCAGCACAGCATCGCCTTGCGGGATATTATTTAACGACTCCAACATGCCCTCAAAATCGATACCATGGGTAGTCTTATCGTAGTAAACGTAGGTTTCTAACTTCAACCCTACGCTTTGCAATAAGGGGTAGTGATTACCCCAGGTTGGATCACTCACCCATAGCTTCGCTATATTTGCACCTACTAATAACTCACCACCCACATGCAAGGCACCGCATCCGCCTGGCGTCATTACTGTGGCGAGACGATCACCCAATTCATCAACTAGGTCAGAACCCAATAATAAGCGACTGATATGCTCTAAAAACTTTGGTGCTCCATCTTGCGGTGCATAGGATTTAGTTAATTGCTGATCAATCATTAATTGCTCAGCTTTTTTAACCGCACTAAAAATCGGCGTATTTCCCTTTGAGTCTTGATACACCCCCACAGACAAATTAATTTTGTCAGGATTAGGATCACCATGAAACGTCTGGTTGAGCCCCAATATCGGGTCAGATGGCAAAAGTTCTAATTTTTCAAACATAGTCTATTGGGTAATTATTAGGTGTGAGTGTTTATGAAGCAGGCTGATTAGGCGACCGAATCTTTGTCTTCGATCTGCGTTGTGTGTTGTTTTATTTCCGACAGATACTTAAATAACAAACGGTACGACTTAGGTGGTTTATTTTTGGCTTTTTCTTGATTGGCATTACGTACCAACTGACGTATCCGTTGGCGTTCAATTACTGGGTATTGCGTAATCAAATCAGTTAACAACTTATCATCACCGTCAAGCAAACGGTCACGCCATTGTTCTAGTTGATGCATTTCAGCGATCTGCTGCTTGTTAGGCTGCTTTTGTCTAGTTAACTCAAGTTGAATGGCATCGACATCTTCATGCTGCATTAGACTGGCAATACGTCGTAGCTGGCGTTGCAAGGCACCACGGCTAAAGCGCTTCCCATCGTCGATTGCTCGGCGCATAACATCACTAAGAGGAATTTTATTTAACGATCCTTCGTCTAAACCAATCAATTCCTTACCAAGCTGATTAAGTACTTTAATCTCGCGCTTGATTTGACTTTTATTAGGTCGAATTGCGTAATTTGTTTCGCTCATGACAATTAGTTGTGAAACCCCATTATAAAACTTCGCAACTCGTTGTGAATCGTATTTACTGGCTCTTAACTGCTAGCAATAAACTAGACTGTCTATGGGACAAATTATGCTCTTTCACCTACGTCTTTACCAGTATTTTATCAGCAATAAGAACTTAGAAACTGCAAGCTTGAGAGCAAAAAGATAGCGTCTGCAAATGGCCTGTTAAATAGCAAATAAAGCTAGTTATCAAAAGTCACTTCAAAACTTGAACCGACGTCGACTTCGCTATGCACATCAACCTTCCAGTTAAATCGGTTCGAGAGACGATTAACAATAGTCAGACCCACACCATAACCTTTACGCTTAACTTTATCTTCAGCATTAACTCGGTAATACGGTTGGAAAATCTTCTTAATCTGTTCTTCGTTCATGCCAACGCCGGTGTCTTCTATTACCACAGAGTGTTGTTTGATAACAATCGTTACCATGCCTTGCTCTGTGTAGATTATCGCATTACGAATAAGGTTACCTAGGACAATTGACAGCACCTTGGGCGGCGCATGCAGCTCTAATGGATATTGTTGATCAATATGTACAACGATCGGTTTATTGTCTATGTGAATTTTGGCCTTATTGATTTCACTTTCAATCGTCTCGCTCACTTTTATGTGCTCTTGACGAAACTCTTGATCAGTCTCTCGAGCCAGTATCAAAAAAGCATCAATAAGCTCTTCCATGTCTCGAGCTGAGCCTTTAATACGGGTAACGTACTTTTTGGAGGTCTCATCTAACTCTTGTTCAGCCAACATCAAATCGCTGGCCATTTTAATCACGGTCAACGGCGTTCTAAATTCATGACTAGCGTCTCGCGTGAACGCTCGTTCACGATCAATAAAACTCTTAATACGTCTTGAGTAAGATGAAAAAGAGCCAATCAACTTTTCCACCTCCCAATCCATATCTCCAGGAATATCGCTAAGATCGCTTAGAGTAGAAACATCATTGGCTGGATCAAATCGATCAAACTTATTCGCCAGCCACACAATGGGACTGAGTAAATGACTGGACTCTCGATACACCAACCATGTTGCACCGTAAATCAAAATTAAAACTATCAACAACGGAAATAGGCCAAAAAACCAAGCGAGTCGCGTAACGCTCTTGCCATCAAACAACAGATGCAGTGTTTTGCCATGTTTTTCACTACTGTAGAGAAGCGAGTGCGATGTTTGGCCATGCATTTTATGAAATCCAAGACCAAAACCTCTAAGCTCAAGGGGTGAGTTTTTTACTTCCCCAATAGTCTCTATATAGCCCTTTAGATTTGCCGTATTGGGTGGTGGTAAGTTTGAGTCCTTTTCATAGTAGGTCCAATAGTGTTCAGCCTCGCTAATTAAGGCTTTGCGAACTAAGAATTGCTCAACAACAACACTGGCAGAACCAATACTCAAAACCGCTAGTAAAGTAATAAAGCAAGCACGCACAATCGACTTGCGACTGAGCTTGCTATGCACTATAGACTTATTGTTTTTACCCTTGAGGTTCATGACGCGGTTTGAATTTTAGACAAAACTAACTTTGCTATTAATAATTGTTGCGTGCTAGCTAAATATTGTATCACTCAAATCTAAACTTGCTTGGCTAGGCCTCTGAGCCTGCTTCTCCAACACGGTATCCGCGTGACTGAATAGTTTGTAGCAGTTGAACTTCAAACGGTTTATCAATCTGTTTTCTTAGATTGTACATATGACTGCGCAGCGTATCGCTGTCGGGCAATATATCCCCCCATATTTCATGTTCTAATTGATTTCGGCTTACCACTTTGGGCGATTCTTTCATCAAGATAGTCAGAATTTTTAATCCGATTGGAGACAGATAAATACTCTGATCGGAACGCGTTACTTGTAAAGTACCGGTGTTGAGCTTCAGGTCTGCTACTTCTAATACTTCTTCCTTGTTAGACTGCCCACTACTACGACGCAATAAGGCTTTAATGCGTGCCTCTAACTCTAAAATCTCAAACGGTTTAACTAAATAATCATCAGCGCCGACACCTAAACCCGCCAACTTATCTTCTAGCGTGTCACGTGCGGTTAGCATTAAAATCGGCGTATATATCTTAGACTCTTCTCTTAGCTTACGACAAACATCTAGACCGTCCATTTCGGGTAGCATTAAATCCAATAATATAATGTCGTACTCATTCTGTGAGGCCAAATTAAAACCAACTCTGCCATCACTCGCGTAATCTAACTCATAGTCTCTACGCTCAAAAAAATCATACAGCATTTCGGCAATATCTTTATGATCCTCTATGATCAAAACTCGGGTATTATTAGTCATAATCTGTAATTATTGGTGATAGTTTGTGCCTTTTGGTTTATGCCTATTGGTGATACACGATAAGTCTAGGTAAGACCTCGTGATTTCGATGTGAATAACTCTTTATGCCTATATATGCCATGTTTTGGAATAAGATGCCTTGAAATGAGATATCTTGCTAAATTTTGGCTAATTTTAATTAAACGCACCAGCCTGTGTTTTATCTCTTTAAACCTGTGCGCTTGTGTTGGGATCAACGCTCCCCACCCAGCCCCGCCTGATTCGATTCCGCACCATCCTAACAAACCGTCGCACAGTGCTAGAACAAATAATACCTTAGTCTGCAAGAATCCGGCCAGCTACGCAGGTCAACAGGTTGGCGACGGTCATTGCGTATCACTTATAAAATTATGCGCCAATGCTCCCAATACAAACTTTTGGCGACCTGGAGAGAAAGTACAAGGCCGACATCAATTAGCTCCTGGCACAGTAATAGCCACCTTCAAAAATAAGCGATACCCCAATCGTAGCGGCTACCATGCGGCGATTTATATTGGTCAAGACGAGCAAGGGATTTGGGTGTGGGATCAATGGCTGGGTATGCCCGTGCACCAGCGTTTAATTCGTTATCGTAAAGACCAAGCAAGCGCCAGCAATTCAGCCCAAGACTACCGAGTAGTAAAACTCGTACCCTAGCCTGTTTGAATTACTAAAGTGTTGGTACCGCTCGCCTGTAGAGAAAAGCACCCGCTCCCGTCAATAGCAAAAAGCACCTGCAGCTGTCGGTATAAAAAACGCCTGTGCACGCCAGTAGAAAAAGCGCCTGCGGCCGCCAGTAATAAAAAGTCAGCCTAGCAGCCTTGAAGGTTGCTCAATAAAATCAATTTCGCTTTGGAGTTTCTTTTGTTTAGAGCTCAATCGTTTTTTCTTAACCTTAGAAGTCTGACTAATCCGAACTTTGAGCCCTGGATTGTTATCACCCAACACTAGGTCTAGCTTATGCAGTTTAAGTACCGCAAACACCAATGCGAGACCTAAACCACTACCGGGGGTTGTACGACTTTGATCGAGTCGATAAAAACGCAACACGACCTTTTCGTGTTCGGACTTAGGGATTCCCGGACCATTATCGGCAATCTCTACATTCCATTGCCCATCTGATGATTCAAAAGATCGCACCTTTATTCGTCCACCTCTAGGGGTATATTTGACCGCATTGTCGTATAAGTTTGCAAACGCTTGGAATAGCATGTCGCGGTCGGCTTGCAAGAAAATCGGCTCACCGATGTCTAATACCAAAGTTTGTCCTTTTTCTTCAGCCAACGGCTCGTAGAGCTCCTCTAAATCAACCAAAATAGAATTCACGTCAATTTCTGAAAAGGATTTACGCTTCTCGCTGTATTCGATACGCGCAATACGTAATAGCGCATTAAAAGTTGCCAACAAACCATCGGCTTCATGAATAATTTGATCAACGGCGGCTTCTTCTTCAATCTGCCCAGCCACCTTGAATTTAAGTTCTTCCACTCGGTTCTTGAGTCTTGCCAACGGTGTTTTTAGGTCATGCGCGATATTATCAGACACTCGGCGTACACCCTCTACACCATATTCGATTTGATCTAACATACCGTTTAAATTAGTCGCAAGCTCATCAAACTCATCACCCGAACCTCGAGTGTCTATGCGTTTGCGCAAATCACCTTGCATAATTTTGCGACTGGTTTGGTTGATAGCACCTAAGCGACTACGCAAGGTTTGACGCATCATTAGACCGCCAATCAGGCCTAAAATAGTGGTCAATACTAGACCCCATACTAAAGCTCGCCCCACCAAGGCTTTAAGCGTTGCTAAGTCTTTCATGCCTTGACCAACTAACAAGTTAAAACGATTTTCAACCACATAGGTGCGCGCTCTGGCGCTATAACTGCCGCCGTCAGCATCCCGTAGATCGTCTAATCGAAAGTCTAACCAACCACCACTATCAAATGCCATACGTGGCCAGTCTCGCATATTGCCAACCAAGGGTTGAAATTGATCGTCAGTTAATAAGTAAAGGCTGGAATCACCTGGTCGCAATTTTTCTACCCGGTCAGACAACATAATAAGTAGGCCTGGGTAGCCTTTATTTTTATAAACGGCTGACAGCGTTTCTATTTCAGCCTCAATATCTTGGTCGGTTTGTTCGGTCTTGTAGACAATAGTAGACCAATAGACAACACCCAGAATAATCGACACCGACAAGCCGAATAAAGCGGCATAGATCAGCGTTATTCTGACCGCGGTACTCTTAAACGGACTAATTTTGTTCACTTTAAATAAAAATGGCTATAAGGCCTTTCTGACAGATTGATATTAAGCAGCAATAATTGCTACAAAAATTAGTATGACTAGCCGTCGGTCAGTTAGCAAACCAAGTTTTTACTACCAGTTGCAGATCGAGACTATTAATCGGGCTCACTCAACATATAGCCTGCACCTCGGACGGTATGCAATAAGGATACGTCAAACTCTTTGTCTATTTTGCCACGCAGCCGACTGATGTGCACGTCAATGACGTTAGTCTGCGGGTCAAAGTGATAATCCCATACTTTTTCAAGTAGCATAGTTCGAGTGACCACCTGACCACTGTGACGCATCAAGTATTCAAGCAAACGAAACTCCCTTGGTTGCAAATCAATCTTTTGTTGATTGCGACGAACTTCCCGCTTGAGTAAATCCATTTCCAAGTCCGCTACAGTTAGCACAGTATCCGGCGACTCGGGTTCGGCGCGCCGAACTAGCGCTTCAATGCGAGCTTGTAATTCCGAAAAAGCGAACGGCTTTACTAAGTAATCATCCGCGCCTGCCTTAAGACCTACCACTCTATCTTCAACATCACCTAAGGCGCTTAGCATTAGAATTGGTGTGCGGTTACCACTGCCGCGTAAGGTGCGCGTCATTGTTACACCATCAACTTTAGGTAACATGCGATCAGCCACCACAACCTGATAATCGGTGGAATCAGCCATCAGCAAACCTTCACGCCCATCTTTAGCGTGATCTGCCATGTGTCCACACTCACTTAAACCTTTTACGATATATGCGGCTGTTTCTTTGTCGTCTTCGACAACCAGAACACGAATCATATCTTTCTTTGTCATTCTTTGGTTCCTATTAAATGCTTAATGGGATTTCTCTCGCGGTGCCCATCGAATAGTTTTCGGACTGCATATTCAATTTGATCGCGAGAAAAAATAGACCCTGATTAAATGTTTATATTATTTCAACGTAAAAGGAGTAAACCGCGCGTTGTTACCTCGCGATAACAATGCTGGCACGGTATTACGGCCACGCTTTTGTGCTTTACGTACAATGCTAATCACTTGTTCAGGTGTCGATGTAGCCTGACCATCTAACTTAGTGATCACATCGCCTGCTCGCAAACCATTTTTAGCTGCTAAACCACCGCGTTCCACACCCAGCACTAACACGCCCGAAACACCGTCATCAATATTGAATCGTTGGCGTGTGATTTGGTCCATTTCAGTAAGACTAGCACCCAACAACTTATCCATTTTCTCTTCAGGTTCTGTGTCAGAACTCGGTGCGCTGGCTACCCTTGGATCATCTGGAAAACGCTCAGTCTTAATCGTGAGCGATTTCTTACCCCCAGCACGCCAAACATCAACCTTATACTTTTCTCCCACCGCTGACTGAGCGACAATACGTGGCAAATCACGCATCTCTTCAATTTCCTTGCCATCGAATGACAAAATAATATCACCGGCTTGCACACCTGCTTTGTCCGCCGGTGTATCCACTGTGACCGCACTTACCAAAGCGCCCTCATCATTGTCGCGCCCAAAACTTTCGGCAAGGTCGTCGGTCAATGGTTGAATAGAAACCCCAATCCACGCTCGCTCTACCACGCCCGAGGTCTCAAGTTGTTTAATAACGTTCTTAGCTAGATTAGCAGGTATCGAAAATCCAATACCCACGCTACCGCCGTTAGGAGAATATATAGCGGTATTTATGCCGATCACCTGACCTTGTAAATTAAATAAAGGTCCGCCTGAGTTACCGCGATTAATGGCAGCGTCTACTTGAATATAATCATCATAGGGTCCAGATCGAATATCGCGGCCACGCGCCGAAATAATTCCAGTACTGGCTGACCCACCTAAACCAAAAGGGTTACCAATCGCCAATACCCAATCGCCAACTCGAGACTTATCATCATCACCCCATTCCACATAAGGTAAATTCTCTGCGCTTTCAATTTTAAGCAAAGCTAGGTCGGTTCTTTCGTCCACACCTTTAACCTCTGCTACATACTCCTCGCCATTGGTCAGTGTCACCACAATTTCATCGGCCTTGTCTATCACGTGGCGATTGGTTACCACCAATCCATCGGCGCTAATAATAAATCCAGAACCGATACCTAAAGGTCGTTTTTCACCATCATCATCTTCTTGCTCTTGCTCGTCCGAATCGGGTGGGAATCGATCTCTAAACTCAGGAAACAAGTCTTCAAAACCCCGAGGAAACTGAAATTGCCGCCCTCGCGAACCGCGACGCTGCACCAAGCCGCTAGTCGCGACATGGACCACCGATGGACTAACTTGTTCAATTAAATCAGCGAACCCTGTTTGCGGCGCCCATACAACCTGACTGTTTGAATTAGACGAACCTAAGGGTAAAACTTCAATGCCATCACTTTTGCTATCGGCACTCACTTGAATTGAAATAACCACTGCAGCCGTGGCGGCAATGACGCCCACCCACTTAATCGACTTGGAAATTGGCTTGATCATGAAAAAATATCTCCTAAATATGTAAATCAGTTGTAAAAATCAACTGCCGTCACTTTAACATTACTTATGATACAAGTGATAGGTAATTAATCTTATACTGAATAGTAAGGCCAATTAGATTTGAAACAAGTGAAAGCTGTATTACTTTTAATTAATCAATGACTTATCTCTGTTTTTACTGGTTAACCGTCCAATAAAAAGAGACTATTTACCGATTTAGTGGTCCAAGCTAAAACGCCAGTCCGATTGGACTGGCCTATAATAGATTTAGATTGAAGTTCTAGCGTTAACGCTAGGTGCCCTCGCTAAAGGTCAATCCGGCATTTGCTTGCAATCGTGCAATTAGCTTATCTCCCATAGCCGGTGCAGTAGTCCATATTCCACCAGGGGTGTCGCTCGCATCTTTTATTAAACAAACGGCACTTTCAGAAATCATTTTCGAAGTCGATCCTTAACCAGGACCTTTGTCACCGCCATCGCCCAGCGTGTCTCGCCACCATTACCGTATTGCGTATGTAGGTATTGAGCTACTATACGGCCAGTGAAGCCGGTTGCACCATAAACAATGATGTCGAATTTTTTTTGTGTTCATAGCTAATCGTATTCCGGTGTGTAAAGAAGACTTCTAAATTATTGGCGCGAGGGCTTTAGGGAAAAGTAAAACGTTTTAAAACAAGGCCTAGATTCTGGAACTTCTAGACTCTGGAACGGCTAGATTCGAGAACTAGTAGTCAGCGACTGACTTAAAAGTTTAGCGGTAATATCCACCACCGAAATGACTTCGTTATAGGCCATCCGCGTAGGTCCAACTACCCCCAAGGTGCCGATTATTTTGCCTTCGACTTCATAAGGGCTTGCGATAACACTGCATTCACCCAAGGCCGAATAACCTGATTCTTCACCAATAAACACACTCACTCCTTGGGCTTTCATACTACGGTCTAGTAAATCCAGCAAGTCTCGCTTGGTCTTAAACGCATCAAATAGCTTTTGTAGGGTTTCGATCTGACATAGATCAGGCACGTCTAACAATTTTTGTTCGCCACTTAACACTACCTCATTGCCAGCTGCTTCTTCCTCACTAATCACCTGATTAGCCGCATGCATGGCCGCTTGATTGATTTTATGCATTTCATCGTTATCGCTTTGCATAGCTTGCACTAACAAGCGTCGCACATCATCTAATGTACTGCCTTTATATCGATGGTTAAAAAAGTTTGCGGCTTCGACTAGCTCAGAGTCTTTAAATTCATGCGTGGTTGGTAGCACACGATTTTGTACTCGACCATCTTCGGTTACCAGAATTGCCAAAATGCGAGATTCCGATAGACGCAGAAATTCAATTTGATGAAAACGCGTCAAAGACTGATTAGGTAGCACCACCACACCAGCAAATTGAGTCAACTCTGACAACACATCGGAGGCATGGGCTAGCAATGCTTCTGGGTCCGTTTCTTCCTCAAATTTAGTTGAAAGCTGAGTCACTGCTTTTTGCGTCAAGGTAGACGCCCGCACCATACTGTCTACGAATAAGCGATAGCCTTGCGCAGTAGGAATACGCCCGGCAGAGGTATGTGGTGCCGTTATAAGGCCTAACTCTTCTAGGTCAGACATTACATTTCTGACCGTGGCTGAACTTACACCCAAAGCTGGTAATTTAGAAAGCGTACGCGAGCCTACAGGTTGCCCCTGCTCGATATAGGTTTCCACTAAGTTCTTTAAAACGTTTTCGGCTCGATCATCCAAGCTCATAAGCGATATTTAACCCACCAATCTGTTAATAGACTGTGCATAAATGTTGTAGACAACTCTTTGCTACTTGGCCACAATGCACAGCTAATGATAATAAAGCAAATTCGACATGTTTAAAACTATTGGAGTGTTCGGGAAATATCGTGATGCGAGCGTTGAAGAACCACTCAAAACACTTGCCAAGCACCTTGAAAGCAAAGGTATAGAAGTCAAAATTGGCCATACTACGGCCGCCGAGATCACGCGCGACTTACCGCAAGAAACCATAGACGACGAGCTAAGCGCAAGCATTGACCTAGCTATTGTAATCGGTGGGGATGGCACTTTGTTGCACGTGGCTCGGAATATGGCCACGACAAATGTGCCTGTGGTTGGAGTTAATCGAGGGCGGCTAGGATTTTTAACCGACATTGCACAAGCCGACATGTTGGATGAAATAGACAACATATTAAATGGCGATTACAGCATTGAGACTCGCATGATGCTAAACGTTAAAGTGCTGCGTGACAAAGAAGTCTTGTACCAACACAATGCACTAAATGATGTAGTAATTGCTAAGCATGCCTTGGAGAAGTTAATCAGCTGGGAAGCCCATGTGAATCAGCAGTTTGTTACTAGTGCGCGTTCTGACGGTGTCATACTCGCTACTCCTACTGGTTCCACTGCCTATGCACTCTCGGCCGGCGGCGCCATTATGCATCCAGGTATTGGAGTTATTTCGATGGTACCCATATCTCCTCACACCTTGTCTAACCGCCCTATTACACTGCCTGGGGACGCCAGCATTGCTTTGACCATAAAAAATCGTACGCAAAACTGTGCCCATGTTTCCTGCGATGGTTTAATTGGTTTTCGACTGCTTGGTGATGAAACTGTGCAAATCACTCGTTCTGAGTATTCGGTAAAATTAGTCCACACAGAAAAATATAATTATTTTGCAATGCTCAGAGCCAAACTTGGCTGGGGCGGCGCTCAGTAAACTAAAGATGGCCTTAAAAGAACTCTCGATTCGCAATTTTGCGATTATCAAACAATTAGAAATAGAAATGGATGACGGCTTTACCGTTGTGACGGGTGAAACTGGCGCGGGTAAATCTATTGTGCTTGATGCCTTAAATCTATTGCTTGGCTCAAGAGCTGAAGCAGATATGATCCGTCATCAAGAAGATAAATGCGACATAACCGCCCTGTTTGATATTAAAGGTATGAGCAATGTTAAACACTGGCTAGAAGAACGCGATTTGTCATCGAGCGAACCAAATGAATGTTTAGTACGCCGTATTATGCGCAGGGGCAAACCTACCAAATGCTACGTTAATGACCAAGCCACCACCTTAGCATCGGCAAAAAGCCTAGGACTTATGTTGGTTGATTTACATGGTCAACACGAACACCAATCCTTGCTGCGCAAAACTACCCAACGAGAAATCATTGATCAGTTTGCCGAACATGATGATGAGCTAACTCTAATGGCCTCAGTGGTGGCTCAGATAAAACGCATTGAAGAAGAATTAGACAACGCGAACACAGATCAGTCAGACACTATTAAACGAATGGAGCTACTGTCGTTTCAACTATCTGAGTTAAATGAAGTGAGCGTGTTTGATGGTGAGTTCGAAGAACTAGAAACCGAATATGCTCGGCTGAACAATGCGCAAGAACTAATCGACGGAATTAAACTTGGCGTCGATGGTTTATTTCATAACGAAAGTTCCAATATTACTTCTGAACTCGGCAAGCAGATAAATCAGCTTAGTGAATTGCTAGAGTTCGATAATACGCTACAACCCGCTAGCGACTTACTCAACTCAGCACTGGCACAAGTTGAAGAATCGCAAACAATCTTAGAATCAGCACTAGCTAAGATTCAACAAGATCCAGAACGTTTGCTAGAGGCTGAAAAGCGCCGCGACACGCTAATTAATTTAGCTCGCAAACATCGCTGCCCTGAAAACGAACTACCAGCGATACACAACGCCCTGCGAACTGAATACCAAAGACTCGAAAACAAACATAGCGACCCAGAAAAACTACAGCAACAACTGGATGATCTTGTTGCGCACTATCAAAAGATAGCCTACAAGGTATCGGATAAACGCAGCAAAGTAGCGGAACAATTGTCCGATCAAATCTCGCTGCAAATGCAAGACTTAGGCATGCGTGGCGGGCGACTACAACTTAAAGTTGAACCCCGTATCGACGATAAATTGCATATCTCAGAACATGGTATAGATCATATCGAGTATTTGGTTAGCACTAACCACGGTGTGCCGTTAAAACCATTAAACAAAACAGCATCGGGCGGCGAACTGTCGCGTATTAGTTTAGCGATACAAGTCATCACCAGTGAAAAATCCAATACCCCCACCTTAGTATTTGATGAAGTTGATGTAGGTGTAGGCGGTAAAATCGCGCAAATCGTTGGCCGACGTTTAAAAAAATTGGGTAAAACCGCACAAGTAATCTGTATCACTCATCTACCCCAAGTGGCGGCGCAAGGCGATCAACACGTGTTTATAGATAAGATCAGCACAGAATCCGAAACCTACTCGACACTCATTAATCTAAACCAAGATATGCGCGCAGATGAAATAGCACGCATGCTGGGTGGCGATCAAATTACCGATAGAACTCGCGCGCACGCGCTAGAAATGCTCGGCAGTTCTGGTAAATAAGAATAAACTCAGCCATGACTAAAAGTGACTCGCTCATTCGATCTGCTGTAGCTGAAGACGTCGCTGGTATACAAAAATTGCTAAATCATTATGCGGATATGGGCGCGCTGCTACCACGCACTAAAACCGACATCAGCGATAATTTAGAGCATTTCAAGCTTATAGAAGACAGCAATGAAATTATCGCTTGCGGCTCGCTTGAGCACTTTACAGATACGCTTGCAGAAATCCGTAGTTTAATGGTGTCGGCGGATAGCAAACGCAGTGGTTTAGGCCGTAAAATAGTTGAAAATTTATTAGTCACCGCTCAACAAAGAAAAGTGCAGCGAGTGATGGCGCTCACCTACGTGCCAGAGTTCTTTCATAAACTTGGCTTTAGAACTGTAAATAAAGACATTTTTCCTGAGAAAATATGGGGAATTTGTGTAAACTGCTACAAGTTTCATAATTGTGATGAAATCGCAGTATTACGCGAATTTAAATACTAATTTAGGTATTATTTAAGTGCTTTTTAAGCCGTGCTTTTTAGTGAGTACCACAGTATATTAATTTCATAAGTAACTACCAAAACAATCAAGCCGAATTCAAAAAAACATGAACTCGAAAAAAATTCTCATTTATAGTATTTGCGCTCTATTTCTAAGCGCCTGCATTAAGCCATTTCAACCAGATCTTCAGCAAGGCAATATTGTTAATAACAGCGACCTTAGAGAAATTCGCTACGGCATGAGCAAGCAGGAAGTATTGTTTATTTTGGGAACACCTATGGTTGTCGACCCGTTCAACGAATCTCGTTGGGACTATTTTTACTCAAAGCTCGATCAAGGCAAACGCGAAACTGATACTCGTTTAATTACGGCCATGTTCGACGGCGATAAACTAGTCAGTTTACAAGGCGATGTGAATCTTGAGAATGTAGAAAACCTTGAGCCAAGCACCGAAGACAAGCAACATGGTGGCACAGTTATCACCAAACCAACGCAAAAACAAAAAGGCATACTAAATCGAGTTCTTAACCGTAAGCCAGTCGCTGAACGTCGCGTGGATCGAATAGAAAGACGATTAGAGAAAGAGGCAGCAAAAGAAGCGGCGGCGGCCGAAAAAGCCGCCAGCAAGAATTAGCACAGAGCTAAATTCATTAACTCAAAATCAAGTCACTTTAGTCCTTTAAACTGTCAACTCGAAAGCCATCACGATACTTATATACTACTGCCTAAATTATTTACTCACAAATTACATCTTAAATCCTGATTCAAGACCTGACCCTGTTTGTTAATAAATTATGAGCTTCCCAACCAGTTTCTCCACTTCCTTAATCACCTTCCAAACTATTCTTCGAGTTTGTCTGATTGCCATAGGCGTGAATTTTTCGATCTCAACCAGTGCTATGGCTCGAGCGGATGATTTTTCAGGCTTATACGAAGACTTGAGCCCTTCTGTGGTAACCGTATTGACAAAAGAACTGAAGGTGACAAATGGTGTGTCGACTGCATTAGAAGGATTGGGGTCAGGCGTTATGATCTCAGATGATTTAATCCTAACTGCGTCGCATGTTATTGATACGGCTAATTTGATTATAGTTAAATTCAAGGATGAAGAAACAATTCGAGCCGATGTGGTTACTTCTATCAAGTCTGCCGACGTGGCGCTGATTAAATTACGTAGCCCAAAAAAAGGCAGTGTTGTTGCCAAAATTGGCAGCTCTAAAGCGGTCAAAGTTGGCGAACCCGTTTTTGTAATTGGTGCACCGTTCGGTATCGCGCACACTCTATCTATAGGCCATTTATCTGGGCGTCACCATCGCGGTTTCATGGCCGTGGGGCAACCTATCGAATTCCTACAAACAGATACCTCGATCAACACCGGTAATTCGGGCGGCCCAATGTTTAATTCTAAAGGCGAGGTCATTGGCATTGTTAGTTTTATTTTGAGTAAAAGTGGCGGTTTTAATGGCATTGGGTTTGCAACCGCCATCGACGGTGTCAAAGAATCCGTACTCGAGGGACCCGCGTTCTGGACAGGTTTTGAGGGCGTTATGTTGAACTATCAAATGGCCAGAGCCTTAAATGTGCCGCAAGGTACGGGGATGTTGATACAACATGTTGTTAAAGGCTCAGTGGCTGACAAAGCGGGTCTAAACGGCGGTGACACGCTCGCTAGAATAGAAGGTAGTTCTATCTGGATTGGCGGTGATATTGTGATGGAAATTCAGGGCACGATTTGCGACGGCCCGCATAATTTTAAAGCTATTAAAGATCAAATTAAGAATTTGAAGTCTGGAGAAGCATTTATGATCAAAGTGCTTCGCAGTGGCAAAATAGTGGAATTAACTGCGATTAAAGATTGAACGCCAATATTTCTAAAGCACCCGCCTATTCCAATCTTAATGGTCTAGACATTTCAAACTCCTTTTGAAAACTGATTTACTTCAACTAAATAGATCTGCAAATTGAGCGCTCTTCTAATAACCATGCGTGACTGGTTCATTACACATTATTCTGGCATTTTTCTAAGCATATTATTGGGCATTGCTGCCATGGCTATTTCGCTGCGATATTCGGCACCCGTGATGTTATTTGCGGTGTTAATTGGGCTTGCATTACGGCCCTTGTATGATTCTGAAGCAATACAATCTGGCGTTAATTGGTGTGCTCGCCCCTTGCTGCTTACAGGCGTCGCCTTATTAGGGTTTAGAGTAGATTTAGGTATGATCTCAGATATAGGGTGGATGGTGCCTGCTATTGTATTATCTTGCTTGATATTAACAATTTTAGCTGGCTCTCTACTGGCTCGCTGGCTGGGATTGTCCTCACAATTTGGTGTATTGATAGGTGGGTCAGTAGCCATTTGCGGGGTGTCGGCAGCGGTCGCAATATCTTCTTCACTTCCCAAAAGCAAGACCACGGAACGAGAGTTAGCTCTAACCATTGCCGGAGTGACCGCCATGAGTACACTGGCGATGATTCTCTACCCTATTATCTCTGAGCTACTAAGTCATACAGATATGCAAGCCGGTGTTTTTATTGGTGCGTCAATTCATGATGTTGCTCAGGTAGTTGGTGCTGGATACTCTGTTTCTGAAGATGCTGGCGATACCGCAACCTTTGTAAAGTTAATACGTGTCTCTGGTCTTTTACCCGTAGTACTATTTATTGGGCTTCTTTATGGCGTGCGTACACATAATACTCAAGCTAGCGAATCAATTGTTACAAGCAACGAATCGAGCACTACATTAAGAAACGTATGGGGTTATTTCCCACCTTTTCTGATCGCCTATATGATTATCGCTTGCGTTAATAGCACGGGCTTCTTACCGAACTATGTTGTTGAATTTGGTATAGACTGCTCACGGTTTTTCCTAATTGTATCGCTGGTAGCCATAGGATTGAAAACAAATTTAAAAGATGTTGCTTCGGTTGGCCGCGAACCATTAATCACCCTCGTATTAACCACGGCGTTTATGGCAATGATCGCTTTGGGGGCTATTGCAATATTTTTCTAAACACATTTTTCTGAAATAGTTCCGCCCTAAAATACGTTGTTCTAAAAAAGCGGCATAGGTCTTAAACGCTATGCCACATATAACGTTATGCATACTAATATCGAGGATAAACTATAATCGTCACAGCGGACAAAATTTCGAAAGGCTCCTATTTTAAGTTACTAATCACTTCAATATTTTTTGGCTTTTTTTTCTTCTTTCTGCTCTGCGGAATAGCTGCTATTTATGGCGCTCATACCGTTAGCTGGAATGGGAAGCCCGTGACAGGAATCAATGGTCTCTTTACTGCGATTTTGATGTGGCCTTTTTTTAGCCTATTCTTTAGTTGCTTTTTGTGGGTCTTCGGTAGTTTTGGTCTCTGGCTTTATTCTTTTTACAAGCCATTGACCATAAGATTTAAAGGAAAAACAGAGTCGCAATTAACTGATGCATAACAAGGCAAAACACTGCCGCTTCGCTCGGACGCTGTACCAGCCCCCGTTTTCTTGGCGTTATATTTACAAATAAATTATGCCCTCTGTAGAAGAATCATCGAAATATAAAGTGTTCAAGAATCACTCAGATGCTTGATATAACTCACTCTTAGAGCCTAAGTAACCATCCCAGGCGAACCAGTAAGCGATATGGCCTGGTAAGCGAGGCAACTTTTCTTGATTAGGCCCGATTAGGGCAGCTTCGCTAATCTGCCAGTCTTGATTGCTACCTTTTATGCCTAGCTTACTTCCAGTTAAACCCAGTTTGCTGGCAGAGAAAACAAATTCACCTCGCTCATAAGCACGCACTGATCGCTTGCTGCTATCACCGATCAAAACCACATTGGTAGCGCCCACTTTGTCATTGATCACAGGCTCTTTAACAAACGCGTTCAGTGGCCATGCTTTTGCCCCTCTTACGACACGAACACCAAACACATAGTCTTTTTGTCGTAGGCGAGATTGATCAGTGACCGCAGGAAACATAAGTTCTGGCGAAGCAAAATATTCTTTATAGGTAACACCTGAATCATAGTTTTTAATAAACCCGGTTTCTAAAGACAAAACCTTAGTGTTGGGATTGTCAGCCAGCCAATCACCCCAAGTGGTAATTACCATCGGCCGAATTTTAAGTGCAATACCTGAATGCGCGAGTAGTCCAACAACGGGTTCACCGGTAAATTGATTCCAGAGGCTCTTGGTTTGTCGGTCAAACATGAGTTTATTGGACCGATACAGCAACCCTGAAGAACCAAACACGAACGGTTCTTTGCGCCCATCTAGCTGTGTTTCAAAAAGAATACCTGTTCCGCAAAGCGTGCAATAAGCCAATGATAAGGCTTCACCGCCTATCACGTCATTGACCATCTCATGCCAGCCCATAATGCGCAGCGGGTAGGCACGTACATCACCATTGATTTGTACACCAAACACAAGATCGGTATCAAGCAGGTAATCTGCTTGCTGGGCTGCTATCAGGGTTGGATTGTCTAGCGCAGGAATACTGTCGACTAAGGCTCCGCCCCAAACAATTTCTTCAAAGCGAATACGCATCGAATCACGATTGTGAGTATCTTTAAAGAAATCTAAAAAGTTCGCGTCTATGCCCTGCCAATACCAGCGCTTTAAATCGTAATAACTGGCATGCGGCACAATCTCAGGATGCAACTGCTGATAGTTCATGGCGTCTCGCCATGTAGTCAATCGCTCATTGGTTAATGCGCGCAATGCGCGTTGCGTGGCAACGTGTTCTCCACCTATTCGCATCAACAATACTAGCGACGGAACCATGTCAGTATTATCTCGTGCGATTAGAGTTTCTACTGCAGCTTGTCGTTGTTCTTCTGTGCCAATTAAAATATTTTTGCTCAGTGCAAGCATGTCGATATTTTGTTTGGTGTATCCATGCGAAGAAGCGGCTAAGACAACTAGAAATAAACCGATAAAACCAATGCGTTTTAAATAAATAATCAAACTAAATAGGACCTATTCACGAAATTCTAGTAGATGAGGAATGTGCTCCACCATACACCAAACAATACTTAACACACCCTGCTAGCATTTACTTCTTTGTCTTTTTAGCCGCTGCTCGTATTGCGGCTGCATAGCCTTTATTTGCCCAGA
Source organism: uncultured Gammaproteobacteria bacterium (assembly GCA_964531625.1). Taxonomy (GTDB): domain Bacteria; phylum Pseudomonadota; class Gammaproteobacteria; order Arenicellales; family Arenicellaceae; genus Arenicella. The sequence continues at coordinate 123,870 of CAZHEL010000002.1, forward strand.
TGTTCATTTCATCAGAATCTTCCAAGGCTTCTTCTGGGCATTGATAGTAAGACATCTTAAACTCTTTATCTTTTTTGTAGTAGGTGAACGCTTCAAGCCCCATTTCAATAAAATCTTTTTCGCTATTAGCATCAACCTTAAGATAAAGTACTTTATCGGCCACTAGTCCAAACATCAGATCATTGAGAAACAAGCCATGCCCGCCAAACATACTTTTAGCCCGCACCGGACCTACGGATTGCATAAGATCAACCAAATAGGCAGCAAATTCCTTGTCTTGTTTTGATATCGGCATGTTAATTTATGTTAGCTAAGCGATCTCATTTGCTGATTTATACCCAAACATTCCCTTCAGCGGTACGATCGCCACCCTCATCACCTGTGTTGATTACCCCACGCGGTTCAATCAGCATTATTTTGCATTCGTTTTCTGCAAACGGTTTATGTTCAACGCCTTTAGGTACAACAAACAATTCTCCTTGCTTGAGTTCTACTTTTCCGTCCCTGAAATCGATACGCATTGAACCTTCTACGACCATAAACACTTCGTCTGTATCCTTGTGATCATGCCAGACAAAATCACCTTTAATTTTCGCTAGTTTGAATTGATAGTCGTTCATTTCAGCGACGACCTTTGGCGACCAATGCTCTGAGAATTTCGAAAACTTATCGAGCAGGTTTATTGGTAAATTCGACATCTGGTTTACTCCTATATATCAGCAATTTCAACAACATTCACACAAGACATTTGAATGCCGCTATACCTAAGATACCAGATAAACAACTAAGCGATGCTTTTTAATCAGACTGAAAATAAATATTAGCAATCTTGTTTGACGCTCACGCTGCTAGTTTTACCTCATTGGGTACTGCTATTTGAACAAGTTGCTCGTCACCCAACCATCCCTTTATTGTTGTTGGTGTTCTTTTTAGGCCCGTTGGGCTTGCGACGTTTTTTAAAATTAGCTTTGTTTTTGTGATTGCCTGTTTTGTTAGCTTCACCGTTAGCATTTTTTTGCTTCGATCCTTTTTTGGCAGTTTTCTTATTGCCTGATCGCGTTTTATTTCTTGGCTGTGACGGATTACGCCCTGATCCATTACGGTTACTTTTGCTATTGCTACTGTTATTGCTCTTACTCTTGCTATTACCACTGCGTTTCTTAGACTTTTTGGGCTTCTTCTTTTTGCGGTCACGAAAATCACCCCTGGATTCTGGCAACTGATTTTGTGGCTCATAACTATCCAGCATTTCACGTGGAATAGTCTTTTTAATAAGGCGTTCAATATCACAAAGCTGTTTGAATTCGTCATGACTGACTAAGGAGATAGCTTCACCACTGGCGCCTGCCCGCCCTGTTCTACCAATTCTATGCACATAGTCTTCGGCTACCTGCGGTAGGTCAAAGTTAACCACATGCGGCAGTTGGTCAATATCAATACCACGCGCGGCAATGTCGGTTGCTACTAGCACTCGAACTTTATTGTCCTTAAATTCAGCCAAGGCTCTCGTTCTGGCGCCTTGGCTTTTATTGCCATGAATAGCGGAAGCTTCAACACCGCGCGCTGTTAGTTGTTTGGCAAGTCGATTAGCGCCATGCTTGGTGCGCGAGAATACCAATACTTGAAACCAGTCATTGTCTTTAATCAAGCGAGTCAGTATTTGCGACTTATCTGATTTCTCAACCGCAATTAGCTTTTGGCTTACCGTATCTACAGTACTGTTTGGTGGGCTAACAGACACTTCGACCGGTTTGTACACTATGCCCTTGGCTAACTGCCGAATTTCATCTGAAAACGTGGCTGAGAACAATAAGGTTTGGCGTTTTTTTGGCAGCAATTTGATGATGCGCCGAATATCGTGAATAAAGCCCATATCCAACATGCGATCGGCTTCGTCTAGAATCAATACTTCCAGTTTGTCGAACTGAATTGCATTTTGACTATGCAGATCAAGCAAGCGACCTGGCGTGGCGATTAAAATATCGACCCCGCCACGTAATCGCTGCATTTGTGGGTTTATTTTTACCCCGCCAAATACCACGGTAGATTTAATCTTTAGATTCTGCCCGTAAGTTTCAACACTTGCGGCGACTTGCGCTGCTAATTCACGTGTGGGAGTTAGTACCAAGCACCGCGCTTGGTTGCCCGCACCTTTGGGTTTCGGTGTAATACTTAAGCGATGCAATACCGGCAAAGTAAAACCGGCTGTTTTACCAGTACCGGTTTGCGCAGCAGCCATTACATCTTTACCTTGAATAACTTCAGGAATGGCTTTTTCCTGAATCGGTGATGGACTGTCGTAACCTTGCAACTCGATAGCATCGAGCAAGGGTTTAGACAGACCTAAATCGGCAAAGTCCATATTATTTTTTTTCGCGTTAACACGCGGCGCAGACTACCTTAAAGAAGTAGCGAATGCTATGCGATATGGCCAATAAACCACGAGCAGCGGTTATAGACTTGCGATTACAACGCTAAGAGAACGATTTAATACCCGGATAAACCGCATCGGCCCCAAGTTCTTGTTCAATACGCAACAGTTGGTTGTACTTGGCTACGCGATCAGAGCGACACAAAGAGCCTGTTTTTATCTGCCCCGCTGCGGTAGCAACTGCAAGATCGGCAATCGTGGTGTCTTCGGTCTCGCCGGAACGATGTGAAATAGTCGCTTTGTAACCTGCAGCATGTGCCATTTTGATGGCATCCATGGTTTCCGTTAAGGAACCAATTTGGTTGAACTTAATTAAAATTGAATTAGCCACACCTTGGTCTATGCCTTTTTTAAGGATTCGCGTATTGGTTACAAACAAGTCATCACCGGTGAGCTGAATATCACTGCCAACGCTTTTAGTATGCGCCGCCCAGCCATCCCAATCGTCTTCAGCCATGCCATCTTCAATGGTGATGATTGGGTATTTACGTACCCACGCTTCAAGATATTCTACAAACTCAGTTGAGGTTAGCGATTTGCCTTCTGCGCTTAGGTGATATTTACCATCAGAGTAAAACTCAGTACTGGCCACATCCAAACCAATCATGATGTCTTTGCCAGCCTCATAACCGGCTTTTTCAATGGCCTCGATAATTATGCCTACAGCGGCTTCGTTACTCTCTAGATTTGGTGCAAAACCACCTTCATCACCCACTGCTGTGCTTAGATTCATGTCGTGCAGAACTTTTTTCAAAGAATGAAATACCTCGGCGCCGGCTCGCAGTGCTTCTGAAAAACTTGCTAAGCCTGTTGGCACTATCATGAACTCCTGAAAATCAATGGAGTTATCGGCATGTTCACCACCGTTAATGATGTTCATTTGCGGTACTGGCATTGTATAGCTGGTGTTACCAAACAAATTAGCAAAGTGCTCATACAAAGGAATATTCTTGCTGGCAGCAGCCGCTTTTGAAACGGCTAAAGACACCGCAAGAATCGCATTGGCACCCAATTTAGACTTGTTATCAGTGCCGTCTAACTTAATCATCAATTCGTCAATTGCACGCTGATCTGTGGCTTCTTTGCCCTGCAAAGCATCGGCGATAATCGTAACCACATTTTTAACCGCGGCTTGTACCCCTTTACCCAGATAACGAGATTTGTCGCCATCGCGCAATTCTAAGGCTTCTAAGGTGCCGGTCGATGCACCCGATGGCGCAACAGCCCGGCCAAACGAACCGTCGCTTAGCGTAACATCGGCTTCAATAGTTGGATTGCCACGTGAGTCTAAAATTTCACGCGCGAGAATAGTTTTGATGGTAGACATAATTTGTATTTATTGATTTAAATCCGTTAAAAATCTGTTTAAAAATAATTCTATAAAAAGTCGTTAAAAATCCAAAGCGTTTAGAAACCCAAATCTGTTAGAAACCAGAATCTGTTAGAAACCAGAGTCGTCAAAACCACCCTCTTTAGTGGCTTGGTCAATTTGCTTTAATACGCTCAATAGCGATTTCAATTTTTGCGTTGGCCAGGCATTTGGCCCATCACTTTTGGCATTTGCAGGGTCTGGATGAGTTTCCATAAACAAACCCGATACCCCTGCTGCAACGGCGGCACGCGCTAGCACAGGTACAAACTCACGTTGCCCACCGGAGCGATCACCTTGCCCACCCGGTAATTGAACTGAATGTGTGGCATCAAATACTACCGGGCAGCCAGTCTCTCGCATTTGCGCGAGGCCACGCATATCAACCACTAGGTTGTTGTATCCAAAAGACGCACCGCGCTCGCACACGGTGATACGGTCTTTGCCGCCTGCGGCTTCTGCCTTTTTGGTGACATTAATCATTTCAGGCGGCGATAAGAATTGACCTTTTTTTATATTGGCCGGTATGCCGCATGCCCCTACCGCTTCGATCAGGTCGGTCTGGCGACACAAAAATGCGGGCGTCTGAACCATATCGACAAACTTAGCTGCTAGAGTTACTTGTTGCGGCGTATGCACATCTGTCAGCACTGGCAAGCCTGTGGTTTCACGTACTTCTTGGAGAATCTCTAAACCCTCTTCGATACCTGGGCCGCGAAACGAGGTGCCAGAGGTGCGGTTGGCTTTATCAAAAGAAGATTTATAAAGAGTATTAACACCCAACTCACCCGTGATATCGCGCACCATTTTGGCGGTTTCTAATGCATGCTCGCGAGACTCAATAACGCAGGGCCCAGCGATAAGAAAAAAGGGGTGACCTAAACCAACTTCAAAATCTGCGATTTTCATTTTAAGTTTTATCTCTTTGCGCACAGGCCGCATTTATAAAAGCGGTAAACAATGGATGTCCGTCGCGTGGGCTGGACGTGAATTCAGGGTGAAACTGTACGCCTACAAACCAAGGATGGTCTGATAGCTCGATAATTTCAACCAGATCGTCGTCGGATTTACCGCCAATGATTAGACCAGCATCTACTAATTGTGTACGCAGGCTGTTATTGAATTCATAGCGGTGCCGATGCCGTTCAACAATTTTGTCGGCCGCGTATATATCACGAGACTTAGTACCATCGGCTAAATGACAAGTCTGACCACCTAAGCGCATGGTACCGCCCAAATCTGAATTCTCGTCGCGCTGTTGCAACTGCCCGTCTTCGTCGGTCCATTCTGTGATTAAGGCAATCACAGGATACGGTGTTTGGGCATCAAATTCGGTACTATTTGCATTTGCCATATCAGCAATATTGCGTGCAAAATCAATCACCGCTACCTGCATACCTAGGCAAATACCTAAGTATGGTATTTTACTCTCACGCGCATATTGAGCGGCTCGTATTTTTCCTTCGATACCACGATCACCAAAACCACCTGCTACCAAAATAGCATCATTGTCATGTAAACACTCGATGCCCTCATTCTCTATTTGCTCGGCATTGATGTAATTGATATTTATCTTAGTCAGCGTGTGGATGCCTGCGTGAATTAGCGACTCAGACAATGACTTGTACGATTCGGTAAGACCAATATATTTGCCCACTAAAGCAATAGACACTTCGCCTTCGGGGTTAGCCTTACGATGCACTACATTTTCCCATTCTGACAGATCAGCGGGTGGGCAATCGATACGCAGATGCTTTACCACTAACTCGTCTACTTTTTGGTCGCGGTAGAGTAATGGAATTTGATAAATATTGTCGACATCAACCCCTGATATAACCGCTTCTTTCGAGACATTAGTAAATAGAGCTATTTTGTCTTTGGCGTTGTCCGGCAAGCGCTCACTGACACGGCACAGTAGAATATCGGGTTGAATACCAATGCTACGTAGTTCTTTTACCGAGTGCTGGGTCGGCTTGGTTTTGATTTCACCAGCCACCGCAATATACGGCACTAAAGTTAGATGCATAAACAGCACATTTTCAAAGCCCTTTTCAATACGCATTTGACGAATCGCTTCCAAAAAGGGCAGCGATTCGATATCACCCACTGTGCCACCTATTTCCACCAGCGCTACGTCAACGTCGCCCGCACCTGCCTCAATAGCGATTTTCATCTCATTGGTGATATGCGGAATCACTTGCACGGTACCACCCAAATAGTCACCACGCCGCTCTTTCTTTAAAACACGCTCGTATATGCGCCCAGTGGTGAAATTATTGCGTTGCGATAAGGTGGTGCGGATGAAACGCTCATAGTGCCCAAGATCTAAATCGGTTTCAGCGCCGTCTTCGGTGACAAAAACTTCACCATGTTGAAACGGGCTCATGGTGCCAGGGTCAACATTAATATAAGGGTCAAGTTTCATCAGAGTAACTTTTAGCCCTCTGGATTCTAATAGCGTAGCCAGCGAAGCGGCTGCAATACCTTTGCCCAATGAGGACACAACCCCGCCAGTAATGAATACATATTTTGTCATTGAACGACGCCTTCTTCTGAGGCTGAAATTAAACGTTATTGGATTATTAACTGCTATTTCAAATAGCACGGGTCTCTTTAGAAAAACGTAAGCCAGTGAGGGCCTAAAAAAAGAATAACGCGTCGTGCATCAGAAGGTTCTACATGATACTGGAGCACGTGATTTTGGACAATCGCTTTCCGCCAGTAATGTAGAAATTTATTTAACTATTCCTTTAGCTTATGTCTGGATGGACTATATTCTGCTTAATTGATTGGACATTCCAGCAGTACCCAATCACTTTGCAACTGTTGATCGACCGGCCCTAATACCACGTCGCTGTTCACTTTGGGCAGCGTTAGCAATGGCAGCGCTTGCCTGCGCCATGGTGGAATACCAATATCTTGTAGCCATTTTTTCATGTTAAGGGAATGACCCTGTAAGGCTTTCGGGTTCATTACTTGATTCCTGGCGGCTACTCGAACACTGTTTTGACTCTGACTGCTGAGCAGCTCGCGTAATTTATGGGTAGCATCCACACGAATTTTCTGCTGATACAAGTCGATGGGCTGATTAAGGTTCTCCCAATCGATCACCGGGTTAACTTGCGCCTCTTGTTGTGAAGGCATAACGTACATAAAACCTTTGTAAAAACGGAACTGCGTGCCGCTTTCTTGCAATACTGTTGTGCTCGCAGGTGGATTAGCGAATGCCAGCAATAAGCGCTGCATAAGACTCTTACTGGGGATGTGTAAACCAAGGCTATATAGCCAAAATCGAACCAAATTGGTTTGTCGAGCCACAGACAAACGTTGAATATCGTCAAAACAAAGCGCGTGTGAGTCATCTAACGGGTGCTTCGGGTGCTCTCGTACGTCAACTAAATCACTGATAGCAACCTCGCGCAGTAAACCATTTTCTTGCTCAAGATTATTCGCTGCGCGTGCAATATTTTGAATAGCATCTGGTCGGCATTGTTCTAATACGGGCAATAGCTGGTGACGAATCTGATTACGCGAATAGGCTAGCGTGTTGTTACTGGGGTCTTCTATCCAGTCTAATTTATGTGATTGTGCATACTCATTGATCTCAGTTTGAGTAACATATACTAGGGGACGCACTAAATCCGAACCGTGAAAGGCACTTTTAGCGCGCAAGCTGGATAGGCCAGCACTGCCGGTGCCACGCATTAAATTAAACAAAAACGTTTCGGCACGATCTTGTTGATGATGGCCAGTCATTAGTGTGGATTTAGGTTTAATTTGTTCTTTAAACCATTGATATCGTTTATTTCTTGCTTCTAATTCCGAACTTGATTCTAAACTTAATTTGGTCTTGATTAAAGGCACATCCAGCGCCTCACAAACCCTTTCACAATGCTCAGACCACGCACCTGACTGTGCTTGTAAACCGTGATCGACGTGTAAGGCCGTCACAGAAATATCGGTATCTTCGTGCAAACTCAACTGTTGCATCAGGTGCAGCAGCACTGTGGAGTCCACGCCACCGCTGTAAGCCACATAATAATTGCCTTTCCGGCTGAGCGCTAAATCTCCAAATAGCAGCTCCGCGAAGGTCTCGGCAGAGTAAATCATATCAATTCCCACTTACGTACTAAGTCGAAACGGGTGTTCAGGGAGGAACTTTCTCTCTAGTACGGTTTTTTAGTTTTTATTAGTAAATTTTTCTTCTCGACTCTTACCCTAACAAATACCCTATTAAAGTCGGTCGATAAGCATATCATAAAAAAATAAAACATTGAAGCACCAATAAGTTATGACACTTTTGTTAAGCAAAGTCTTTGTAGGGTTGTTGCTCAATTTCAAATGTTTGGTGCTAATAAATCACTCGGATATTTGATTGTCCGACAATTGATTCAAGCTGATCGAGCATCAACTTATTTGGAATTACTCGCCAATCATTAGCGATGTCTAGCTGACAGGTGCCACTGGCTGAGCAATAATCAAAACCAACACTGCACAGGCCTTCGTCCGATGGCGATAATATGCGTTTCAGATCATGCACGGATTGCTGATCGATTTTATCGGCCGTTAATTGAATCTGCATATGCCGCGCCAACTGGGTGCGCGCTTGCTCAAGATCAAATAATTCGTCGGCCGACAAACGTAAATCGCCGGAAAAATGGTTGTGGCTGGCCTTACCTTTAACCACTAACACCTTGTCTTTATGAATGACGTCACGACGTTGATCGTAGAGTTCACCAAACACGCCAACCTCGACGCGAGCTGTTTTATCATCGAGTTGTAAAAAGGCCATACGTGAACCCGACTTCATGGTCATAACACGCACACCAACCACTAAGCCGGCCAAGGTCACCGGTTTTTTGCCTTTGCCCTGCCCGACATCTAGATTAACTAAGCGACACGAGGTAAATTGATCAAGTTCATCAATCACCATATCAATTGGGTGGCCACTCAAATACAGACCTAGAGTTTCTTTTTCAGCGGCGAGCAGGTCTTCTTCTTTCCACGGATCGACATTTTGATAGGTTTGTACGGCTTCTATAGGAGCAGCGATACCAAACATATCATTCTGACCTGCGGCCGCACTTTTATGCTTTTGATTGGCCGCATCAAGCGCTAAATCAATGCTGGCAATCAGACTGGCGCGGTGCACCCCAAGTTCATCGAGTGCTCCTGCCCTTACTAAGGCCTCTAGAGCTCGCCTAGAGACCTTTTTAATATCTACCCGGGCACACAGGTCATATAGATCTTTAAACGGCCCACCACGATCCCTAGCTTCGATAATGCTCTCGATAACTGGCTTACCGATACCCTTAATGGCGCCCAAACCGTAGACAATGGTGGTGCCGTCTTTGGCGCGGAAGCCATGTTCACACAAGTTAATATCGGGATGCTGAACGGTTAAGCCCATTTCGGCGGCTTCGTTCAATAAAATCACTACTTTATCCGTATTTTCCATATCAGCTGACATACACGCTGCCATAAACTGCGATGGATAGTGCCGCTTCAGCCAGGCGGTTTGATACGCCACCAAGGCGTACGCCGCTGAGTGGCTCTTGTTAAAACCGTATTCGGCAAAGTACTCCATTAAACCAAACACATCTTTGGCGATATCGGCTGGCACATCTCGTTGCGCCGCACCCGCTTCAAAGATGGCTCTTTGCTTGGTCATTTCCTCGACCTTTTTCTTGCCCATTGCACGACGTAATATATCTGCACCACCGAGTGAATAGCCGCCCATTTCTCGAGCGATTTCCATCACTTGCTCTTGATACAATATCACCCCATAGGTGTTGTCTAAAATCGGCTCCAACAAGGGATGTGCATAGCTAGTTGCCTCTTTGCCATGCTTACGATCGCAATAAACCTTTTCCATTCCCGCACCTAGCGGGCCGGGTCGGTACAGCGCCACTAAGGCCACAATGTCATCGAATTGGTCGGGCTGAAGATTCTTTATTAACTCCTTCATGCCAGATGATTCCAGTTGAAAAATAGCCGTAGTGGTGCCAGCCTTTAGCATCTTGTATGTCGGTGCATCGTCCAGCGGCAACTTAGTAATGTCTATCGGTTCTTCCTTGTTGGCCAGCTTGATCTTATTGATGGATTTTACCGCCCAATCAATAATGGTGAGCGTTTTTAAGCCGAGAAAATCAAACTTCACCAAACCAATGGTCTCTAAATCATCTTTATCGTATTGAGATACGATTTGCTCGCTACCATGTTCACAATACAGCGGAGTAAAATCGGTTAGATCAGTCGGCGAAATCACTACCCCGCCCGCATGTTTGCCAACATTACGCGCCAAACCCTCCAAACTTAAGGCCATATCAATTAAGGCGGTTATCTCTTCTTCGTTTTTATAGCGATCATTCAGTTCTTCTTCTTGGTCTAAGGCTTTAGTAAGCGTCATATTCAGCTCAAACGGTATGAGCTTGGCCACGCCGTCAACATGACCGTAAGACATGCCCATAACGCGACCCACATCGCGTACTACACCTTTGGCGGCCATGGTTCCATAAGTAATAATTTGCGATACCTTATCGCGGCCATACTTTTGCGCTACATAATCAATCACTCGCTCGCGCCCTTCAATACAAAAGTCCACATCAAAGTCAGGCATTGATACCCGCTCAGGGTTTAGGAAACGCTCGAATAGTAAGACATGTTCAATGGGGTCAAGATCGGTGATTTTTAAGGCATAGGCCACAATCGATCCAGCACCCGAACCACGACCAGGACCAACCGGAACGTCGTTCTGTTTAGCCCATTTAATAAAATCAGCAACAATTAGGAAATAGCCTGGGAAGCCCATTTGTAAAATAATGCCCAGCTCAAACTCCATGCGCTCTTCATATTCTCGGCGCACCTCGGCAGTGGGCCCGTCGGGATATCGACGCAGCAATACTTCTTCTAAACCGTCAAACGATTCTTTGCGTAAGTGCGACTCAATAGTTTCGCCGTCTGGAACAGGAAAGTCAGGCAAAAAGTATTCGCCCATGCGCAGTACAAAATTACAGCGTTGCGCTATGCGCGTAGTGTTCTCAATCGCACTCGGTAAGTCTGCAAACAACTCAACCATTTGCTCAGCACTCTTAAAATATTGCTCAGGAGTGTGATGCTTAACTCGGCGTGTATCGGTTAAAACACGGCCTTCATTGATACATACTCGTACTTCATGCGCATCAAACTCCTGTTGCTGCATAAAATACACGTCATTGGTCGCGACTAACGGTACTTGATGCTTGGCTGCTAGTTTAGCGGCGCTGGCAATATACTCTTCTTCATAGTTTTGCCCTACTCGCGACACCTCTATGTAAAATCGATTTTCAAACAAGGCTTGATAATCGGACAGTATTTTTTCAGCTAAGTTTTCTCGATTAGCCAGCAAAGCAGCACTAAGGTCCCCGCGCAAACCACCAGAAAGACATATTAGCCCGTCTGTTTTACCTTGCAGCCAATCTTTCTCAAAAATAGGTTTGCCATATTGCTGACCTTCGCGAAATGCTTTGGAAATTAACTCAGATAAATTTACATAACCTTTCTCATTTTGCACCAGCAATACCAAATTATAAGGTTGGTTCACTTTATCTGTGTTTTCTATATAAACCTCAGTTCCAATTATCGGCTTAATTCCTTGCGCCATACATTTATTGAAAAACTTTACTGCTCCGTACAAATTATTAATATCAGTAAGCGCTACTGTGGGCATTTGGTTTTGCAGCGTCTGGTCAATCAAATCGGGCAGACGAACCATGCCATTTACGAGTGAATACTCAGAATGTAAATGCAGATGAACGAAAGACGCAGACATGGGCAAATTATAAACTGATCGCTTAAATCAAAATAGCAAAAATCGACTTACTGAAACCCGATGCAGCAAATTGAGCCTGCACTTTTCAAAGCAATGCCTTTACGGGTGCAAAACTGCGCCGATGAATAGGTGTTATGCCAAACTCTAGCAATGCTTCACGATGTTGCTTGGTGGGATACCCACTGTTTTTTTCAAAACCGTAGTGAGGATATTCAACAGCAAAATCTTGCATAAGTTGATCGCGAGTCACTTTAGCGATAATAGAGGCGGCCGATATACACGGCTCAATACCGTCGCCACCAACAATGGCTTGTGCTGGAATACCGAAGTCGGGACTCCGATTACCATCGACCAAAACCCGATCGGGTGTTATATCTAAAGCAACTACCGAGCGCTGCATTGCCAGCATGGTCGCATGCAAGATGTTTAATTGATCAATCTCTTCAATACTAGCCTCGCCCAAAGCCCAACATAAGGCTTGCTCTTTAATCGCCACTGCTAATATCTCACGGCGCTTAGCCGTTAGCTTTTTTGAATCGTTTAGTCCGGGCAAGTCGTATTGCTCGGGTAAAATGACCGCTGCAGTTGTAACCGGGCCTGCCAGTGGCCCTCGGCCAACCTCATCAACACCAGCAATCTTCATTGATTAACTTGTGTATTAGTTTGCTTAAGCAACAGCGCTTCAATAGCGTCAACTGCTAATTCGCTGGAGGGCAAGCTTAACTGAGGAGTGATATCGGCAAGTGCAGTTTGCATGATTTGATAGTACTCTGGCTCATCGATTAGTCTAGACATCTCGGCAACGGCATTCTCTACACTGGCCGCTTCTTGCAACAGCTCAACCACAATCGGTGGCTTGATCAAATGATTTGGCATGGACACATGCTCTACCACCAAAGTACGTTTACCTATAAATTCATTGAGCTTGCCAACCTTGTACATGACCACCATAGGTTTAGCAAACAAGGCGGCTTCTAGTGCGGCGGTACCCGACGCTAACAAAGCCATATCGCATAAAGCTAGCAAGTCTTGCGAGCCGCCTTGAATAATTTTTACCGGATATTGCTCAACCTTAAGTTCATCCACTAAATAACGAAATATTTTATCGTTAGCAGCCGGTATTGCGAAACTTAAATCTGGGTACTTTTGAGTTAATTCCCTAATTGTTTCAAGCATGATTGGCGCAAGCTTGGATACCTCTCCCATACGGCTGCCCGGCAATACTGCAACTAACTTTTGCCCTTCAGGTATACACTGCTCCTTGAGCACTTTATCAGGCACCCAATTAGCTACTTTGTTGGCCATAGGATGACCAACAAATTTTACTGGGGTATTGTTTTTGATGTAATAGGTTTCTTCAAATGGAAATAGCGTTAACATCAAATTAATGGCTTTGCGTATCTTTTTAATACGCCCGCCACGCCATGCCCACACCGTAGGGCTGACATAATGGACGGTAGGAATGCCCGCTTGTTTCAATTTGCGCTCTAAACCCAAATTGAAATCTGGCACATCAATGCCTATAAACACATCGGGTTTCCATGCCAACATATGCTGGCGAATAGTTTTACGAATTTGTAGAATTTCGCGCAGGCTAGACAACAAGCCTTCAAATCCCATAATGCTAATTTTGTCCATTTCGGCCAGAGTAACGGCGCCATTTTGTTGCATTTGTGGTCCACACAGACCGACAAATTCCGCGTCAGGATAACGTTCTTTTATGGTTTTTATTAGCTCGCTGCCTAGATAATCGCCAGATTTTTCGCCTGCAACAATACCGACTTTCATAGCGCGTGCTTAGCGAACCACGCCACGCTTAGAATTGGAAATAAAGTTTGCTAGAGTGGCAACATGTTCTGATTGCCAGTCATGCTGTTTAAGTTCTTCGAGAGCCCGTTGTACGGTATGACCGGAACGATAAATCAATTTATATGCACGTTTCAGATCTAGCGTATCTTCCTTGGTGAATCCGCGTCGGCGTAAGCCACGAACATTGATCCCGTGAGTAATCGCTTTATTACCGGCTACCAACATAAACGGTGGTACGTCTTGTAAACAGTAAGTATTGACACCACAAAAGCTGTGTTGACCTATAGTTACAAACTGATGGATTAAGGTATAGCCAGCTAGCACCACGTAGTCACCTACATGCACATGTCCAGCTAGACTGGCGTTATTGGAAAACAGTAAATCGGAGCCCAATTGACAATCATGCGCGATATGCACATAGGCCATAAACAAGTTGTTGCTGCCGATTCTGGTAATGCCGTTATCATCCATGGTGCCGCGATTCACAGTAATATTTTCTCGAAATATATTATTGTCACCTATCAGCACTTCGGTAGGCTCTCCCTTATAGGAGACAGATTGCGGCTCTCCGCCGATGGCGGTGAATGGAAAAAATTGATTGTTCTGACCAATGGTGGTGTGGCCATCAATAGAGACTTGCGAAAAAAGTTGTGTTCCATCACCTATCTTCACATTCGGGCCAATAACTGAATAGGCGCCCACTTTGACATCAGTACCAAGCTCGGCACCGGGTTCAATTACTGCCGTGGGGTGTATATCAACACTCACATCAGACTCCAAATTTTAAGGTCACCAGAATTCAAAGCTGACAGACTAATGGACACAAGAGAGTCTTGATAGATTGTCAAAATTTCTTATCGACCATTTTACTACAGGTCTTTAAAGGTAAACATTAAATCGGCCTTAGCGGCAACTTCACCGTCGACTGTGGCAATACCTGTACATTTCCACACATTTCGGATTTTGCGTGCCACCTCAACTTCAAACACCAGCTGATCACCCGGTTCAACCGGACGTTTAAAACGGGCATTATCAACGCCGGTTAAATAATAAACACGATTTGTTATATCAATATCGTCGCGACCAACACTGGCCAATATGGCGGAGGCTTGCGCAAGTGCCTCTACAATCAGCACACCTGGCATCACTGGCCGATTAGGAAAATGTCCTTCGAAAAACGGCTCGTTATAGGTGACGTTCTTAATCGCCACCAAATTTTTTTCCTTGGTGGCTTCCAATACACGGTCGACCAAAAGAAACGGATATCTATGCGGAAGATAATTCTTTATTTGGTGTATGTCCAAAAAAGGCACAATAAGCTCCTAGCTAAAATTCAATCAGTCGTACAACACGACTGACATTAAGGCTTACTGAGCAGATAGTCGCTTTAATACTTTTGCCGTGATATCAACTGCTGGACCAGCATACAATACGCCGCTACGAAGAATAAGGTCGTAGGATTCTTCTTTAGCAAGTTCTAAAACTTCTTTATCAACATTGCCCTGAATGCCACGAGCTACTTCATTACGTCGCACGTTGAACACTCGCTCGGTATCTTCAACTAACAACTGTAATTCACGACGCTTGCTTTGATACTCTAATTGCTTGTTTTGCAAATCAGAGGTTTCTAAAATTGCCGCATTCTTTTCGATATCTTCTTTTAGCTTGAGCAGAGAATTTTGCAAATCAGAGATCTCTTTTTGCTTTGGCTCAAACTCTGCATTCAGTTTTTCGAATTCTTTTTGCACGATCGGCAAACGATCTAAAATTTGACGATTATCATAAACTCCTATTTTAAGCCCTTGTTCTTGTGCTTGAACAAACGAGGCTTGAGACATCACAGAAATTATGGTCAAAAGAAATACGCTACGTTTTAACATTATCAATATCCTAAATTGTACTAATTTACATAAAATTAAAGACTTTTGCGGGACGCTAACATTGATCCACCCAAAAGTCTTAATCAAATTATTCTATCTTCTTTCAGTCACCGCTTAGTTTAATTATCTAAGCCCATAAACACAAAGTTTATGACGAAATAACCGCAATATTTTTATTATAGTTGTCAGACAATTATACAGCATTGTTAATGCCATAATGAATCGTTGTTACTGCAATAAACGCCCTACAGTAAATTGGAATTCTTCAACTTCGTCTCCCTCTTCATCGTTCAACGGAACAGCATAACTAATAGACAGTGGGCCAACTGGTGAAATCCAGTTAAAACCGACACCTGCTGAGAAACGAATCTCAGAGAAATCGAAATCATCCTCGTCTGCAAATATCTGACCGCCGTCAATAAATAGACTCAAACGCTTATCCAAGGCTCCACCACCGACAGGCAACAATAACGAAGCATTAAGTAGGACGCGCTTGCTACCACCAAATGGGTCTGGGAACTCACTGGAATCTCGCGGCCCAAGAGAGCGCGCTTCAAAACCACGAACCGATGAAGTACCTCCAGCAAAATAGTTTTTGAAAAACGGTAGCTCTTCAGTATCGCCATAGCCATCGCCAAAGCCTAAACCCAAACCTAATTTAAAAGCAGCTTTGCGCGTAATTGGGTAGTAATAGGTACCGTCCAGATTTAACCGAAAGTATTCTAAGTCACTACCAGGGGTGGTGGCCTCAAGAGAAACCCTTAGACTTTTACCTGAGGTCGGGTACAGCAAGCTGTCACGTGTATCGTGTGCAAAGGCAGTGGTAAAGGTAAACAGATCATTACTCGGATTTTCATCAATAAACTCAACCACTTCAGGCACTGAAAAGATGGTAGTCCGCAAATCAATTTGTTCGATGCCACCGCCAAACGATAAGGAATTATTTTCATTTATTGGGAACAAATAACTAACATTGGCAGAAATAGTTTCAGTAACAAATTCAGACGTGTTCGCCGCAGCGGCGTCAATGTTTCGACTGCTGATGCTGATGGTTCGACTGATACCACTTTTGGTGTGATACGGATTGGTATATTGCGCGCTAATTGACTCAACAAAATCAGAGCGCTGAACTGACAAATTCAGCTGGTTACCAGTACCAAATAGGTTTGCTTGCGATATGCTGGCTTGAATCAACGCACCGTCGTCACCAGAAAAACCTAAACCAAACAAAAAGCTGCCAGTAGGCCGTTCTTTAACTTTGACCTCTAGGTCAACCTGATCATCTCGACCCGCAACAGGAATTGTTTCGATCTCTACTTCATCAAAGTAGCTCAAACGCTGCAAACGAACTTTAGAACGATTCACTCGGCTGGGCGAAAATGCCGAACCCTCAATTTGACGCATCTCGCGCCTAATCACCGTATCATTGGTTAGTTTATTACCGGCTACATCGATGCGTCTTACATACACTCGGCGGCCGGGTTTAACATTGATAGAAAACGCGACAGTTTTGGCCTCTTTATCAACATCGGGCACAGGCACAATCTCAGCGTAAGAATAGCCTTCCTCGGCAAGACGATCACCGATAACTTCTACTGTTGCATCCACTGCAGCACGCGAATAAGTACGTCCTGGAGCGATATATACATAAGGGAGAAGCTCTTCTTCAGGAACTACCAAGCGGCCATTAAGCACAAAATTGGATACTGAGTAGCGCTCACCTTCTTCGACATTAACGGTTAAAAATATACCGTCTTTTTCTGGCGAAATACTGACTTGGTTAGAGATGATTTCAAAGTCGAGGAATCCCTGGTTTTGATAAAAACTACGCAGGGTTTCCAAATCGCCGGACACTTTTTCACGCGAGTACTGATCTGCCGAACCCCAGAACTTCCAAAAAGCCACGTGGTCTTTAGACTTAAATTCGTCAAGCAGCATTTTATCAGTGAAAAACTTATTTCCAACGATATTAATTTTACGGATCTTAGCGGTTGGACCCTCTTTAACATGAATCTTTACGCGCACACGATTTCGCGGTAAATCGATAACTTCGGTACCAACTTGGGCGTTGTATTTTCCCTGATTCAAATACTGGCGATTAAGCTCTTGTTTAATCGAATCAAGCACGTTAGGTTGAAAAACGCGCCCCTCAACAAAGTCATTGTCAGATAGCGCTTCACGCAGTGCTTCTTCTTTGATGAGTTTGTTACCAGCAAATTCAATGGCCGCAATGGATGGATATTCAACCACATTAAGAACAATCGCAGTACCATCAGTATTTATTTCGATGTCTTTAAAAAAACCAGTTTTGTATAACTCTCGTATTAAATCTGAGGAGGCAATTGGATCAAATTGATCACCGACTTTAACTGGCAGCAAATTAAATACTGCACCCGCAGAAATCCGTTGCAAGCCTTTTACTCGGATATCCGAGACTGTAAACGCTTCTTGAGCCAACACAGCCTGTAATGGAGACAAACAGGTAAAGGTTATTAACAAAAATGAAACTATAATTTTCTTAATCATAAAATACTCAACAGTAAGTTAGGCCGAATCGCGCCAATATGTCCACAGCTATAAACTTTACTCTGTTTTCGTTTTAGCTTTAGTTGTTTATTACTATTAGTTTGTTGTTATTAGTCGGCAAACACTAATCAAAAAACTACGATACGGTCTAGATCAACCCTTAAATATACCCTCAGCTCAACTCCTAGATTGCCCTTTGGATCAATCCTAAATTACTAGACAATTGAAAATAAAGCAGCTTGAGCATCACAGGGCTATGTGCATGCAAGTTTAATTCAATAATCTAAAAATATCATTATAAAATGCAAGACTCATCAAACAAATCAGCAGCAGCACACCAAGCCGCTGACCCACCGCAAACGCTTTTTCTGCGACAGATTGGCCTGCAATCACTTCCACAACATACATTAATAGATGCCCGCCATCTAACATTGGAATTGGCAGTAAATTCATAACCCCCAAACTGATACTAATAACAGCCAATACTTGTAGGTAAGTCTGCCAGCTAATTTGGATAGCTTGTCCTGCCACATCTGCAATGGTTATAGGGCCATTCACATTCTTATGAGAAACCTGCAAGGTCACCATTTTCCATAACATTCTGATCGTTAAAGATGACATTAACCAAGTTTTTTCAATACCATAGTGTAAAGCTTCAAGTGGCGAGCGGCTGATAGAAACAAGCTGGTCTTCTCGCATCGGCGTCACTACTCGAGCAACTCCTAAACGGCCTATTTCCTGATCATTGACCTGAACCCCTGCTGGCGTGGCCTGTATCGCGACCTTCAAACCTTGACGGTCAACCACAATATCTAATTTACGGTTTGCGGCTGGCCCAACAATGGCGACTAGATCTTGCCAAGTTTGGGTTTTCTGGCCATCAATGGATAAAACTTTATCTCCTGCCAATAAGCCAGCTTGCGCGGCTGGTGTATCGCTTTCGACATAGGCCAACTCGGTAGTAGAGGGTGGTCGAACCCTGACAAATCCTAGGCGATACATGAGACTACTTGGATTAATATTATAAATTGGTATTTCGGAGGTTTGTACCGTTATGGTACGCGAGCTACCGCGCCGGGCAATCTCTAAATCAACATCTTGACCTTTAAGAACCTGATTAAAAATATATAAGTCATGTTGTAATAAGTACTCTGCAGGTCGACCATCTACGGCAATTAAATCATCGCCCGCAAGTACGCCAGCCTCGGCCAATATCGATGATTCGCTTAAATCACCAAAGGTGGGAATAACACGCGGCTCAGTTACCATTCCTAGAAGCATAAATAGTAGGATGGCAAACAAAAAATTAATACCTGGACCCGCCGCTACGATTAAACTACGTTTCCATATAGGTTGATTATCAAAAGCACGATGTGCTTCTTCGGGTTTAACCGATTCACCGCCAGCCCCTTCGCCTAACATTTTCACGTAACCACCCAAAGGAATAGCGCCAATTACATATTCGATTTGATCTTCTCCGTGAATTTTTTTCCAGATTGGTTTTCCAAAACCGACTGAGTATCGCAAAACTTTGACACCAAGTTTGCGTGCTACCCAGAAATGGCCAAACTCGTGCACTGCCACCAACACGCCGATAGCAATTAAAAACCCAACTACACTGTATAGAAAACTCATCTATTAGCCCTATGCTGACACTAGTCCAATCTATTTTTATAAACTAGACAGTTTATACGCTTGCAACCCAGAAAACCTTTATATTTTCAGAGAGTCTAACTTTGCAGTTGCAAGCTCGCGTGCTTCATTGTCAATCTGTAATACACTGTCGATACTGCTTATTTCACTATTATCCATCTGCTCTAGAGTCGTTTCTATCACAGTTGATATATGTGTAAAGCGAATGCGCTTATTCAAAAACGCGTCCACCGCTATTTCATTCGCAGCATTAAGTATCGCAGGCGCCGCACCGGCTTGTTCGGCAGCTTGTCTAGCCAAGGCCAAACAAGGCAAATTTGGCATATCTGGCTTGTGAAAATCCAGTTGCGCTATCTCCGTAATATCTAAAGTTTTAGCGCCTGATTCAATACGCTTAGGCCAACTTAGAGCATGCGCGATAGGTATTCGCATATCAGGCGAACCGAGCTGTGCTAGGAATGAACCATCGCAGTATTCCACCATTGAATGAATAATGCTTTGCGGATGCACCACAATATCTACTCGATCAGCCGGCAAACCAAAAAGAGCAGACGCCTCAATCAGTTCTAAACCTTTATTCATCATGGTTGCCGAATCAACCGATATCTTCTGCCCCATTGACCAGTTTGGGTGAGCACAGGCTTGCTTAGGAGTTATATCTGCAAGCTCTTGCCAAACTCTTCCGCGAAACGGTCCGCCTGACGCGGTAAGATGAATTTTACGCACATCAGATTTAGATTGATCATCTGGTAAACATTGAAAGATAGCATTGTGTTCACTATCAATCGGTAAGATTGTTGCACCAAATTTATGCGCCTCGCGCATAAATAAATCGCCGGTCATTACCAACGGTTCTTTATTAGCAATTAATACCCGCTTACCCGCCTTGACCGCTTCTAAGGTGGGTAACAAACCGGCTGCGCCAACTATAGCGGACATTAAAGATTCACAATCTGGGTCTGCAGCAATTTGATTAATGGCATCGCTGCCTGCTAGTACTTGAGTGCCAGATGCCGCAGTTGTCTTAAGCTTTTTTTGTAACTTTTCAGCACACTCGAAATCCGCCATTACCGCCAATTTAGGATGAAATTGCTCGCACTGAGCCAGCATTTTTTCTACGTTATTATTGGCACTCAAGGCGACAATCTTATATTGATCGGGATGCCTAGCCACCACGTCTAAAGTGCTTTGCCCAACTGACCCGGTGGATCCTAAAATACTAAGTGTATGCATGATATAAGCTAAAATTAATCCAACGATTACATGTAACCTAAATAAATAAGCCCCATTACAAAAAATGGCGCGCCTGCCAACAAGCTGTCGATTCGATCCAACACACCACCATGTCCCGGCAATATCTGACTGCTGTCTTTGAAACCAGCAAAGCGTTTTATTTTGCTCTCAAATAGATCGCCAAACACGGATATCCCAGCCGTAAAAAGCACCGTTATAAGAACTAAAAGAGCCGCGTCAGAATCTATGTAGATAAATATTAGGGGCACAAAAATCAATGCTACCAAAATCAAACCACCGATTAAGCCTTCCCAAGTTTTGCCTGGACTCACGGTTGGTGAAAGTTTAGTTTTTCCAAATCTTTTACCAGTAAAGTATGCACCCACATCGGCCGCCCATATGCAGAACATAAAACAGAGTATCCAATACACGCCGAACTCAATATTTTTTAATTCGATAACAAACCATCCACTGCTAACTAGCACCGCCATACCCAGTAATACTTTACTAATTGGCTGGTGTAAAAAGTCTAAATGATTGCTCACGGTAAACCAGATAATCGCTAGCCACAAGATACACGCCACTGGGACTAATACCGTTAAGGAAACAAATCCGGCTTGTACTAAATAGAAACAAATCGCGAACAAAGCATAGCTAATAAGCTGACTTGCTCGACTCTCAATACCAGACATTCTTAACCACTCCCAAAAGCCAATTAAAATCATAATTGAGATCAATATTCGCCAATAAAGCGAGGACTCAGAAAACAAGGCAAATAAGACTAATACAAGCAAAAATAAAGCCGTTGCAACCCTTTGCTTAAGCATGTTTTTTTACTGGCGGTGCTTCTAAGTCGTGAGATAAATCGACGCTTTCGGCTGATTTTAGTTCAGTGGCTGCTTCAGGCAATTGATCTAAGGCATTTCCATACCTGCGATCACGGCGGGTGAATTTAAGCAGTGCATCTGTGAATGCATCTGCATCAAAATCTGGCCAAAGTATGTCGGTAAAATAGAACTCTGAATAAGCCGACTGCCATAGCAAAAAGTTACTAATTCGGTACTCACCACTGGTACGAATAAATAGATCTGGATCTGGCATATCACCAGTAGAAATATGTCTATGAACCGTTTCCTCGGTGATCTGATCAGGCGTTATCTGTCCGTTTGCTACTTGCTGGGCTAATTTTTGGCAAGCTTGAGTGACGTCCCAACGACCGCCGTAATTCACCGCAACATTCAATACTAACTTGGTATTATTGGATGTCTTGGCCTGCGCCTCATTGGCGAGCTTTTGCAAGGATTGATTCAATTTAGTTAAATCACCGATCAAACGTAAACGAACTCCGTTTTCATTTAGCTTCTTGGTTTGAGTTTCTAATGCGTTACCAAGCAAATCCATTAGTGCATTAACTTCCGACGCCGGCCGATTCCAATTTTCACTACTAAACGCAAATATTGATAAATAAGGAATTTCGTGTTCGATGCAACTTTTAATCAAACTTTTTACAGCATCAACACCACGCTTATGACCAGCCACACGAGATAGGCCATGCGCATTTGCCCATCGGCCATTGCCATCCATAATTACCGCCACATGCTCGGGCTTGGGCGAAATAACAACGGGTCGCTTGTTTTTTTTTCGTTTAAAAAAATTCCACATAAGTGATTTTACGGGCTAGTTTTTAGGTGCAATAAGCAACTAAAACTAGACAGTGAGTATCTCAGCTTCTTTTTCTTTAACAACTTCGTCGATTTGCGCAACGTACTTGTCGGTGAGTGTCTGAATACTGTCATGCGCTTGCTTATCTTGGTCTTCTGAGATTTCTTTTTCTTTAAGCAGAGATTTAAAATCAGAATTAGCTTCGCGCCGAATATTGCGTACCGCAATTTTGCCATTCTCGCCTTCACTCGCTGCAATTTTAACCATTTCTTTGCGGCGTTCTTCGGTGAGTGGTGGCAATGGAATACGAATAAGATCTCCTGCGGTCATAGGGTTGAGGCCTAGATTCGCTTCTAAAATAGCGCGTTCAACCACCGGCACCATAGCCTTCTCCCAAGGTTGCACGGCCAAGGTCCGAGCATCTTGCACAGAAATATTTGCTACTTGTGCGATCGGCGTAGCAGTACCGTAGTAATCAACACTGAGATGATTAATAAGGGTGGGGCTGGCACGACCGGTTCTGATTTTAGCCATCTCGCCACGCATCGATTCAATACTCTTGAGCATACGTTGTTCGGCATCTTTTAAAATTTCATCAATCATGATTTACTCGCTACAATCGTTCTTCCAATAAAACGTTTAAATAATACCAGTAATCTGCCAATCTTTTACCGCTTACCATCTGTTAGTGCTTAATGTGGCTAAGGACTTAATCGTCACTACTAATCAGTGTACCAATTTCATCGCCTAGTGCCATCTTTGTCAGCGCACCTTCGTCTGAAATCGACAAAACACGTAAATCCATATTATTGTCGCGACACAATGCGATTGCGGTAGCATCCATGACTCCTAAACGCTTCTGTAAAACCTCATCATAGCTAACACGATCGTATTTGACAGCATTGGGATTAGTCACAGGGTCAGAATCATACACACCATCAACTTTAGTCGCCTTAACTAAAATATCGGCGTTGATTTCAGCGGCGCGCAGACTCGCGGCAGTGTCGGTCGTAAAGTATGGATTACCAGTACCTGCGGCAAAAATAACTACTCGCCCGACATTTAAATGCTTTAATGCGCGCAAACGCACGTAGGGCTCAGAAACAGGTGAAATAGGAATAGCTGACTGCACCCTAGCTTCCACATTGATCTGCTTCAGCCCTTGTTGCACTGCCAGCGCATTCATCACGGTCGCTAACATACCGATATAATCAGCAGTTGCCCGTTCGATACCAGATTCAGATGCGCTAATGCCGCGGAAAAAATTACCACCGCCAATCACTACCGCCACCTGCACACCCGACTCGACAACACCAGCAATTTCTTTGCAAACGTCATTCAAGGTTTTGGCATCAATGCCAAATTTTTGATCACCGGCGGTGCCTGCTAGGGCTTCACCGCTAAGTTTAAGTAATATACGTCTAAAAGATGTTGAAGGTTCAGCTGGCTTCTTGTCTGGCATAGACGTTCTTTCCTCTATTAATTAAGTGTTCTTTCGGTTGTTTGAAGTTTGGAAACAAATTGAAGCTTACTTACCCGCCTGCTCCATTACTTCAGCAACGAAATCATCTTCTTTCTTCTCGATACCTTCACCCACTTCGTAACGCACAAATTCTTGTACCTCGGCATTCGCTGATTTTAGCAACTTTTCAACTGTTTGATCTGGGTCTTTAACAAAAGCTTGGCCTTTTAATGTCACTTCATTCAAATACTTACGAATTCGACCGTCGACCATTTTTTCCATGATTTCAGCAGGCTTACCGCTTTCTGCCGCTTGCGCCATGTAAATCTCGCGCTCTTTTGCCAATAGGTCTGCAGGTACTTGCTCGACTGACACACATACAGGCTTACTCGCAGCTATATGCATTGCGATATCCTTAGCTAAATCTTGACTGCCACCTGATATACGCACGAGTACGGATATTTTATTGCCGTGCTGATAGGCACCCACTGTTTCGCCATCACCCGCCTCGACAATCTCAAATCGACGTACGCCAATATTTTCACCAATTTTTTGGATCAGGGCCTGACGTGCATCTTCTACCGTTTGGCTACCGTCGATAGAACTACTTGCGAGAGCATCTAAATCAGCAGGCTTGTGTGCCATTACCGCAGCAGCCACTTGATTAGAAAAAGCCACGAAAAACTCATCTTTGGCGGAAAAATCAGTTTCACTATTCACTTCAACTGCAACACCTGTATTGCCCTCTACCAGAGTAACAATGGTGCCTTCTGCAGCTATACGACCAGCCTTTTTGTCAGCTTGTGCAGCCCCGCGTTTACGCAGTTCTTCGATGGCTAACTCGATATCGCCGTCTGTTTCAGTAAGGATTTTTTTACATTCCATCATGCCTGCGCCAGTGCGCTCGCGCAGTTCTTTAACTAATGCGGCAGTAATTGCCATATCGTCACCTATCTATCTTTCTTATAATCAAAATACTTGTTGTAAAAGCACCCTAAGATACTTTTTCTTTGGCTTGTGCAATCCACTCTTCACGATCGATTCGGCCTTTAAAATTCAACTCACCATCGATGCGCTCAACGTCTTCGGGTGTAAAATCAGCGATCTGTTGGAAAGTGTTAATACCCATACCATGTAACTTGCCTTCAATTACTGGGCCAATACCGTTAATGTCAGTTAGCTTATCTGCATCAGCGGTTTTCTTAGCTTTAGGTGCAGCTTTAGGCTTGGCTTTTTTCTTGGGAGCCTCAGCTTTTTTAGGTTCAGCTTTCTTAGGAGCCTCGGCTTTTTTAGGTTCAGCTTTCTTGGGTTCAGCTTTCTTAGCAGGCTCAGCTTCCTTAGGTTCAGCTTTAGGAGCAGGTGCTGCGACCGGCGCTACCGCTACTGGCGATTCAGTTTGATCCACTTCTACATATTCATCTGCATCACCTGCAGGGACAGCAGGTTTGATTTGTGCAGCTTCTCGAGCCGCGATAATCGTATTAGCAACCTGCTCTGTGTAGAGTCGAATAGCTCGAATAGCGTCATCGTTGCCTGGAATCACATAATCAATCCCATCTGGTTGACAGTTAGTATCAACCACCGCGATAACTGGAATACCGAGCTTATTGGCTTCTGAAACAGCAATGTACTCTGACTTAACGTCTACCACGAACAAAGCGTCCGGTAGACCTTGCATATTCTTGATTCCGCCTAGACTGCGTTCTAGTTTTATGCGTTCGCGGTCTAGTGTTAAAGATTCTTTTTTATTTAGATGCGCACCAGTACCTTCAACTAACTGCGTATCAAGTTCTTTCAACCGTTTGATCGAATTCTTGACCGTCTTATAGTTAGTTAACATACCACCTAACCAACGATGGTTAACATACGGTGTGCCCGCACGTTCAGCTGCCTCTTTGACCAATTTGGTCGCTGAACGTTTCGTTCCAACCATCATTACCGTACCACCATTGCCCACAATGCTACCAATGTAGTTCATTGCATCGTTGAACATAGGGAGCGTTTGCTCGAGATTAATGATATGAATTTTGTTGCGCTCACCGAAGATAAACGGGCGCATTTTAGGTGACCAATAGCGTGTTTGATGACCAAAGTGTACGCCTGCTTCAAGCATCTGGCGCATAGTAACGTCTGACATGTTGTACTCCTAATTGTACGGGTTTAGACAAATCCAAAAATCCAATTGACTAACCTTAAATTAATGATCTCGTACTATTCAAAAGAAACTAAAAACTCCCGTCGAAAAGTACCAGCAGAGCTTTGTTGAGGAGTCACAAACCTGAACATTCAGATTTTTAAGTAGCTCAATACAATCAAAGCCTTACATCAATAAAAAGCACCCAGCCAACCGTAATGATAATCGGATGATTTATGTTGAGGCGCGTTTATACCACAGCAGGATTAGTGCAACAAGATTTATTCATAAATAATCGAATTATCGTCACTAGTCAGCACCTCGTAACTGCATTGTTTGAAGCCAGTTTTAGACCTTTTTCTAGACGACAATCTGTGTTTAAGCCAATATAGCTTGGAACAATGTCTAGCAGTGTCAACACCAGCACCCGAGCTATTGGCAATTTAATTGCTGTTCTGCACTTAAATAGCTGCTTATAGACAGATATTTGTTACAATCAAACTGTCCCCTGATAAGCAAACCCTCAATTACATCTTTAAAATGACCGTCACCATAAAAACCGAGCAAGAAATAGAGAAAATGCGCGTTGCGGGCAGGCTCGCAAGTGAAGTACTCGACATGATCGAAGCGCATGTAGTGGCCGGTATTACTACAGATGAATTAGATAAGATTTGTCACGATTATATTGTCAATGAGCAAGACGCCATCCCAGCACCATTGAACTATCGAGGCTTTCCAAAATCTATCTGCACGTCGGTCAATCACGTGATTTGTCATGGTATCCCAAGTGAAAAACGTCTAAAGAAAGGCGACATTATTAATATTGACGTGACCGTAATCAAAGATGGTTATCACGGCGACAACAGTCGCATGTACTACGTTGGCAAACCCAGCATTATGGCAAATCGGCTGTGTGACATCGCGCGTGAATCAATGTTTATAGGGATCAATATGGTTGCACCCGGTGTCCAGTTGGGTGATATCGGCCATGCTATTCAGCAGCATGCTGAAAAGAATAACTTTTCGGTGGTACGAGAGTATTGTGGCCACGGGATCGGCAAGATCTTCCATGAAGAACCGCAAGTTTTGCACTATGGCCGGCCCGGCACTGGCATGGAGTTAAAAGAAGGAATGACTTTCACAATCGAACCAATGATCAATGCGGGCAAAAGAGAAACACGACTACTCTCAGATGAGTGGACTGTGGTTACTAGAGACCATTCCCTCTCGGCGCAATGGGAACATACTATTTTAGTAACCCCAACTGGACACGAAATTTTGACTACGTCGACTAACGCCGTACTGTCGTAAGTCTTACGCCATGCGCTTAGCCAAAAGCAAACTTCTCAATGTTGGTGTTTTCAAATCAGAAATTGAAAAACACCTAAGCGAAGATAAGGACCTTCCGCTTGCTCCCTTTAAGCAAACCATTAAAAATGCGTTGGAGCTCTTGCGCAGCTCTCAAAACCAAGGAGTTTCAGCACAAGAGTTAGTTGAAAAATATACTTGGATGATTGATCAATTGGTAGTGATCGCATGGCAACATTACACCACAGATACAGATAAAGAACACGATATCTCCGTTGAGCTATTAGCGGTTGGAGGTTACGGGCGCGCTGAACTGCACCCCTTCTCCGACGTTGATTTACTGATTCTTCTTAAAGACAACTTGTATGACGAGATCAAAGCTACATTAGAGCCATTTTTGCGTTTTTTGTGGGACATAGGCTTAGAGGTTGGACACAGTGTTCGTTCGAGCAAAGATTGTTTGAAAGAAGCTCGTGGCGACATCACTATCATGACCAACTTACTCGAAGCTAGGCATTTGAGTGGCGACCAAGAGCTATTCGTCTCGTTGAATGACAAACTGCGTAATGGTCGTGTCTGGAGCCCTGATCGCTTTTTCAATAGTAAGTTTGAAGAACAACGCTTGCGACACAATCAGTACAAGGGTTACACATACTCATTGGAACCAAATATAAAAGAAAGCCCTGGAGGCTTGCGCGATCTACAGATGATTTTATGGGTCTACAACCGTCGCTATGCTGTTAAGTCGTTTAAAGAAATGCGCAAGATGGAGCTTATTGATGAGAGTGAGTACCGGTTGCTGATTCGCGCACGTAATATTCTATGGAAAATTCGTTCGGGTTTGCACTTAATTAGCAGCAGACATGAAGACCGACTAATGTTTGATTCGCAACGACAACTAGCTGAGGAATTCGGTTACCAAGACAGCAGTACTCACCTCGCGGTTGAACAGCTAATGAAACGCTACTATCGCAATGTGCAGCACATTAGATACTTAAACGAAGTGCTACTTGAACACTACCGAGTCAGTAACAGTGGACGACTCGCTTCATTAAGCATGGGTCGCAACTTAGATGATCATTTTGTTTTAAAAAACAAACTAATTGAGATACGTGAGGCTGATTTATTCAAAAAACAGCCAGAGCAAATATTGAAACTGTTTGCGCTAATGCAAGAACATAAAATTACGGGTATTCATCCAGACACGATTCGAGCAATTCGCGCAAATCTCGAACAAATCAATCACCAATTCCGCAACAACCGAGAGACTAAAGCGTTGTTTCTGGAAATGTTTAAACATGAAGGTATTGCATTAACCAATGCCTTAGCACGAATGAATTTGTATGGTGTATTGGGTGCGTATATTCCAACCTTTGGCGCTATCGTGGGCCAGATGCAACATGATCTATTTCATGTTTACACTGTCGATGGTCATACTTTGATGGTAATCGAGAATCTAACGCGTCTGCGTAAGTATCCTGATGAGTTTCCAATGGCATCGGAAATATTTGAGGAACTTTACAAACCGGAAAGACTATTTTTAGGTGCCCTATTTCATGACATCGCCAAAGGTCGAGGTGGCGATCATTCAGAACTGGGAGCGATAGATGCGTATGAGTTTTGTGTCGACCATCAATTGACTGAATATGACGCGCAACTGGTTGGATGGTTAGTTCTTCACCACCTGATAATGTCGCATTTTTCACAACGCCGTGATATTACAGACCCTGATGTGATCAAAGAATTTGCTGATATTGTCGGCGACAAAGAACACCTTGATAATCTATATTTATTAACCTTAGCAGATATTCGCGGCACCAGTCCAAAAGTCTGGAATGCATGGAAGGGTCAACTATTATTAGAGTTGTATCACGCAACGCTAAAAGCATTGCGCCAAGGCTTGGCCGAACCGATTAATGCGGAAGAACATGTCGCTGATGATCAACAGGCAGCGCTTGCGTTACTTAACGAACAGCTCGGAGAGAAAAACTATAATCACGAAGAAGTCATGCAATTTTGGGGAACGTTACCTAAAGACTATTTTATCCGCAATGAGCCCTATTATATAGCTTGGCATGCTGGCAGTATGCTGCAAGCTTCTGCGATCGGCATTCCAGTGGTGTCTATTCGCTATAGCGAACGACTAGAAGGCATTATGATTTTTATCTTTGCGCCTGAAACGCGCAAGCTATTAACCCAGGTGACCGCATCTTTAGACAAGCTAGACCTGAATATTATTGAAGCGCGTTTACAATCGAGTAAAAACGGTTTCGCGCTATATTCATTTAGCGCAATAATGCCTGAATCACAATCCTCTAATGAAGACCGCACACTCCGCGATCTAGAAAAACAGTTGCGCGCTTCAATACTACAAAAACAACCGGCCCAGTTAATTTCAAGACGTAGCTCATCTCGAGCCTTAAAACACTTCCCTATTCAGCCGCAGGTTACTTTTTCTTTTAATAACCCTTCCTACACGACGGTTGATGTAATTGCGCAAGATCAACTTGGATTACTGCACAATGTAGCATTCATACTGCAAGAGAATGATCTGTATTTATTAAGCGCTAGAGTAGCTACTTTTGGTGCTCGCGCTGAGGATATTTTCTTTGTCAGACAACACGACAAAACTCCGGTAACCGATGAAGTGAAATTGGAGAAACTTAGACAAGAAATATGTGAAGCTTTAGATACACGCAGTGAGTCGCAAAAGAAAAAGGCTGAGCTTGAAACGTCGGTTGCTTAAAATAATTTTTGATGAGTTTTGCTTTTAGGTCGTATTTGGCATAGCACATTGCAATCAGTTGTTGGATAATCTCGCACATATCGATTGACCATTTGGTAGCACTTACTTCGTTGCCAATATTTTTACTTTAATAAATACACTTATGGAGTTTTTATGACTGACCAGTCATTTTCAGATTTAAAAAACACAATAGACCAAGCTTTTGACGATCGCGCATCTCTCTCGCCCAGCTCGGTCAGCGACGAAATTAAACAAGCCGTTGAAGCAGCCATTGAGCTACTGGATAGCGGCAAAGCCAGAGTTGCAGAAAAAGTAGATGGCCAATGGGTTGTAAATCAATGGTTAAAAAAGGCAGTGTTGCTCTCATTTGCGATTCGCGATAACGAAATAATACCCGGTGCTGAGACCAATTATTTTGACAAAGTTCAATCTAAATTCGCTGACTATGACAATGCGCGATTTCAATCGGAAGGCTTTCGTGTTGTTCCTCCTGCGGCAGTACGCAAAGGTTCTTATATAGCGCCTAGCGTGGTCGTTATGCCGAGCTATGTAAACATTGGCGCCTATGTAGACTCTGGCGCAATGGTAGATACTTGGGCGACTGTCGGCTCTTGTGCACAAATTGGCAAGAATGTTCATTTGTCTGGTGGCGTCGGCATAGGTGGCGTGCTCGAACCCATACAAGCTGGCCCCGTTATCATTGAAGATAATTGCTTTATTGGTGCGCGCAGCGAAATTGTAGAAGGCGTTGTGGTTGAAGAAGGCTCGGTAATTTCAATGGGCGTGTACATTGGTCAAAGCACTAAGATCTTAGATCGCGAAACGGGAGAAGTTAGTTACGGCCGTATTCCTGCAGGGTCGGTAGTTGTGTCTGGCTCCATACCGAGCAAAGACGGTACTCATAGCTTGTATTGTGCGGTTATCGTTAAAAAAGTAGATGCTAAGACGCGCAGTAAAACTGGCTTAAATGAATTACTTCGTGTGGACTAATCGAACTTTAGTTTATTTATGAATAATTCAATTTCAGATCCGACCTTAGCACTGGCCAAACAGCTAATCGCTGCCCCATCGGTGACGCCGGATGATGCCGGTTGCCAGAGTATTATGAGCGAGCGCTTACAAGCCATGGGGTTTGAAGTTGAGGTCATGAACTTTTCTGACCAGCATGGTGAAGTACACAATCTGTGGGCAAGACGAGGAACAAGCGCGCCTTGCCTGGTTTTTGCGGGACATACCGATGTAGTCCCTACCGGCAATCCACAAGAATGGCAAAGCCCTCCATTTGAGCCTAGCGAACGGGATGGCTTTTTATATGGACGCGGTGCCGCTGATATGAAAACCTCATTGGCTGCATTTATCACCGGTATTGAAACATTTATCACTGAAAACCCAGAGCATGAAGGTTCAATAGCGTTGTTAATCACCTCTGATGAAGAAGGGCCAGCGACCTGTGGAACGGTTAAAGTTATAGAAAGCTTGGAGGCCAGAGGTGAGCGATTTGAATACTGCTTAATTGGAGAACCCAGCTCTTTAGACTCTCTGGGCGACACCATAAAAAATGGTCGGCGTGGCTCATTAGGATGTGAGTTAAGAATCAAAGGAATTCAGGGCCATATTGCTTACCCTCATCTAGCTGACAACCCTATTCATCATTGCGGCGAGATTATAAATGTTCTTAGCAATATTGAGTGGGATCAGGGTAACCAGCATTTCCCACCGACCAGTTTACAGATTTCAAATATTAATGGTGGTACTGGGGCAACTAATGTAATCCCTGGCGCCGTCGATATTATGTTTAACTTGCGTTTCTCAACCGAAGTGACAGATCAAGAAATAAGAGACCGAGTAAAAACTGAGTTGGACGCTTTAAATGTTGATTATGAAATAAAATGGATATTATCCGGTCAACCGTTTCTCACCGAACAAGGAACATTAGTCGAAGCTTGCCAACAAGCGATTAGCAGTGAGCTAGGCTTAGAGTCTGAGCTATCTACATCGGGAGGCACATCCGATGGACGATTTATTGCCACCACAGGTGCGCAAGTCGTTGAACTAGGTCCTGTGAACGCAACGATTCATAAAATAGATGAACGTGTCGCGCTGAATACACCAAAAAAACTATCAAAACTTTATACGCAAATCCTTAGAAATATCCTGCTTTAAACGACTGGCGTTTATCTAACGGCGTACCTCCCCCTTCGCCTGCACTACTGGGTCGCCCGCATTACTGGGAGCGATTTTCGTCAAGCACGATTTTCTTTAAGCTGTCTTTATGGAACAAGTGGAATGCCCGATTATTGGCAAAGGCAATGGTAAAATCGTCGTACTTCCACATTGTATAACTAGCGTGAGTACCCACTGCTGGGGTTATGATATTGGGTTCACCCACTATTTGGCGCACTTGCGCTTCGCTCTTCCAGCGAATATCGCTAACACTTTGAGCTTGAGCTAAACTACTAAATAGCCCACTAACAGTAAAGGTCAATAGTAATCCTGCTAACATCGTTTTCAAAACAAATATCTTTTTTTGCATAACAAATACCTCTTTAGTCTACAGCTTAGTCTACTACCGAATAGATTTAGTCTAACAAAGACTGAGTCATAGCTGTAGAGCTATTGATTTGATTTAATAATCAAGTATCTAGTATTTTATGAAATCAATTTGAGTAATACCAAAACAAATTATCGAAAATCATAAATAAGAAAACTTCTAATTGAAATAGTATCGAGTAAAATTTGGTCTTGTAATTTATAACCATAAAGAACTTATAGCACTACTAGAACCCAAACTAGAACTCAGATTAAATTTTGAATCATTTTAAGACATTTTTCTTTTTTGTTGAGCTAAGCGCAGTTTACTCGACAAAGTACAATCGCGCGCTCAGAAGCCGTTAGCCTCTAGATGAACCTCAGCCTTACAACAATAGATAACTACTTGAGCAATTGTGAGTCGACATTCGATGACATCGTGGTCGGTTCTGAAAAATTGATTCGCTGGCACAATAATGAAAAGCGGCAAACTAATATCGCTTTAATTTACTTACATGGTTTTTCAGCTTCGCGCCAAGAAATCAGCCCAGTCACCGAAAATCTTGCTGATCAACTTGGTGCGAATATTTATTACGCTCGACTACAAGGTCATGGCCGCGGTAGCAATGCAATGGCTGAGGGTACCGTCGAGGGGTGGAAAAATGACACTCGTCACGCCTATGAAGTCGCGCAACTAATAGGTAAAAAAGTGATACTAATCGGCAATTCAACCGGCGGCACTCTTGGGGCATGGTTAGCCACTCAAGACTTTGCGCATGATCTACGCGCCAGCGTCATGATATCACCCAATTTTGGCCTTAAAAATCGTAGCGCATACCTTATGCGTTGGAACTGGGGCTTGCAATTGGCAAAACTGATCAAAGGACCTTATCGTTCCTTTGAGCCACAAAACCACTATCACAGTCAGTTTTGGACAGAGCGTTACCCACTAGAGGCATTGGTTCCAATGTTGCATTTGGTGGATGAAATAAAACGACTTGATGCCAGTAAAATAACAGTGCCGCACATGATGATCTACTCACCAGCGGATTCGGTAGTAGATGTAAAGAGCACATTAGATTTTATTGAAAAAATGACCAATGCTCCAGTTAAGCTTAGCCCGTTCACTAGCTCTAAAGACCGCGGCCAACACGTGCTGGCTGGCAAGGCATGTTCTCCAAGCAGCACCGATGAGCTAGTAGCAGTAATTAATAATTATATTGCCAGCTTAACTATATAAAAACTAAGTTAAATATACTTGCGCCTATCCCACCCATGCGCGGGCATTTCTAAATACTCGCATCCAAGGCCCATACTCGCCCCATGATGAGTCTCGCCAAGAGTTGGTTACTGAACGGAAAATTCGTTCTGGATGCGGCATCATAATTGTTACCCGCCCATCGTCATTACACAAACCCGCCACACCATCAGTGGAGCCATTAGGATTGGCTGGGTAGCTAGTAGCGATATCACCATTGTAGTCAGTGTAAGACAGTGCAATCGCCGACCTTTGTGCCGATCCTGAGGCATACTCAGCACGCCCTTCTCCATGTGAAACAAGTACTGGTAAATGAGAGCCCTGCATGCCTTCAAGCAATACAGAATTAGTCTCTAGCGATATATGTGCTTGTGCAAAACGAGCTTCATATTGCTCAGAAGCATTGCGCACAAAATGAGGCCAATGATCGGCACCTGGAATAATTTCTTTAAGATTCGACATCATCTGACAGCCATTACAAACACCCAAGGCAAAGGCATCTTGGCGTGCAAAATAAGCTTCAAACTGATCTCGAACCTTTTGATTAAACAAAATCGATTTAGCCCAACCTTCGCCAGCACCTAAAACGTCGCCATATGAAAAGCCGCCACAGGCTATTAAACCTTTAAACTCATCAAACTTAACACGCCCATCTATGACGTCGGTCATGGTTACATCTATTGCCGAGAAACCTGCTTGAGTAAAAGCCGCACCCATCTCGATATGGCTGTTAACGCCCTGCTCTCTCAAAATGGCCACTTTAGGCTTGCGTCCACCAAGAAATGGAGCACTAATATCTTGTTCGCTATCAAAGCTTAAATTAGAGAACAAACCAGTATCAGCACTGTCTAGTATTCGGTCGTATTCTTGCTGAGCGCACTCTGGATTATCACGCAGACTTTGCATTTGATATGACGTTTCTGACCAAGCTCTGTGCAATTCGATTCTTGATGCCTCTAAGACCAACTCGCCGCTAACTTTAACATTAACTAAGTCTCCAGCCACTGGCTTACCAAGGTTTACCACATAATCACTCAACTCGGCATCGGCAAAAATTTGATTTACTTGGTCGAGGTTTTGATCATACACCTGTACGACCATGCCCAGCTCTTCATTAAAAAGAGCCTGTAGCACATCTTCGCCAGGACAATTAACTTCAAAGCCACAACGACTTGCAAAGGCCATCTCTAACAAGCTCACAATCAATCCACCGTCAGAACGATCATGATAAGCACTCAGCAGGTTTTGTTCGACTAACGTCTGCACCGTCATAAAACCAATCTTGAGTAGTTCTGCGCTATCCACATCTGGGGTTTCGGTACCTACCTGGTTGTAAACCTGCGCTAGCGCAGAACAGGCTAAACGTTGTTGCCCTCCAGATAAGTCTATTAGTAGTAAGGATGACTCAGCAAATGGCTGTTGCAAAACAGGGTCTAAGGTTTTGCGAACATCGCTCACCGGTGCAAAAGCACTAATCACACAAGATACAGGAGCAGTCACACTGCATTGTGTGCCCTCGTCATTTTGCCAAACACTTTTCATGGACATTGAATCCTTACCGACAGGAATAGCAATTCCTAACTCAGGGCAAAGTTCCATGCCAACTGCCTTAACCGTTTCGTATAGGGCCGCATCATCACCCTCATGTCCAGCCGCCGCCATCCAGTTTGCTGACAACTTTACTTCACAGAGGCTACGAATATTAGCAGCCGCAATATTGGTTAAAGCTTCGCCGATAGCCATGCGGCCACTGGCGGGAGCATTAACCGACGCCAGCGGCGTACGCTCGCCAACGGCCATGGCTTCACCAGTAATACCCGTATATGCTGTGGTAGTTACTGCCACATCAGCCACTGGCACTTGCCATGGCCCCACCATTTGATCGCGCGCAATCATGCCTGTGACACTGCGATCGCCAATGGAAATTAAAAATGTTTTATCGGCCACAGTTGGCAGCGCTAACACTCTGTTAAGCGCCTCTCTCACGCCGACATCGGAAAAGTCTAACTCAGGTGCATTACGGTCAATACTAGTCACATCTCTGAGCATTTTCGGTGGTTTACCAAACAAAGTTTCCATGGGTAAATCAATGGGCGTTTGTTGGCGTTCTGAACCTTGCTCAAAATAGCTATCGTTTAATACTAATACCTCATCGTCGGTCGCCTGCCCCACCACACAATACAAACAACGTTCGCGAGCACAAATCGCTTTAAACTCATCTAATCGCTCAGCTGACACTGCGAGCGTATAACGCTCTTGCGCTTCGTTACACCAAATTTGCATTGGAGTCATACCTGGCTCTTCATTGAGCACTTCACGTAAATCAAAGCGCCCACCCTTACCAGCATCACCGACTAACTCTGGCAAGGCGTTGCACAAACCACCTGCACCAATATCATGGATAGAAATAATTGGATTGTTATCGCCTTGGGCCCAGCAGGCGTCGATCACTTCTTGCGCTCGGCGTTGCATTTCAGGATTACCACGCTGCACTGAGGCAAAATCTAATTGTTCAGAACTTTGTCCCGAAGCCACACTCGACGCCGCTCCACCGCCAAGTCCAATTAGCATCGCTGGGCCACCAAGCACAACGATGTAAGAGCCATCAGGGATGATGTTTTTTTGCACATGTTGCGGGCGAATATTACCCAAACCACCGGCCAACATAATAGGCTTGTGATAGCCTCGAACATCCGCCTCATTGGCTATCGCTTGCTCGTAAGTGCGAAAATAACCGGCAATATTCGGACGCCCAAATTCATTATTAAACGACGCGCCGCCGATCGGTCCTTCGAGCATGATTTGTAAAGGAGAAGCGATACGCAAAGGTTTATCTTCATCCCCCTCCCAGGGTCTTGGCGCATCCGGCAAACGTAGATTAGAGACCGAAAAACCACTCAAACCTGCTTTAGGTTTGGAGCCACGACCGGTTGCGCCTTCATCGCGAATTTCCCCACCTGAACCAGTTGCAGCACCAGGAAATGGGGAGATGGCCGTGGGGTGATTATGCGTTTCTACCTTACATAAAATATGAATAGCTTCGTCATTGCTTTGGTATTCATTGCTTTGTGAATCGGCAAAAAAGCGCTCGCCTTGTGAACCTACTAGTACGGAAGAATTATCGGAATAAGCAACCAAGGTACCGGATGGATTTTGCATATGCGTTTCACGAATCATTCTAAACAGTGAATGCTCTTTTGCTTGACCATCAACAATCCAGTCGGCATTAAAAATCTTATGCCGACAGTGTTCAGAATTAACTTGCGCAAACATCATAAGTTCGACATCAGTCGGATTTTTAGCGAGGCCTGTATACTGCTCGACTAAATAATCAATCTCATCATCAGATAGCGCCAAACCAAGCTCTTGATTGGCTACTTGTAAAGCACTGGCACCCTCACTCAGCAACGGCACTTCAAGCAGTGGCTTGGGTAAATCTTGAGCAAACAAAGACTCGGCTTGATCGAGCTCTGTGACAACCGATTCAGTCATCGGGTCGTGTATTAAATCTGCCAATGAATGCAATTGCGTTTCATCCAAAGTAACATCGGCTTTTAAGTAAAACGCGATGCCGCGCTCTACT
Source organism: uncultured Gammaproteobacteria bacterium (assembly GCA_964531625.1). Classification (GTDB taxonomy): domain Bacteria; phylum Pseudomonadota; class Gammaproteobacteria; order Arenicellales; family Arenicellaceae; genus Arenicella. Next base: position 161,263 of record CAZHEL010000002.1, read on the forward strand.
CTCACGACATCGGTCAATCCACAATGCTGCACAATGTCGGTGGCCTTAGTTGACCAAGGTGAAATCGTACCAAAGCGCGGTAGTACATAAAGACGCTGCCCTGAATGTTCAACATCATTCATTTTCGGGCCATAGGTTAACAGACGCGTTAATTTTAGCTCTTGTTCATCAGTTAAACCGGGGGCTGCATCGCGCAATTTAACCAAATGCTGAAATTCAGTGTCAATAGCACGAATATCTGGATACTCGGCTTGCACACTCGCTAATAATTTTTGAATTCGGAAATTTGAGTAGGCTTGGCTACCACGCAATCGCAACATAATGATTTCGTTTTTAAAATATGATAATAAAATAATGCCTTAAAATTAGTAACGCCAGATTGTCTTAGACAAATCTGGCGTTACTAATTATTTATTTCTGGTACAGTTTAAATATCCAAGCCTATTCTTTGAGCGACCTGCTCATAGGCTTCGACCACACCACCAAGATCTCGTCTAAATCGGTCTTTGTCCATCTTTTCTCGCGTTTGGGCATCCCAAATGCGACAACCATCTGGAGTGAACTCATCACCCAAATAAAGCTGCCCATCTTGCACGCCAAACTCTAATTTAAAATCTACTAAAATCATGCCGGCGTCACTAAACAATTTGCTTAGAATACTGTTCACCGCAAAAGTACGTTTTTTCATCTCGGCGACAGATTCAGCATCGGCCCAGTTGAATGACTCAATAAGATATTCATTAACCATTGGATCGTGCAACTCATCGTTCTTTAAAAAGAACTCAAAGGTTGGCGGGGATAAATCGACACCTTCTTCTATACCTAGACGTTTACACATTGAACCTGCAGCGATATTCCGCACCACGCACTCTATTGGAAACATCTGTAACTTGCGAACCAAAGTTTCATCGTCAGACAATTGCTCAAGAAAGTGTGTCGCCACCCCTTGTTCTTCTAGATAACGCATAATATGTGCATTAAATTTATTATTGACCATACCCTTGCGATCCAGCTGTTCTACCTTGACCCCATCAAAAGCAGAAGTATCATTTCTGAAATGCAATATTAGCGCATCATCTCTATCGCTTTTGTATACCGACTTAGCTTTGCCACTGTAGAGTTTTTCGCCACGTTGCATAAATGCTCCAATAATTTATTAGTTATTTAATAATTTTTCAAAAACCAAGGTCGCACCTGCCTTGCCTATTTCATCACCCTCTCGATCATGTGCTGATACCACCGTATCGCTACGAGAAGAAGAAACTGACAAGGAACAATACTCCTCATCATTCGAGCGTCTGCGATTAAAAATAGCCCAACCGCCAGAATCACTGTCTTCACTTTGCGGTAAGTCGTAAGCGGAACACCCGATGGCGATTCGACCTGCAGCTTTATTACGAGAAAATACGGTAATTGAGGATTGCGATAATTTGTCGGCCAAATACTCCCAAGCCACATCAAACTCGCTATCCATAGTCAAACGAGCGGTGTTCTTTTTAACCTCGGTAATTTTTGTACTCACTTGGCTGGCGGGAGTCTTAACACTTTCCGCTACCACAATGTCGCCAGACTGTGGCGCACCGTCTACCGCCACTTCACTTACCGCCACTGATTCAGCAGCTGTCTTAGGTGGTTTTTTTAATGGTGGCAATTGCCGTGCTGTCTTATAGTTTACGCTAGCATCTTTTGTCGATTTTTTCCCCGATGACCCACAACTAGCCAAACACAAAGTAGCAACTATCACGATTCCAATTTTAGAAACTCTTATCATTTGTTATCTCTACCAAATACTAATTTATCATTTATCAAACCGACTGCGTCTGCCAAGAAAACCCTATACTAAATTATCATCAGCGATAGAGTGTATCGCGGCATCTACCTCAGCTTCGAATTTCGCTGCAATCGATGTCAACGGCAGTCGCAATACATTAGCAGTATAGCCCATCTTAGCCACTGCATACTTTACTGGAATTGGATTAGACTCCAAAAACAAATTTCGATGTAAGGGCATAAGTTTTTGGTCTAATTTTTCGGCTGTCGCAAAATCACCTGAGAGAGCCGCACGACACATTTGACTCATCAATCGAGGAGCAACATTGGCTGTTACGGAAATATCGCCACGACCTCCTAACTTCATTAGATCCAATGCAGTTGCGTCATCGCCAGACAAAATGGCTATTTTGTCTCCACAAAGATCAATCAGTTCTCTTCCGCGAATCAGATCACCGGTAGCATCTTTGCATGCAACAATATTATCAAATTCTATTAAACGCTGAATGGTTGCATTGCTCATATCCGCGGCGGTGCGACCGGGTACATTGTATAAAACTTGTGCAATTGGCGCAGCCGCTGCGATTGCTTTGAAATGCTGATATAAGCCTTCTTGAGTTGGTTTATTATAATATGGGACCACTAATAAGGCAGCATCAGCGCCTAGTTTTTCAGCTTGTTGGGTTAAGTAAATAGCTTCGGCAGTTGAATTACCTCCAGATCCAGCGATAACAGGAATACGCCCGCTAGTCGCTTTGATAGTGTACTCAATAACCTCTAACTGTTCTTCTACAGTGAGTGTCGCAGACTCTCCAGTTGTGCCTACAGATACAATGCCGTGAGTGCCCGATTCAATGTGATATTCAATCAAACGCCCCAGAGCAACAAAATCTATCGCACCAGACTCTGTCATCGGAGTTATTAAAGCGACAATACTACCTTCAAGTTTCATCTAAACTCTTTTACCCATTTAACTCAGTTGATTGACTTTCATTTTGCTCTATTTAGCACCCTATCGAAATCGGCGAACGGCTTTGATCGCCCAGTTGGCAGTTCCACTGACAATGTATATTACGCCAATCATCAAAAAGGCCAAGGGCGGATCCAGATAAATCATCGCGATCACTAGCACTAATAGAATTAAACCAATGAATGGAATTTTATCGCGAAAATCCACGTCTTTAAATGAACGGTATTTGATATTGCTTACCATGGCTAAGGCAAGCGATGCCATCAGAATTAATAAGCCCACATTCACCCTCTCTGGCTCAATTCCATAGTCAATACAAGCCCACACTACTGATGCCACAATAGCCGCCGCACCAGGACTGGGCATGCCGGTGAAATAACGTTTGTCACTGCTCGAAGCGACATTAAAACGCGCTAATCGCAACGCCGCGCAGGCCAGGTAAATAAATGCCACTAAACTACCGACCCTACCAAGATCAGCCAATGCGTAATCGTAGAGCACTAATGCAGGTGCCACACCAAAAGACACCATATCTGACAAGCTGTCATACTCAGAACCGAAATCACTCATCGTATTGGTCAAGCGTGCCAAACGACCATCAATAATATCCATGGCCATGGCAACATAGATTGCCAAGCATGCAGCTTCATAATGACCTAGTCTCGCCTGAATAATCGCATAAAACCCTGCAAACAACCCCGCAGATGTAAACAAATTAGGTAGGACGTAGAAGCCCTTAGCGGGTTTCATTGAATCGCCCTTAGCGGGTTTCATTGAATCGCCCTTAGCGGATTTTTTCGAATCGATCGAAGTTAGGTTGGGTGGCTTTGAACTCATGCGCGCTAGTATACAATCTAGCGATAATCAATGACCACTAATATCCGCATTATTCTTATGCAACAACGATTAGATTTTTAAGGCGCCATCTAATGCTTGGTCGCCAGATGATAAGCCGGTAACTCCAGATCGCGCTACTTCAATTATGTACGCACTTGATAAGCTATCTATTAACTCATTTACTTTTTCACTACTACCACTCATTTCAACAATATAAAGATTTTCACCTGAGTTATGCAGAGTGCCATTAAATGCCTTCACAACTTTATCTATCTCGCCCTTTTTAGAAGAATCTACCGCAAGTTTGACCAAAACCACCTCACGCTCTAAATGGTCACTTAAGACTATATCCTGCATTGCCACAACATCAACCAGCTTGTTTAGCTGCTTTTCAATTTGATCGATTTTACGATCATCGCCTACTGTGACTATGGTCATGCGAGAGAGAGTATCATCATTAGTAGGGGCTACGGTTAATGATTCGATGTTATACCCACGCGCAGAAAACAATCCTGCAACGCGAGACAATGCACCAGATTGGTTTTCTATAAAAACAGAAATAATGTGTCGCATAAAACGTCTACTCTAGTTTTTGTATGTAATTTTTAATATGTGCATAAGCCTTTAGCTTGTTGTAGCAAAGAGCCTTTAGCTTGTTGTAGCAAAGAGCCTTTAGCTTGTTGTAGCAAAGAGCCTTTAGCTTGTTGCAGCAAAGAGCCTTTAGCGTGTGATAGCGAAGAGCCAATAATAAGTCTAACGACCCGGGCGCAAACGCATTTCGCTATGCCCTTTACCGGACTCAATCATTGGGTACACGTTTTCACCTTGATCGGTAATAAAATCCATGAAAACCAAACGATCTTTCATGGCGAATGCTTCTCGCAACGCCCCTTCCACATCAGACGGCTTGTCGATTAGCATACCAACATGACCATAAGCTTCAGCTAGCGCCACAAAGTCAGGCAAAGAATCCATATAAGAATTTGAATAGCGCTTTTCATATGAAAACTCTTGCCATTGACGAACCATACCCAAATATCGATTGTTTAGGTTAATCACTTTAACCGGCAGATCATATTGTTTACAGGTTGCCAATTCCTGTATGCACATCTGAATACTGCCTTCGCCGGTCACACATGCCACATCTGCATCGCGATGGGCAAATTTAACACCCATGGCGGCCGGCAAGCCAAAGCCCATGGTTCCTAGACCGCCAGAATTAATCCACCGACGACTTTCGGAGAAACCATAAAACTGCGCGGCAAACATTTGATGTTGCCCTACGTCAGAGGTGACATAGGCATCACCATCGGTAACTTCGTGTAATTTTTGCAACACAAATTGAGGCTTGATGACGGAATCATCGTAGTCATACCAAAGACTATCCTTAGCGCGCCAATCTTCAATTTGCTGCCACCATTCTTCTATCAAACCAGGATTAATATCACCATCTCGACTTGCTAGCTCGGAATTAAACATGCTCAAGACGCTTTTAGCGTCGGCAACAATTGCGATATCAGCTTTAATATTTTTATCAATAACTGATGGATCAATATCCACATGCAAAATTTTAGCATTGGGCGCAAAGTCAGGTAAGGTGCCTGTAATTCGATCATCAAAACGAGCGCCAATTGCAATAATTAAATCGGCTTCGTACATAGCCATGTTGGCTTCATAGGTTCCGTGCATGCCGAGCATACCGACAAATTGAGCATCATCATGCGGGTACGCACCCAAACCCATTAGAGTATTAGTGCACGGGAAGCCTGTTTTCTTAACAAAGTCTCTCAGTTCTTGTTGGGCGTCTGACAAAATTACGCCACCACCGGTATAAACAATTGGTTGTTTGGCAGTCAACATGGCATCAACAGCAGTGCTGATTTCGTTTGCTTGTGCAATCCGAGTTAACGGTGAGTAAGATCGCATCTCAATGCTTTCTGGATAAACGAACTCTGCAATATTAGCGGTTATGTCTTTGGGGATATCAACCAATACTGGGCCTGGACGACCGGTCGTTGCGATATGAAATGCTTGCTTCATGATCGAGGCGATATTGTTTACATCCTGCACTAAAAAGTTATGTTTTACACACGGTCGACTAATGCCAACAGCATCAATTTCTTGAAATGCGTCATAGCCAATCAGTGGAGTCATTACTTGACCAGACAACACTACCATCGGAATCGAATCCATATAGGCGGTGGCAATACCTGTAATGGCATTGGTTATGCCAGGCCCCGAAGTGACCAACACAACACCAGGCTTGCCTGTTGCACGCGCAAAACCATCAGCGGCATGGGTAGCGCCTTGTTCATGGCGAACCAATATATGCTCTACATCGTCCTGTCGATGAAACGCGTCGTAAATATGTAAGGCAGCGCCACCAGGGTAACCGAATACATATTCAACGCCTTCACTCTTCAGGCATTTAACAACAATATCTGCACCGGTTAATTGCACAGTATTCTCCGTGGAATAAAATTAGTCATAAGTCAGTAAAAAGCCTGTGAAACAGGCATAGACAATCTCTTCAATTTGTATGTAAATTATAGACCTAGGGACGTTAAATACAAAGCTAAATGACGGTTATTTACTGTCGTTACATAGTTAATTATAAATAGCGATTAGAAAAGCATTACAGCTCGCTTGTTTGATGCAAAGCATCCTTGCATTGATCAAGAATATCCACAAAAATTATACAGGCATTCCAATTCTTATCATTTAAGCTTATTTTTTATCAGGGATAAGCCGATAAAAAGTTTCTCCATCTTTAATGAAACCAAGTTGATTGCGTGCGCGCTCCTCTAAAGCCTCTTTACCCTCTTTTAATTCGAATACTTCCGCTTTAAGTTGCGAGTTGCGCTGACTTAAAGAATCATTAGACGCTCTTTCAGCCGCCGTGTTTTTTTGCAAAGACCATAATTGAAACACACCATGGCCACCAAACCATAACTGCATCTGTAGCAATATCAGCAAGAAAAATAAAAGGCTAGCAACAATTTTCATAGATCGGAACATTAGCATAAAACGGTACTAACTCAAGCCATGAACAAGGCTGTTGGTTCCAAAATTTGACTGTCAACAGAGCAGAATACACTCAAGCTTTTCGATTTAAACCATTGAAATAATTGAAATCTTCATATAAGCTCGAAAAACAAGAATAAAGTTACTTTGCCAAAAGTAAGACTTTTTATAACGTAACACAATAAAACATAACAAAAAGGAATAGTAACAATGACTACCCTATCTTCTAAAAACCTTACGTCGCTAAGCTCTATTTTGAAAGCCGCCTTTGCCGCGTGCGTTGTTGGCACATGCTTGGTACAAACAGCGTATGCTCGAGACACTGAATCTACTGGCGGTAAATGGATTATCGGGATCAAAGCAGCACAAGTAGAAGTACAAGGCCTTGACACCGACACAATTCGCCTGGAAGAAGCCGATGCGTATGGATTGGTTGTGGGCTATGAGTTTAATAAAAATATTGGTGGCTCAGGTGGCACATCGTCATTTGAAGTTGAATACATAACCACTGACGATACCGGCATAGAACAATTGGGTACGGTGTTTGGAGAATATGATGTAGATGTCATCAATGCATTTTTCACATATCGAACACCTGGTAGGGTATTTTTTAAAGTCAAGGGGGGTGCTTCTTATGTTGATCTCTCATCTAATTTCTTACCGGCGGCACTAGGTGTCCCTGTCGAGATAGAAGCAGACGATTTCTCATTTGGAGGTGGTATTGGAGTGGGCGTGCGCTTTGGACAAAGAAACTCTGGTGGTAATGATCGTGGCATTGGCGGCCAGATTGAACTTGAATACATTGAAAACACGGGCGATGCCGAATTGAACGCTATTAGCTTAAATGGTCTGGTAACTTTTTGATCATTATCGAAAACAGTTAGACATTAAAAAGCCAGCTAGATGCTGGCTTTTTAATGTCTGTTTGGTTTTTTACGCAGCAGTTAAAGCTGCAAATCTTCAATAATATCTTGTACATCTTCCAAGCCTACTGCAATCCGAACTAGACCATCGGTGATGCCTGCTTGAGCTTTTTCATTGTCCGACCATCGCGCGTGCGTGGTTGTATATGGGTGCGTTATAGTAGTGCGAGTATCACCAAGATTGGCGGTAATCGACAGCAATTGCGTGTCGTTAATTAGTTTCCACGCCCGTGGTTGACCGCCGTCTAATTCAAAAGATACCACGGCACCGCCTTTCGTTTGTTGCGAAGCGGCTAAATCGTATTGTGGGTGACTCTGTAGACCTGGGTAATAGACCTTACTGACGGCTTTATGTTCTGCGAAATATTCAGCTAATTGCAAAGCATTATCGCTGGATTGGTTCACACGCAAACCCATAGTTTCGAGACCCTTGCTAAATACCCAGGCATTAAATGGACTTGCTGAAGGGCCTGCAGTACGCATAAAAGCAAGCACCTCATTACCCACAAACTCTTGATCACCCACAATTGCGCCACCAATACAGCGACCTTGCCCATCAATAAACTTGGTAGCCGAGTGCATAACTACATCGGCACCAAACTCCAGAGGACGCTGTAGAATCGGAGTGCAAAAGCAATTATCTACCACAACTTTAATATCTGAATTGTGTTTATGAGCAATATCAGAAATCGCGCCAATATCGCCAATCTGCGCAAGTGGATTAGTCGGCGTTTCAAAAAACACCATCTTAGTATTAGCCTGCATTGCTGCACGCCATTCATCTAGATCGGTCAAATCGACAAAACTTACTGCTATATCAAAGCGAGTCATCAAAGTACTTAGCAGCATATAACTAGCACCAAAAATCGAACGCGACGCGACAATATGATCGCCAGCTTGCAAAGCGGTCATACAAATAGTCAGCATAGCCGCCATACCAGACGATGTTGCTACACAGGAATCGCCCCCTTCTAAGGCTGCCAAGCGTTGCTCAAAACCTCTAACTGTAGGATTAGTAAACCGAGAATAAACATTACCTTGCTCCTTATATGAAAAACGCGCGGCAGCTTGCTCGGCCGACTCAAACACAAAACTCGATGTGGTGTATATGGGTTCACTATGCTCACCTTCCGAGCCCCGTGATTGCCCAACTCGAACAGCCTGAGTAGCTGGACGATAGTCTTTGGATATTTTTTTTCTAGACATGCTATGTTTTTTTCAAGACATGTGACGGCTTCTTACAAATGAAGCATCAGTCTGCCATTTGGCTCATATCTCTTAGCTTTGATGGGTTTACCAACATTGCTTGCTTCGCATCGTCGCTGCGGGCAGATTCAAGTTGGTCAAGATAGTCTGCATCGACATCGCCTGTTACATACTGCTTGCTGAAACAAGAGGTATCAAAATTAGTTACCTGAGGGTTACCTTCACTAGCAGCGTCAATCAGGTCAATTAAATCCTGATAGATTAAACGATCTGCACCAATTAACGATTCAATCTGTTCAGTGGTTCGATTGTGTGCGATCAATTCCGACGCGGATGGCATATCGATGCCATATACATTGGGATAGCGAACTGGTGGCGCGGCAGAGGCAAAATACACTTTTTTAGCACCTGCATCTCTAGCCATTTGTACGATTTGCTTGGAGGTTGTGCCACGCACTATTGAGTCATCTACCAGCATGACATTTTTGCCACGAAACTCCAATTCAATTGCATTGAGTTTTTGCCGCACTGATTTTTTTCGTTCGGCTTGTCCAGGCATAATAAAAGTACGCCCTATGTAGCGATTTTTAATGAACCCTTCTCGATAACGCACACCTAACAACTGCGACATTTCTAAGGCCGAAGTACGACTGGTGTCAGGGATAGGAATAACCACGTCAATATCATGGTCCGGCCATTCTCGAGCAATCTTTTTAGCTAATTTTTCGCCCATGCGCATGCGAGTGCGATAAACAGAAATACCATCTATCATGGAGTCGGGGCGAGCTAAATATACTTGTTCAAAAATACAAGGCGCGTAGCTTGTGTCTTCTGCGCAGATGCGGTTTTCGACACTAGAACCATCAATCGGCAGAATAATTGCTTCACCTGGGCGAACGTCAGCGATAGGTGTGAAACCTTGACTATCAAGCGCCACGCTTTCTGAGGCCACCATATATTCACGGCCTTTATCGGTCTCGCGGTAACCATAAATCAATGGCCGAATGCCATGACGGTCGCGAAACGCAACAATACCAATACCCATAATGTAAGCCACAACCGCATAACCACCACGACAGCGTTTAAAAACACCTTCGATAGCGGTGAAGATATGGTCCCTACTTAAGTCGTATTCCTTATCACCCAGAGCATGATAAATTTCATGTGCAAGAATATTAAGCAATATTTCAGAATCAGACGTGGTATTCACATGCCGAAGATCGTCTTTAAAAATCCGATCACGCAATTTGTCGGCATTGGTTAAATTTCCGTTGTGCGCAAGCGCAATTCCAAAGGGAGAATTAACGTAGAACGGTTGAGCTTCTGCGGGAGAACTAGAGCCCGCGGTTGGGTAACGACAATGAGCAATACCCACATTACCAGTTAGGCGTTTCATGTGACGAGTGTAAAAAACGTCTTTTACCAGTCCATTGTCTTTACGTAGATTTATAAAGCCGTTTTTATCACAGGTTAATATGCCCGCCGCATCCTGGCCGCGGTGTTGCAGCACAGTCAAACCATCATATAAACTGGTACTGACTGAGGATTGACCGACAATACCTAAGACGCCGCACATAATTGATTACCCATATTTCTAGCCCACATTAACCATTTACTAATACGGTTTACAATAATTACATTGTACCTTATTTAAAACACAATAAAGCGATCTGAAAAATTATTTATCACCAGCTTTGGCCCACCCAACTAATTATTTCCAGCAGGTTGATCCACCGGGCTATTGTTAGCAGGAATGTTTTCAAGCGCCTTCTTAATTACCTTGGTCTCTAAAGACTCGGCTTCATCACCACTGGATTGCAATGTTTTTGGCAATAGAGGTTCTATATAATTAGCGGCTGGCATAAAGTGAGGCAACAACTGTGACTTAGCCCACCATTGACTGTTTTCCATACCCAAACCACGAGCTACCAAAATAATTGCGATAACAATAGCGCCAGCCCGCAAGGCGCCGGAAACAATTCCTAAAACACGATCTGTGCCTTTAATCGCACCGTGCATGAAAACCTTACTAATAACGTAGCTAATAATCGCAAATAGAAATAAGGTGCCAATAAACACCAATGCAAAGCCTGCCGCCACTCTGAATGCGTCGGCGGGAATATCAATATAGTTGGCCAAAAATTCGCCTGCTTCATGGCAGAACCTATTGCCTAACCAAAAAGCTAAAACCCATGAAGTCAAAGAGAGAATCTCTTTGATAAACCCACGTAGAATGCCAACCACAATTGAAATTAAAAATATGGCTGCAATAATCCAGTCAAAACCACTCATTCGATATCTCGGTGTAAAGTTATAGGTTTATGGATAGGCCCTAATAAAGCCAGGCTCTCCAGTTTTGTCGGTTAGACGAGTTTTAGCTTTCGCAGCATCCACGCGCTGCGCAAAAGGCCCGAGCCATACACGAGTGCCGGTATCTTTGCCACGATTGGTGTCAACCACGCTAGTCGAAGGAGAAAACCCTTTTGACTGTAAGTCTTGAACTACTTTGTCAGCGCCTTTTTTATCAGTAAACACACCAACCTGAACTGCCCAACCTAATTCAATCTTGGCTACTGGCGACTCTGGTTCTTTGTTAGGAACTGCTGCAACTTTAAGCTCCTCCTGTTTGGCTTTGCTGTCTTTTTTCGCATCTTCTTTATTTTCAGATGCGTTTTTAGCCACACTGGTAGAATTTGTTTTAGTGCTTTTAGGTTCACTAGAATCAGCAATTTTTTCTAAGGTTTGTTCAAGCTTATCTTGAGTAGAATCTTCGCGAGGTTTAGCGGTGCTTTCGGACTCACTCGAACCTCGTACATCCAGTGGTGTGATTTTAGAAATATAAATTCGCTCTTCGGCTTCTTGGTCTTGAGCCTCGATCGCAGCCAACAGTTCATCTTCAACTAGACTGTTTTCAGACGCTAAGCTTGGGTTAATAGGTCTATCTTGCGAATCCAACTGATGGGCAACATCAAAACTTGAGTCAGACGAGCCTACTAATTTACTGGCCTCGCTCGGTGGCCCTAACAACCAAGGCAGCACCAAGGCTCCGAATAGAAGTAAAATACCTGCTCCAACAACGCGGTGCTTCAAAACAAAATCAGCTTGTTCCACAGCATCTGCTTTTTGAGATTTTTCCATCTTTAAATAAAATTAAAATAGTTTCTATTCACTTAAACAACTTGTTACTTATAGCTTTGTGTATAAAGGCCCAGAGCAAAGCTTGTAGCTACAAAGCTGGTAGCGACAAAGCTGGTAACTACAAAGCTGGTAACTACAAAGCTTG
>CAZHEL010000002.1:173375-177231 GCA_964531625.1 uncultured Gammaproteobacteria bacterium
ACAAAGCTGGTAGCGACAAAGCTGGTAACTACAAAGCTGGTAACTACAAAGCTTGGCAAGCAAATCGGCGCTCGCAGCTGCATGATTGAAGTCACTCATTATCATTACAATAACTCATCGTCACCCAATAATGCGAGTATATCACCTGCGATGAAAAACGACCCAAAAACCACTAAAACGTCATGCTCAGATGTAGATTGCCTAGCATTTATATAGGCTTGTGTGACATTTTCATAACAGTGGGTCTTATCAGGTGCTAAAAACAGTTCTTGTTGCAGAATCTCTTGCAATTGTTGAGCCGTGGCGCCACGTTCGCTATTGATTGTGGCAAGATGCCATTGGTCAATTTTATCGCTTAAGCAGGCCAAACTCTTGCTGATCTCTTTATCTTTAAGCATTCCGCAGACCGCAATGTAACGTCTGGCATTTAAGCTATCTAGAAATTGTGCCAATAAGGCAACAGAGCTTTCATTGTGAGCCACATCTAGAATTACATAGGGTTGCGTATCAATAATTTGACAGCGGCCAAATAACTGCGCATCACCAATCCCCTGACGCAAACTGTTTGGGCTGACTGGGAATTGCTTAGCTAACAATTCGATGGCGCGCAGGGCCAAGCTTGCATTGCTTAACTGCGCACCTGACTGCGAAAAAGGTAATGGAAGCTCAGTCAAAGTAAGGCTATCTGATCGATAATTCCATGAGGTGTCGCCGGTCGTATACTGGTAACAAAATTCCTTATTAATTTGCTCAAGTTGCATTCCTATTTCGTCCACCGTTAACTGCATTTTATTACTTAACTCGGGCAATCCCACAATGCACGGTCGACCGCGCCGGGCGATACCCATTTTTTCTGGCGCAATTTCGTCAATGGTATTTCCGAGCCACGCCGTGTGATCGATGGATATGCTGGTAATTATAGAAATATCTGCATCAAGAATATTAACCGCATCAAGGCGTCCACCTAATCCCACTTCCATGCAGGCAATATCAACATTGGCAGTAGCGAACAGTTCAATTGCCATCAGCGTGCCAAATTCGAAATATGTTAAAGGTATTTCACCACGAACGCTTTCAACACGTTCAAAAGCCGCCAACAACTGTTGTTCTGAAACAAATTTTCCGCCGATCGAAAACCGTTCACGGTAATCAATGAGGTGCGGAGAAGTGAACTTAGCTGTGGTATAACCGGATGCCGTAAAGATAGAAGACAGTAGCTCAGCCGTACTACCCTTACCATTTGTACCAGCTATACTAATAACAGTAAAATCTACGCCATCTGGGAGCAGGCGTTGATAGACTTGGTTGACACGATCTAGACCTAGATCAATCTCACGAAAATGCAGAGTCTGGATATAATCGACCCACTGATCAAGCGTACGCGGTGTGCTCATATTAGTTCAGTTTTATTTTTAGACAGTACGTCAAACTCGCACTACATCAATGGCTGCTGAAACCTTTTTAAGGCATTTAATACCGGGTTCAAGCTCCACACCACTGTTGAGATCAATCGCGTAAGGATTCAATGCCGTTACTGCGTTAGCAATATTATCGGGGCCCAAACCACCCGCTAGAATTAGCGGTTTAGTACTATTTTGGGGCCACTTAGCGTGCTCTAGGGCTTGTCCAGTGCCGCCATGTTGACCTTCTACATAAGGATCTAGCAAAATTGCACGAGCATCAGGAAATGCATTAACCTTTGCATTTACGTGTTCACTAGATTTAGCGCGAATGACCTTTATAAAAGGTGCGCTTAAACTTGCTCCAAACTGGTTAGTTTCGTCACCATGAAGTTGCACCAAATCAAGACCAATACGCTCAACATAGCTATCTATAGTCTGCTTAGGGCAGTCCACAAAAACGCCAACTAAGGTAACGAAGGCCGGAACCTCGGCGCGAATCAACTGAGCTTGCTCAACTGTTATTTTTCGGGGACTTTGCGCATGTAAAATCATGCCTAGAGCATCTGCCCCCATTGCCACGATCGCGCGCGCGTCTTGTGGCTGGGTAATACCACATACTTTCACTCGAACTCGATTCAATTTAGTGGTCATGATCCAATATTAATCGCCCCAAAAAGACACTGACTTATGGCGGCTCGGCAATGGGTATTTCGAAGGATATTCAACTCCGACCAAATATAAACCATTTGGTGCCGCAGTAGTACCGCCTAACTTACGATCACGAGCTTGTAAAACATCTTTAAGCCATCCCACCGTTCGTTGCCCTGAACCCACTTCGATTAAACTGCCGGCTATGTTGCGCACCATATGTTGCAAAAACGCATTGGCTGTCACATCAAACCAAATCCAATCTCCCTTATAATTTAATTCAAATTTGGAAAGCGTACGGATCGGAGTATTTGCCTGACACCCAGCCGCCCTAAACGTAGTAAAATCATGCTCACCAATTAGAGCCATACCCGCTTCAGCCATTAATACAGGGTTTAACGGCCTGTACTCTGCGCAGACGTGGTGACGATACAAGGCGCTGGCAATAGTAGTGTTATTTAGAATATACCTGTATGAACGGGACACGGCCGAAAACCGAGCGTGAAATTGATCATCTACCTGCACTACCCAAAGCAGGCGAACATCTAAGGGCAAAAAACGGTTAGTGCCACGACACCAAGAAAACTCAGTTCGTTCGGCATCGCTTTCAAAATGAATAATTTGATGAGTGGCATGAACAGCGGCATCTGTGCGCCCCGCCGTTATAATGGGTGTATTGCTATCAGCAACCTTACTTAATGCTGTTTCGATAGTTTCTTGAACCGTTCGAACGTCATGCTTTTGAGCTTGCCAACCGCTAAAAGCAGACCCGTCGTATTCAACACATGCCGCGTATCGCACCACTTTTATCTACCGATTCCTTGAAAAACTTTTATTACGTGCGCTAAAGACACTCTATTGCGACCGCTAAAGGCTTCTTATTACAACTCTTCAATGCCTTCTTAGAGCCAATAAACTATTAAAACTAAGAGCCTGTTCTGCGAATCACCTAAATAAAGTACAAACTTATCAAAACTCTAAGTTCATTGACCAAACTACGCGTCAATAGAATCTAGTAAGCTTTTAGAGTCTTTATAAACCAAATCATCTTCGCTGCGCTTATTGATGATGTCGTTCAAAATTTTGCGTGCACCTTCTTCATCACCCAAGTCAACAAATACTTTTGCCAACTCATATTGAGTCACGGCTTCGTCGTAATCATTGTCAATTTCCATATCACTTACTTGCTTTAGATCATCGAAGTTAATGGTGCTATCGTCATCGAACGAATCACTGTCAAGCTTACCGGCAGCAAGATCAATATCTATAATATCGTCTTCCTCAGGGGTTTCTTCTTCAAGGACTGAGTGGTCTTGATCAAGGCCATCTTGAATGGCGAATACATCAATATTAACATCGTCGAGCTCACTAATTTCACTGCGCTCGCCATCAAAATTAATAAAGTCAATTGCCATTGCGGCATCATCATCCTCAACGTCCATAGCGCCTTGATCATCCTCGAGCATACCGACTGCATCTTTCATACTGGTAGATTTTGGCAGCTCATCTTCGTCGATAGGCTCAATCTCGAGTTTTGTTTCAAGTGAGTCAGCTACATCTGCTTCTGCATCGTCTATATTATCCAAATCCACAAAACCATCGTTATCCAGATCTACAAAACCATCGTCGTCTTGTTGGTCTAAATCTACGAAACCATCGTCGTCTTGTTGATCTAAATCTACGAAACCATCGTCATCACCCTCAAACGGCGAAATAGTGACATTTTCTGCCAACACATCATTTACTTGTTGGGTTAAAGACCCTTCTACATCCGCCATTTCAACAGCCATATCTGAAGAGCCATC
>CAZHEL010000003.1:0-11257 GCA_964531625.1 uncultured Gammaproteobacteria bacterium
GTCGGGCTCATAACCCGAAGGTCGTAGGTTCAAATCCTGCCCCCGCTACCAAGTGATTTAGTTAAAGTATAATCAACTGCTCGGTTATATTTGTTACACTAAATCAAGCGGTGCCAAGTCGTGCTTGTATTTATTATGAGTTTGGCCCACTGCTACCAAATTTGTTTAAGGCTGTTGTTTGGTCTTGAGCTCACTGGAAGCCCCGCTACAAGCGGGGTTTTGTATTTTTACTGCTAGGCTGGTTATGATTGGCGTACTGTTTAATTTATTCGCTGCATAATTGTTGCTACATAACTTACATTTCGAGTTTATTGTGAATAATTAGAAATTTATTTTTTGTGTTTTTTTATTAATTTCGTGGCTTTTGACGGTTACGAAATTTTGTAATAAAAAAATTAGTGGTAGTTTGGTTGGTTTGATGGCAAATCAATCAGTGTAAGGTGAGCCCGTGGCTTGCCTTTTTGCATTTTAAGACAGTGATATTTTTGCATAACTAAGTATTTAACGAACTTGAGTATTTGAGTAACAAATGGCTTTAACGGTTCCACATATTCATGAATTGCTCGATCCTGGCGCTGAGGCATTGGGTTACGAGCTAGTGGCGGTAGAGCTGAGTGGCGGCGATACATCTATTGTGCGCATCTATATCGATCATGCGCAAGGTGTCACGGTAAGCGATTGCGCCAAAGCGAGCCGGCAGTTTAGTGCTATTTTAGATGTGGAAGATCCGATTTCGAATCGTTATACCTTAGAAGTATCTTCGCCAGGTATGGATCGACCATTAGCTAAGCCGGCGCATTTTAAAGAAGTTGTGGCACAAGATGTAAAGATAAAAATGGCGACCTTAGTAGATGGTCGCCGAAGATTTACCGGTGAATTAATTGAAGCGAACGATGACTTTGTTGTAGTAGAAGTTGATGGCGAACAAACAGAGTTGCTTTATTCGGAAATGGACCGAGCGCGTTTAGTGCCTGTCTATGACTTTCAACAATAATTTTAATGTATGATTTTTACATACCAGCAGATTTAGAACTAATTTTCTTAACCTTAAATTTAAGTAGAGTATTTTCATGGCAAGCGAAATTTTAATGATGGCAGAGGTTTTGTCCACCGAGAAAGCAGTTGATAAAGGCATTATCTTCGAGGCGATCGAAGCGGCATTAGCTACGGCTACCCGCAAGCGTCATCGCGAAGATATTGACGTGCATTGTACAATCAATCAAGAAGATGGCTCCTACATCCCATACCGCGTGTGGGAAGTGATCGAAGACGATGCAGAATTAGAATTCCCAACTAAACAAATATGTGTCAGTGCCGCAAAAGAGCATGACCCTGAGCTTGAAGTGGGTGGGTTTGTTAAGGAAGAACTTGAGGCCGTGCCGTTTGGCCGTATTGCTGCTCAAGCTGCTAAGCAAGTGATCATGCAAAAAGTTCGTGAAGCCGAGCGTGACAAAATCAGCGAAGAATTTGAGCCACGAGTAGGACACATGTTATCTGGCGTGGTTAAACGCCAAGAGCGTGGTGATGTAATCGTTGACCTAGGTGGCGTTGAAGCCGTATTGCCTCGTAATCGTATGATTCAGCGTGAAGGTCTTCGCCCAGGTGACCGCATTCGCGCGATTCTAAGCGAGGTAAGACAAAACAATCGTGGCCCACAACTTGTATTAGATCGTGTATCACCTGCGCTAGTGTTGTCATTGTTTCAAACCGAAGTGCCTGAAGCCAGTGAAAACATTATTGAGATTTTGGGTGCGGCGCGAGACCCAGGTTTGCGAGCAAAAATTGCTGTGAAATCGAATGACAGCAAAGTGGACCCCGTGGGTGCTTGTGTTGGTATTCGAGGTTCACGAGTGCAAAGTGTATCCAATGAAATTAATGGCGAACGTGTGGATATTATTAAATGGTCTGAAGACCCTGCGCAGTTTGTCATTAACGCACTGGCACCTGCTGAAGTCGAATCAATTATGGTCGATGAAGATAAAGGCGCGATGGACGTGGTCGTCGACGAATCGCAGTTGTCTTTATCAATTGGTCGAGGTGGTCAAAATGTACGCCTCGCCAGTGATTTAACCGGTTGGGATATTAATATCATGACCTATGAGCAAGCTAACGAAAAACTTGAAGAAGAATCATCAGACGTTCGTGAGTTGTTTATGGATAAGCTTGATATTGATGCAGACGTTGCTACTATTTTGATTCAAGAAGGATTCTCTAATCTTGAAGAGGTGGCTTATGTGCCACTTGACGAAATGAATCAAATCGAAGAGTTTGATGAAGCTCTAGTTGCTGAGTTACGTAAGCGAGCTGATGATGCCTTAGTGACCTTGGCGATTCAAAAAGAGGAGCGCTTAAAAGGCGCTGATCCATCCGACGATTTATTAGGTATGGATGGAATGGACGAGACCACTGCTAAATTTTTAGCGATCAGCGGTATGAAAACGATGGAAGATTTGGCCGAAGCGGCCACTGACGAGTTGTTAGAAATTGAAGGTTTAGAAATTACCGAAGAGCGTGCTCAAGAATTAATTATGACTGCGCGTAGACCTTGGTTTGAAGAAATGGGTATTGACCCAGATGCTGATGATGAAGAGCAAGAGGTGGGTGAAACCTAGTATTTTTTAGAGTCCCCCGATCTTAGCCTATTAATGCCTTATCGAACATTAGAGTAAACATATTATGTCGACCATTACAATTAAAGCCTTTGCAGAACAAATTGGCATCGAATCAGAACGTGTTGTTAAACAGCTAAACGACGCAGGTGTTTCTGGAAAGACTGTTGATGATTCACTGAGTGATGAAGAAAAACGCAAGCTATTGGATTTTTTAAGAGGAGGAGCGGCAGCAACTAAAAGTAAAGCTGCTGCGCCGACAGCTTCTAGAGGCAAAATCATGCTCAAGAAGAAAACCAACTCTGAAATCCAGCAGACTTCTAAAACGGGTATTGCGCGTACCGTACAAGTTCAAACTAAACGTCGCCGTACCTTCGTTAAGCGCGAAGTATTAGAACAACAAGAGGCTGAGCGTCAAGCTGTTGAAAAGCAACGTCAGATTGACGCAGAAGCACAACGCGTTGAAGAACAACGAGTCGCCGCTGAGCAAGCACAACAAGCAGCAGAAGAACAAGCACGTCTTGAAGCAGAGCAGGCTAAAATAGCAGAGCAAGAGGCAGTTGCAGAGCAAGCGCAGGAGACTGAAGTAGAAGAGGCCGGAATTGAACAGATCACTGAAGCTGCAGAAGCTGTGGATGAAGTGGAAGCTGATGCTGCGCCAGAGGTAGCAGAGCCTACTAAGCCACGACGCGAAGTAGAAATGCCATCGGTTATTCGAAAGTCTTCTGACCGTAAGAAAGCGTCACCGATTGTTAAGCAAGCAGAACCATTGCCGGAAATTGTTAAGCCTGCACCGGCCGCCGAGAAGACAAAGAACAAACGCAAGCCATTTACAGGTCGTGAAGAATTACATGTGGCCAAGGGTCGTAAAAAACGCAAAGAAAAGCGTCGACCTTCAAATATTACTTCCAGCGTTTCGGATCAGCATGTATTTGCTAAACCGGTTGCACCCGTGGTGCGTGATGTTGCTATTGGTGAAACAATCAGTGTGGCTGATCTGGCAGCGCAGATGTCGGTTAAATCGGCGGAAGTTGTTAAAGTGCTATTTACCATGGGAACCATGGTGACCATAAATCAGACCTTGGATCAAGATACTGCCATGCTAGTTGTTGAAGAAATGGGTCACAATGCGGTAGAGGCTAAGCAAGACGATCCTGAAGCATTTTTGGCATCCACTCAAGAAGTTGAAGTTGATGAGTCTACTTTCGAGCCGCGTTGCCCTGTGGTCACGGTAATGGGTCATGTTGACCATGGTAAGACATCATTATTAGATTACATTCGCAAAGCTAAAGTTACCGATGGCGAAGCAGGTGGTATTACCCAGCATATTGGTGCCTATCAAGTATCAACCAATAATGGAGATGTCACATTTTTAGATACACCAGGTCACGAGGCCTTTGGTGCTATGCGTGCTCGTGGTGCGCAAGCCACTGACTTGATTATTTTGGTGGTAGCCGCTGATGATGGTGTTAAGCCACAAACTATCGAAGCTATTAAGCATGCTAAGAATGCAGGTGTGCCGATCGTGGTAGCCATTAATAAGATGGATAAAGAGTCAGCGGATTCTGAAAAAGTTAAACAAGAATTAGCATCCGAAGAAGTGATTCCAGAAGACTGGGGCGGCGACGTAATGATGATTCCTGTTTCTGCACATTCGGGCAGTGGCGTTGATGAGTTATTAGATTCAGTAGCGATGCAGTCAGAACTACTAGAGCTTAAAGCACGGCCAGACGGTAATGCCACTGGCACTGTGGTTGAAGCGCGTCTTGATAAAGGACGGGGTGCAGTGAGTACAGTACTCGTTCAGCAGGGTGTATTGAACTATGGTGACATTGTGTTGGTAGGCCGCGAAACCGGTCGAATTCGTGCAATGGTTAATGACTCTGGTGAAACGATTAAAACAGCGGGACCATCCACACCGGTGGAGATTCAAGGTTTAACGGGTGTTCCATCAGCAGGCGATGAGCTGATTGTTGTCGCCGATGAACGTAAAGCGCGAGAGGCCGCAGAGTTTCGTCAAAGCAAAGAGCGCGAAACACGTTTGGCCCGACAACAGGCGGCCAAGCTTGAAAATATGTTCTCGCAAATGAGCGAAGGCGAAGTTAAAACCGTTAACGTTTTAATTAAAGGTGATGTTCAAGGCTCGATTGAAGCCTTGTCTGAATCATTGACCAAACTATCTACTGAAGAAGTTAAGGTAAGCATTGTGCATGGCATGGTGGGTGCTATCAACGAATCCGATATAAACCTAGCGATGGCTTCGTCAGGCGTTGTGATCGGTTTTAATGTTCGAGCTGATGCTCAGGCACGAAAGCTGGCTGAACAAGAAGACGTGCAGATTCGTTACTACAGCATTATTTATGAAGTAATTGATGACGTTAAAGCCGCAATGGAAGGTTTGTTAGACCCAGAGATTCGCGAAGACGTGATGGGTCATGTGGAAGTTCGTGAAGTATTCCGTGCTCCAAAAATTGGTACTATCGCAGGGTGTTACGTAACCGAAGGTGTGGTCAAGCGTAATGCCAATGTACGAATTGTGCGCGATGGTGTGGTGATATTTGAAGGTAATATTGATTCACTTCGTCGTTTTAAAGACGATGTAAATGAAGTCAAAATGGGTACTGAATGTGGTATTGGCGTGGTTAATTACAGTGATATCAAAGAAGGCGATCAACTAGAAATTTTTGAAAAAGTAGAAGTGAAAGTCACACTATAGTTGTGACTTTGCTTGTCTTTATTTCATGTCGTTTTAGTTGACTGTATATAGGTTATCTATCCATGCCAAAAGAGTATGCACGAAGTGAGCGAGTAGCGCAGACAGTGATTCGCCATTTGGCGGTGATACTGCGTAATGAAGTTAAAGACCCCCGAGTGTCGAGTTTGACGATTACGGATGTCGAAGTGACTAAGGATTTACGTCAAGCCAAGGTGTACGTCACAAGCATGTTGGATAATGCTGAGGATATTGAAGACACTATGGATGCTCTGGAGCGCGCTGGCGGGTTTTTGCGTCGTAGTTTGGCTCGCGTCATTGATATGCGCCATTGCCCCAATTTGTTATTTGCCTACGACAACTCAATATCTGACGGAGCGCGCATGTCAGCTTTGATTGACAAGGCGCTTAATAAGAACGATTAGAAGGCTTAACTTTCTACAAAAGCGCGCTCAATAACGTATTCGGCGTTTTCGCCGCGAATAGTTTCTTTAAAGCCTCGCTCATCTAAAATTTCGCAAAAGTCTTTCAACATAGATGGGCTACCGCATAACATAAAGCGATCGTCCTCTACATTTATCGGCGGCAGGCCAAATGCTTCTGATAGTTTTCCAGATGTTAGTGCATCTGTGAGCCGACCTTGTGTTTTAAAGTCTTCACGAGTCACACTAGGGTAATAAAGCAGTTTGCCTTTCACCATGTCTCCAAAAAACTCATTCTCTGGTAACTCATTAATAACATCTTGATAGGCCAGTTCAGATACTTCGCGTACCCCATGCGTCAAAATCACTTTGTCAAAACGCTCATACACTGCAGGATCTTTAATAACACTCATAAATGGTGCCAAACCAGTTCCAGTAGCTAGCAAGTAAAGATGCTTGGCAGGCGTTAATGCATCTACTAGCAAAGTGCCGGTAGGTTTTGTACTGCACAGTAATTTATCGCCTACTTGTATTTTTTGTAGTCGCGAAGTTAGCGGGCCGTCTTGCACTTTAATGCTAAAGAACTCCATGTGCTCTTCATAATTAGCACTAGCAATACTATAGGCACGCATCAATGGTTTACCATCGACTTCTATGCCTATCATAATAAATTGCCCATTTTCAAAGCGAAACCCTGGGTCACGGGTTGTAGTGAAGCTAAACAAGGTATCGTTCCAGTGATGCACTGAAAGTACTTCTTCTTCACGAATATTAGCGGCCATTTTAGGATCCTAGTTGTTTTTGTAAATCGAAAATATTGTGATATTTAATCAGGGCGCAAGATTATAGTTGAAAGGCCTATTTGTAAACTTAGACAGCGGTTTTTTTTAGACAACTTAGCTATATCACCGACTTTCCCAGTTATAAGAAATAACGCTTAAAAATCAAATTTATATAATATTTTACTAATAAGGGCTTTTATCCTAAATTCAAGCTAAAATTTGCTTGTTGATATCGACTATTGTTGTGTCTGGGCAAGCTTTTAAGTAGCATCAATCAATGCAAGATTTCTCTCATCTAAATCAATCTGGCGAAGCCAATATGGTCGATGTTTCGGGTAAAACTGATACTCATCGTGTGGCAATCGCACAGTCTCGCATTCGGCTTGGGGCTGAGATAATGGCCAAGGTACACGAGCAAACTATCGCCAAAGGTGATCTGTTGGCTACGGCACGCATTGCAGGTATTCAAGCGGCTAAAAAATGTTCTGATCTGATTCCTCTTTGTCATCCTTTACCTCTAAGTAAGGTGAATATAGATTTCGACGATTATAGTGATGGTAGTCAGCTTGGTTTGGATATTACCGTGATCTGTTCTACCACTGGCAAAACAGGCGTTGAAATGGAGGCGCTTACCGCCGCTTCGGTAGCGGCATTGACGGTTTATGATATGTGTAAAGCCTTAGATAAAAGCATTGTTATAGAGTCTGTGCAGCTATTAGAAAAGCAAGGTGGTAAGTCGGGTCATTGGGTACGGGCTAAGGACTAATAGCATGGTTAAAGTTTTGTTTTTTGCTAATTTGCGTGAGCTTGCTAATACTGACTCAATCGAACTTGAGTTAGGTAAGGCGAGAATTGTCAGGGATTTACTAGAAACCATGTCTTCACATTTTCCTGCCGATCTAATCAACAGTTTACGAGATGAGACGGTGATGGTTTCAGTAAATCATAAATACGCCGGTTGGGATGGTGCTGTAATTGACGGTGATGAAATTGGCTTGTTGCCGCCTGTCTCAGGTGGTTGACTATGAGTGAGTTGGCGGAGGTATTAATTACTGAATCTGATTTTGACGTGACTAGCGAATATCAAAAAATTCGCAATCGCGCGACTAAATCAGGTGCTATTGTGTTTTTTGTGGGTTTGGTTCGCGACTTTTATAATGATCAAGTCGAAGGCGAAAAAATAGAACACTTAGAATTACAACACTATCCTGGCATGACCGAAGCGCTTTGTCAGGAAATTATTGATGAGGCCCGCGAGCGATTTGAATTCGATGTGGTACGAGTCGTTCATCGCGTTGGTAAGATTTCTGCGTCTGAGCAAATCGTGATGGTGGCGGTTGCGAGTCGCCAGCGAGCTAGCGCATTCCAAGCGGCTGAGTTTATTATGGATTATCTTAAAACGCGCGCTACGTTGTGGAAGAAAGAATCTGGCACACGCGGCGAAAATTGGCTCGGTGTGAAAGACAAAGACAAGGCAGCAACTGCGCGTTGGCGGCAAAAATAGCTGCGCTGGAGATCGGGGTGTAGAGAAATAAAAAATGAGTAAAAACCAAGAATTTATTAAAATGAATGTGGCCGTATTAACTATTTCGGATACACGTGACAAAGATACTGATACATCTGGTCAATATTTGCTTGAACAGCTTAAGGCGATGAGGCATGACATTGCTGCCTATGAAATTATTATTGACGATGTTTATTTGCTTAGGGCGCAAGTATCTCAGTGGATAGCCGATACCAACATACATGCCGTCATTACTACGGGTGGCACTGGCTTTACTGAGCGCGATAGTACACCAGAAGCGATCAGCCCTTTGTTTGATAAGCAGATTGATGGTTTTGGCGAATTGTTTCGACAGTTATCTTATGACGATATTGGTACGTCTACAGTACAATCGCGCGCCCTCGGCGGTATTGCAAATAGAACGGTAATATTTTGTTTGCCTGGTTCCACAGGAGCCTGCCGCACAGGCTGGGAAGGCATACTAAAAGAGCAGTTAGATAGCCGTCATCGCCCATGTAATTTTGTTCCGCATACCAATGCAAAATGATTACCTTACTTGAAGCACAGCAGCATTTACAGACTTCGGCATATTGCGACACTCGAACCGAAAAGGTTGAACTCGCGCAAGCTTTGGGCAGGGTTGCAAGTGCTGATGTACATGCTGGTCTTTCAATTCCGCCCAATGACAATAGCGCGATGGATGGTTTTGCGGTTAGCTCAAGCGATGTTACCAAGCTTGGCATTGTGCTTCCAATCTCACAACGAATACCCGCTGGTTCTCAACCCGAACCGTTAAAGGCAGGGACTGCCGCGCGTATCTTTACCGGTGGCGCTATGCCGGCCAAAGCCGATGCCGTTGTGATTCAAGAGAACACCGACTATGACCAGCAAAAGGTGGTGATAAACAAGCTGACAAAGCCTGGTGATAATGTTCGCCCTTATGGCCAAGACATTTCTGAAGGTTCAGTTGTGGTAGCTGGAGGGCGACGTTTGACCCCTATAGATCTTGCTTTGTTGGCATCCGTTGGTAAGTCGACTATTGAGGTTTATAAACCACTGCGAGTTGCCATTTTTTCTACTGGCGATGAATTGGTAAACCCAGGACAGGAATTAAAACCTGGTCAAATCTATAACTCAAACAGGCCTATGTTAATGGCTCTTTGTGAACAGTTAGGCTTTATTGCTGTTGATTGCGGTATCGTCGAAGATACATTGGGGGCGACCAAAGCGGCGTTACTGTCGGCCGCAAAAAGGGCGGATGTAATTTTAAGTAGCGGTGGTGTTTCTGTTGGTGAAGAAGATCACATCAAAGCGGCGGTAGAAGATTTAGGGTCTTTGGAAATGTGGAAAGTGCAAATGAAACCTGGTAAGCCAGTAGCCTTTGGCAAGGTAGCGGACACACCATTTTTAGGATTGCCGGGAAATCCGGTTTCGTCCTACGTGGTTTTTCAACTCTTGGGTGTGCCATTAATGAATTCTTTGCAAGGCTGCACCACCAAATTGCCTCGCAGTTATTCCGTGATATCCGGCTTTACAAAAAAAACCTCCGATCGTGAAGATTATATCCGAGCGCGCATAAATATTAGAGATGATGGCAAACTAATAGCACAGCCGTTTGCTAATTCCAGCAGCGGTGTAATGTCGTCGTTAGCATGGGCCGATGGTTTGATTCGACAGCGTATTGATAGTGCGATAGAAATTGGTGCCGAGGTGGAGTTTCTACCCTTGCATGAGGGCATGCTGTGAGTGATTCTAAATTAGTAGACTCCTTTGATCGACAGATCCGTTATCTGCGGCTGTCAGTAACCGATCGGTGCAATTTGCGTTGTACTTATTGCATGGCCGAGGACATGACTTTTCTGCCTAAGTCGAAGGTTCTAAGTATTGAAGAAATGGCCATGGTAGGCCAAGCCTTTGTTGCACTCGGCGTAGAAAAAATTCGCCTTACCGGAGGCGAGCCGCTAGTACGCAATGGGGTAATTGATCTTGCTGCAAAGTTAAATGCTATCGATGGCTTAAGAGAGTTGGTGATGACTACCAATGGTGTATTGCTGGATAAATTTGCTGAGCCATTAAAACAGGCAGGTGTTTCTCGATTGAATATCAGCATCGATAGCTTACGTGAAGACCGCTTTAAAACACTAACGCGCTTTGGCGTTTTGGATGATGTGCTGCGCGGTATAGATTCTGCCTGCGCGGTGGGTTTTGCAAAAATAAAGCTCAATGCGGTTGTTCTCAAGGGTGTCAATGATGATGAGGTACTAAACCTTACCCGCTTTGCGGTGGATAAGGGCTGTGATATTTCATTTATTGAAGAAATGCCTTTGGGCGAAATCGACAGTCATTCACGTGCTCAAACAGCAGTACAAAATATGTCAATCAAGCAGCAGTTACAGGCAGAGTTTGGTTTAGAACAATCCGACTTTGCTGACGCGGCGGGCGGGCCATCGCGTTACTTACAGATTAGTAATAGCGATAGCAAGGTTGGGTTTATTTCACCAATGAGCGATAATTTTTGTAGCTCTTGTAATCGTGTGCGGGTTACTGCTGAAGGTCGGCTATTACTTTGTTTGGGAAATGAACATTCTTTGGATTTACGTGAGATAATCAGAACAAATCCAGATCAGTTAAAGGAATCGATAGTGAGTTCTATGGCACGTAAGCCAGAGCGTCATTATTTTGATCCCAATGATGTTACTATTACGCGCCATATGAGTGCGACCGGCGGTTAGGTCTTATGTCTATTTATGAATTCAAGGCAACGGATATCAATGGACGCGAAATCGATCTTGCTGAGTATCGAGACAAAGTTGTGCTCATTGTGAATACCGCTAGCAAATGCGGTTTTACGCCACAATTTAAAGGCTTAGAAAGCTTATATGAGGAACTGCAAGATGATGATTTCATTATACTCGGTTTTCCCTGTAATCAATTCGGCAGTCAGGAGCCTGGAGATGAAGCGCAAATTGAAGAGTTTTGCCAACTAAACTACGGAGTGTCGTTTCCAATGTTTTCTAAAATCGAAGTAAACGGTGCAGATGCTCATCCCTTATATAAATATTTAAGAAAACAAGCCAAAGGTGTACTTGGGTCAGAGTCGATCAAGTGGAACTTCACAAAATTTTTGATAAATAGACAAGGGCAGGTAGTTAAGCGCTACGGTTCGCGCGACAAACCCGGAGCAATTACACCTGATATCTTAGCTTTACTATCTTAATTCTACTTAC
>CAZHEL010000003.1:11357-27667 GCA_964531625.1 uncultured Gammaproteobacteria bacterium
TGCTACTGACTTACTGCTACTGACTTACTGCTACTGACTTACTGCTACTGACTTACTGCTACTGACTTAGCCTTAACGTAATTTTTAATCCATACATGGAATCTAATGACAAATATTATTGATCTAGCCGCTATTCTTATCAGTATGTCGGCCTTGTTTGCCTACATAAATCATCGTTTTATCGGCTTGCCTACTACCATCGGTGTGATGATTGTCGCTATGTTAGCTTCGTTTGGAATTTATATTCTTAGCCTAGCGGGTTTGGGTGATCTACATTCGCAAGCTAAAGTATTGTTAGGCGGTATTGATTTTAATCGTACCTTGTTGCACGGAATGCTAAGTTTTCTCCTTTTTGCGGGAGCCTTACATGTCAATTTAAATTATTTAAAAGAGCAAAAATGGATAATTTTTAGCTTAGCCACCTTTGGCGTGTGTTTATCTACGTTTTTAGTTGGCACCATTGCTTATTACTTACTTGCCGCATTGAGCTGCCACTTACCCTATATATACTGTTTGTTGTTTGGCGCATTGATTTCACCTACCGACCCGATCGCGGTGATGGCAACTGTGAAACGATTAGGTGTGAGTAAAGAGCTAGAAACCACCATTGCGGGAGAATCTTTGTTCAATGATGGTGTTGGTGTGGTGGTGTTTACTGTGTTGCTAATGCTATTACAGAATCCAGGTGATATAGACCCTGCCTACGTAGGGATCATTTTTCTCGAAGAGGCCGTTGGCGGAATTATTTTTGGCATAGTATTAGGGGCAATCGGATATTATTTAATTAAGAGTATTGATAACTATAAGGTTGAGGTATTGATTACCTTGGCCTTGGTGATGGGTGGTTACGGCTTAGCCATGAGTTTACACACTTCTGGGCCTATCGCTATTGTTGTGGCGGGCTTATTAACGGGTAATGTGCTTAGAAAGCATGCTATGTCTAATCAAACTCGCCAGAGCGTCGATGACTTTTGGGAGTTGATTGACGAAATGCTGAATGTCATTTTGTTTGCCCTAATCGGGTTGGAGATGTTAGTTATCCCATTCGATGGCCAATGGTTTTTTGCAGGTATAGCGCTAATCGTGATTGTGGTGCTGGTGCGTTTTGCTAGCGTTGGTATTCCTATACGATTGATTTCGTTAAAAATTAAGGCTGCGCCGCATTTGGTAAAGATCTTAGTTTGGGGAGGCCTGCGAGGTGGTATTTCGGTGGCCTTGGCACTCAGTTTGCCAGAGGGTAACGAGCGCGACCTTGTGGTATTTTTAACCTATATTATTGTGGTCTTTTCGATCATTGTTCAAGGTTTAAGTATTGGTCCGTTTATCCGACGTTTAACTAATTAATAAATATGCTTCGTCTGCTTCGCCGGATTCGTCGACTCTTTAATTTTATTCCTTTTGTAGGCTATCGCCACCCGTTTTATTTTTTCCATCATATCCCAAAGACAGGTGGTACCGCCGTAATGACAGTCTTGTCAGAGTGGTTTCTATTGCTTTCGGATTATAGAGAAAATAAGGATAGTTCAGATAAACCTAGAATCGAGTTAACTCTTCTTGGTAAATTGCACTGTATTGTTGGTCATTTTGGTGACCAAACCTATTTCTTAGATGTGCGTTATCCAGAAGTGTTTAAGGGGCTTTTAGCAAAGTATAAATTTCGCTGTTTTACGTTCATTCGAGAGCCATTAAGTATGCGTTGCTCTTTATATCGTCACCAAAATCAGAATACAAACCAGGCACAGGGGCAGACCTTGTTTGAGCACCTTTGTCATAAAGATAATTATAGTGCAGCCATATTGCACGTAGATGAGAGCAATTATAAACAGCGCCTAGATAAATATTTTTTTGTCGGCACCACTGATGATTTGCAGCTAAGCTTTGACCTGTTAGCCAAACAAATAAAAAAACCAAGACTAGAGTTGCCGGTAGTCAATACCACTAGCATGAAGCCTAGCATGCTAGAAAGCGATCTTAGTGATGAGCAAGTCGCGGAGTTTAAACGCCGAAATAAACTAGATTACTTGATTTACGACTATGCAAAACAGCGTATGGCGGCGCTGCAGTGATTATTTGCATACCCTAAGAATAAAGGCGCTACTATTAGCGCCTTTGTTAAATTACATATTCGAATAACTCGGTCCGCCACCACCTTCAGGCGCAATCCACACAATATTTTGTGTTGGGTCCTTAATATCGCAAGTTTTACAATGAATGCAGTTTTGCCCATTTATTTGTAACTCAGGCTTACCTTCATCTTCACCCACAATTTCATATACACCAGCAGGGCAGTAGCGTGTCTCAGGTGCATTGTAATCCTTTAGGTTAAGGTCAATTGGAATGTTTTTGTCTTTTAAGGTTAGATGCACGAAAATTTCTTCTTCGTGATAGGTGTTTGATAAAAATACCGACGATGGCTTATCAAAGCTTAGTTTGCCATCTGGTTTTGGGTAATCAATGGTTTTGCAATCAGCGGCTTTTTTAAGTTGCGCATGATCGGGAGTATTATCACGCAAGGTCGGCAGGAAGCCACGAAAGATTACTTGGTCAATATAATTATAAGTACCTCCAAGCCAAGAGCCAAACTTGTGCATAGCTGGACCAAATGATCGGGATTTTTTAAGTTCTTGCCCAGCCCAGGAGCTGCGGAACGCCTCGTCATATTGGCTGAGTGTTTGGCCGGCTTCGCCTCCGTTCGATAAATGTTTGAATAGCACTTCTGCCGCGACCATACCCGACTTCATGGCAGTATGTGTGCCTTTGATTTTGGCAAAATTTAGAGTACCAGCATCGCAGCCGATGAGTAGGGCGCCGGGTAAGCTCATTTTTCCCAATGCATTCCAACCACCTTTAGTGATCGCTCGAGCACCGTAACCTAATCGTTTACCACCCTCCAGAACGCTAGCAAATTCATTGTGATGCTTCATCCGTTGAAACTCATCAAATGGACTAACATGAGGATTGCTGTAGTTGAGGTCAATGATGATCCCTAAGGTAACCATGTTATCGTCTAGATGGTATAAGAAAGCGCCGCCCGAGGTGCCTTCCGATAACGGCCACCCAGATCCATGGACTACTTTACCCACTTCATGGTTTTCAGGTTTAACTTCCCACAACTCTTTAAAGCCGATTCCATAGTGCTGAGCATCGCTGTCTTGATTAAGGTCAAATTTATCTATCAGTTCTTTGCCCAATTGACCGCGTGAACCTTCAGCAAAAACGGTGTACTTAGCATGTAACTCCATACCAGGCTCAAAGCTGGGTTTATGATTTCCCTCTGGGTCAACACCATTATTGGGTGTCGCAACACCTTTGACGCTGCCGTCTTCATGATATAAAACTTCTGCTGCAGCAAAGCCTGGGTAGATTTCTATTCCTAGTGCTTCGGCTTGCTCACCTAACCAGCGCACGATATTCGATAAGCTAACAATATAGTTGCCATGGTTGTGCATGGATGGTGGAATCATAAAGTTGGGGAATTTAGTAGAACCTTGTTCCTTGAAAATATGCAGCTCATCACGTTTGACTGCGGTTTTTAATGGAGCTCCTAATTCTTGCCAATTAGGAATTAATTCATTCAGTGCGCGTGGCTCTACTACCGCACCTGATAAAATATGAGCACCAACTTCGGCACTTTTTTCCAGTAGGCAAATAGACAGCTCTTGGCCTTTTTCATCGGCTAGCTGTTTCAATTTGATTGCTGTAGACATGCCGGCTGGTCCGCCGCCAACGACAACTACATCGTACTCCATACTTTCACGTTGGACTGTTTCGGTCATGATATTTCTCCAAATTTTGTTTCGTTATTACTCATTAGTCGGTCTGCATTTGTCTGTTAATGTTTTTTCGTGCATGCACTATATGCCTGCGCACCACTGTTTCTGCTAATTCAGGATCCCGCTGTTCAATGGCGTAGACCACTTGCCGATGCTCTATTAATGCATTGGTCGAGCTGTGATGAGCAAAATCATTTTGATAACGAAACATTTTTATCAGGTTATACAGTTCATAAATTAGAGCACGCTCAATAATTTTGTTTTTGCTGCCGCGGATTAGCCTTTCATGAAAATCATAATCACTTTCCGCTGGCAAAAATGCCCCAGAACTATCTCGCATATGTTTTCCTTGGGCATCAATAATGCGATGCAACTCATCGATTTCAGGTGAGGTCATATTCTTGGCTGCTAAAGCAGCAGCCTTGCTCTCTAGTGCTTCGCGAGCTTCATATATTTGTATTATTACTTCTCGACTCAGGCTTACCACTCTGGCGCCAAGCTGAGGTATATGGTGAATTAGTTTCATGCCCTCAAGATTACGCAATGCCTCACGCAAAGGCCCTCGGCTAACATCTAGCTCTTTAGCGAGTTTAGTTTCACTTAGTTTACTGCCTTGTGCGATCTCTCCGGTAATAATGGCGTCACGCAAATTGGCGGTCAGCTCACTACTAATGGTAGAAGCCTGTTTAGCGAGACTATGTTCTGAGGGGGTGATTGCGATACTCATAATTGCTAAGATTAGCTCTTTAGGTGTAAAAATGTCAACATTTTGATTGAATATATGAAAGAATTGAGCTTTTTTAGCAAATTTATGCTCTAAATTGTCTACATTTATTGCGCTTGATGATGCTTTAATCTAAAATCATTGAGCCCGCAAATGCCTTGCTCTAAAAATTTGTATTTGTATGACAAGATTTAAATAATGGTTTAAACAATCAGTTTAAACGCAACGATTGGAGTATGTAATGAAAGTTTTAGTTCCTGTTAAACGTGTGATTGACGCTTATGTCAGCGTGCGTGTTAAGAGCGACGGCTCTGGTGTAGATACCGACAACGTAAAAATGTCATTGAACCCATTTTGTGAAATTGCGCTAGAAGAGGCGATTCGCTTGAAAGAAGCCGGCACAGCCAGCGAAGTAGTTTTAGTTAGTGTAGGTTCTGCTGATATTGAAACTGTGATTCGTTCTGGTTTGGCAATGGGGGCTGATCGAGCTATTCGAATTGACGCAGAAAATGACGTAGAGCCATTGGCGATAGCTAAAATATTGAAACACGTCGTTGAAAAAGAAGATGCTGGCCTTGTCATTACTGGTAAGCAGTCTATCGACGGAGACAATAATCAAACCGGCCAAATGTTGTCGGCGCTGTTAGGTTGGCCGCAAGCGACTTTCGCATCTGAGTTAGTCTTAGATGGCAGCAATGCCAAAGTGACTCGTGAAATTGATGGCGGTCTGGAAACAGTTGCCTTGTCATTACCAGCAGTGGTGACTACAGACTTACGTTTGAATGAGCCACGTTATCCGACCCTGCCAAACATCATGAAAGCTAAGAAAAAGCCGTTAGATGTGATTGCCTTGGCCGATACGGGTGTTGATGCTGCAAAACGTCAATCGGTATTAAATGTGAGTCCGCCGCAAGAACGTTCTGCGGGTATTATTGTTGAGTCTGTTGCTGCATTAGTCGACAAGCTTAAAAACGAAGCGAAAGTTATATAAGGAGAGCGATCATGAGTAATTTAGTTATTGCAGAACACAATAATCAAGAACTGGGCGCAGCGACCTTAAATACGATTACCGCGGCCACTCAAATTGGCGGCGATGTGCATGTATTAGTTGCTGGTAGTGGCGCCGAAGCTGTCGCCACGGCCGCAGCGCAAGTGGCTGGCGTGAGCAAAGTATTGCATGCTGACGCAGATCACTATAAAGATTCGGTAGCTATTGAACTATCTAACTTGGCGGTTAGCTTGGCAGGTGATTACAGTCATATATTGTTTGCCTCAACAACCACAGGTAAAGATGTTGCGCCACGCGTAGCAGCGTTATTAGATTCATCACAAATTTCCGACATCATTGCGGTAGATTCTGCAGACACTTTTAAGCGACCAATCTATGCGGGTAATGCCATTGCTACGGTACAAAGCTTAGATGATACGAAGGTGTTAACAGTGCGTCCTACAGGTTTTGATGCCGCCGCCGACACGGGCGGTTCGGCTGAAGTTGCGAGTACTGCTGGCGCTGATGCGGATGGGTCGACCACTGTTGTCGGCCGTGAGTTAACCGTATCAGAGCGACCTGATTTAGGCGCCGCGGATGTTGTTGTGTCTGGTGGTCGCGGTGTCGGTAGTGCAGAGAACTTTAAGATTATTGAAGGTCTAGCTGACAAATTAGGTGCTGCTGTTGGTGCTTCGCGCGCCGCCGTTGATGCAGGTTATATGCCAAACGATTATCAAGTAGGTCAAACCGGTAAAGTGGTTGCACCAAATTTGTATGTAGCCGTTGGTATTTCTGGCGCCATTCAACATTTAGCGGGCATGAAAGACAGCAAAGTAATCGTAGCAATCAATAAGGATGAAGAAGCGCCTATCTTCCAGGTAGCAGACTATGGCTTGGTTGCTGATTTGTTCGAAGCCGTGCCGGAGTTAGTTGAAGCGCTATAGATTCACTTAGAGAGTTCCGTATAGAAGGCCTCAATGTTCCGCATTGGGGCCTTTTTTGTGACTTTTTGTTAGTTTCGTTTTTGCTCCTGAAGAATATTCAATATAAAGCACAGTCATATAACTTATTACGGAAATTGGGGTATACTTGCGCTCCACGAAAAATCGCAGCAGGGACTTGGGATGAAAGTGTTTAGCTGCATAGTAACAACACGTAAAAAGATACGTAAAACAATACTCAATAGGAGAGAGGCCCGTTATGACTAGAGAGATTAGTCAAAATCACCTTAGCAATTGGAATGACCGTCAGGCATTAGCTGAAAAAATGATACCACTACTCGGTTCTTTATATAGAGGGCCCAGCGTAATTGTTCGGGTGTTTGGACAAAAGATCATGAATGCATCGACGATTTCAATTATCAATGCGCATTTACATGGTGCGCTCATTGTTGGTGAAGCGTTAGACATGGAGCAGAGTTATGCGATGTTACAATTGCTCGAAAAAATGGAATTAAGACCTTGTCGTTTAGACTTAGGTAAATTATGTCATGAGTATTTAACGCAAGATCAAGATGAAGACATGCAGGCCTTTTTAAGCCGCCGTTTGTCACAATTGCTTGGTGATGCGCAACCTGAAAATACTGAATCACACGATGTGGTTTTATATGGCTTTGGCAGAATCGGTCGTATTTTGGCGCGCTTGTTGATCGAAAGAACAGGTACCGGCGCAAAATTACGCTTACGCGGTGTAGTGATCCGTGCTAAAGGAGAAGTCCAGCAAGATTTAGAGAAACGCGCTGAACTATTGCGTCGCGACTCTGTGCACGGCGAGTTCGACGGCTCGATTAAAGTTGACGTTGAAAATCAGGCGTTAATTGCCAATGGTAATTTCATTCAGTTTATATATGCCAATTCCCCAGCCGAAGTTGATTACACCAAGTATGGTATTAAGGATGCCCTGGTGGTCGACAATACGGGTATTTGGAAAGATGAAGCTGGTTTAGGTCAGCATACTTCTTGCCCTGGTGTGTCTAAGGCCTTGTTAACTGCACCCGCTAAAGGAGAGATTAAAAATATTGTCTACGGTATTAATGACGATCTTATTGAAGCCAGCGATACTATTTTGTGCGCCGCTTCGTGTACCACTAATGCCATCGTGCCTCCGCTTAAAGTGATTAACGATACGTTCGGTATTGTTAGTGGCCACGTTGAGACCATTCACTCCTATACCAATGATCAAAATTTGATTGATAATTATCATCCTGCCGAACGCCGTGGTCGTAGTGCGCCATTAAATATGGTGATTACCTCAACCGGTGCCGCTAAAGCTGTCGCCAAGGTGTTGCCTGAGTTGGCAGGTGTGTTAACTGGTAATGCGATTCGTGTTCCTACCCCCAATGTATCTATGGCGGTAATGAATTTGAATTTGAAGTGTGACGTGACTGCAGAGGAACTTAATCGAGTTTTTCGTGATATTTCCTATCACTCACCACTGCAAGAGCAGATTGGTTTCACCTATTCAACCGAGGTCGTATCCTCAGATTTAGTTGGCACCACATGTGCTGGCGTGGTTGATGGCGGAGCGACCATTGCAGATGGTACTCGTGTGGTGCTGTATGTCTGGTATGATAATGAAGCCGGTTACAGTAATCAGGTAGTGCGCATGATGCAGAAAGTCGTTGGTCTATCGCTGGATAGCTTAGCGAGCTAATAGCCTTCTAGTAGTTATAAAAGGAGCTCGGCGGTTTTGAAAACCAATAATATTATTGTTCGTGGTTTAAATATTCATATTCAAGAGTGGGGTGATACAAGTAAGCCTACTTTGTTTCTATTGCATGGGTGGATGGACTGTGGTGCTAGCTTTAAATTTGCAGCACATTATTTAGAAGATAAGTACCATCTTGTTGCGCCAGATCTACGTGGCTTTGGTAATAGTGATCATGCCTCGCCTTATTGGTTTCCAGACTATTTTGCCGACCTAGAAGTTATTTTGGATCATTATGCTGCGAATCAAGCAGTTAATATTGCCGGTCATAGCATGGGTGGCAATATTGCGATGATGTTTGCAGGGATTAATCCAAGTAGAGTGGCTAGGGTATTAAGTTTAGACTCGGCAGGTATGCCGCCAACTGAGCCTAGCGATGCAGTCAAAAAGTATCGACAATGGATGCGAGAGATACTGAGTGAAGAGCCCTCCAAAGTTTATACTAATAAGAACATGCTGCTCCATTCGATTCACAAGGGTAATCCAAGTTTGCCGAGAGAATCTGTTGAAGAGCTAGCGCTACTTTGGGGTAAGCCTGTTACTGATGATGAAAATGGTGCATGGATGCTTAAGCATGATCATAAGCATCGCTATGTCAATCCAGTGCGATATCAGTATCAAGATACTGTAGAGGTATGGCGCGAGATAACTGCAAGAGTAGGGCTAGTAATGGCAGAACAGTCCGGCTTGTATCAACGCTATGCGTCGATAGATAGAATTTCCGAGGTTAGAGAATTATTGTCGATTACCGACGATGACTATTTTTTGGTTAAGGGCTCTGGGCATATGCTGCACATTGAACAGCCCGAAGTGACTGCTAACTGCATTGCCAAATTTTTTGCTTAGTTTATTAGGTTTATAAACTTTTTAATTCCTCTATTGCGTGATGGATATCATTCATGCGTGCGCGTGTTCGTGCTTTATCGTAGTCTGACTCAGCTAACTGATTGGCACGCCGAAATTGTTTTAGAGAAAACTCGTAATGACCACGCTGATAGTGAAATTCGCCACGTGATACAAAAGATTTAAAATCTTCTCCCAGTTCGCCATAGGCTCTGGCTAACAGTGAGTGGAAATAGGGCTCGTCAGGATTATTCGCGATGGCAGAACGTAATATTGGCAATGCTTCTTCATTGCGCCCTGTCAGCACCAATGCGTTGGCGTAATAAATATCGATCATATGATTGTCGATTTGGTTTTGCTCTTTGTACAATACTTTAAGCATCTCCAAGCCACGCTCTATTTTACCCGCCTCAAGCTCATTGTCGGCATGCGCAATGCGAGCGCTTATATTGTCAGGGTATTCTTTTAAGGTTTTGTTAAACTCTCGCCGCGCCGCCGCATACTCACTGTTTTTTGAGAGGGCCAAAGCGTAGCCATATTGAGTTGCCAAGCTTTGATCGCCATTGTCCAATTTTTCTTTGTATAGATCACGAACCAATGCCGCGTCCTTGGCGTACAGAGCTGTTGTTTTAGCTTGCATCAACAGAAACTCATTTTCATCTTGCGGACCACCTGGTGGGTATGAGTTTATCCTCGCAGATGCTTCGCTAATACGGTTAACCGTTAGCGGGTGTGAACGTAAAAATTCAGGAGCACTAGACTCACTAATTCTGCTTTCTTTCATTAATCGTTCGAAAAAATCAGCCATCGCTCGAGGTTCAAAACCAGCGCGGCTTAATAAACGAATACCTAATGAGTCAGCTTCGGCTTCAAAAGATCGACTGTATTTAAGTTGTCGATCTACGATACTGGCATTAGCCACGCTAAAGCCAGCTTGTGCGCCTTCAGCTCCACCCACCGCGGCCGCGGCTAACAAGGCACCAATAGCAATCCATTGATCGTATTGCTGGGTCTCAATTCGTCTCGCGATATGGCGTTGCGTTACATGTGAAATTTCATGCGCTATAACCGACGCTAATTCACTCTCAGATTCTGATTTAGTTAATATGGCCGTGTGCAAGGCTATTTGACCGCCAGGCACAGCAAAGGCATTAATTGTATTGTTGTTGATTAAATGAAAATTATATTCCTTATCCGCTTCATCGCTTACTGCTAACAATCTTTGCCCCAGACGATTAATGTAATCTACTAGCTCTGGGTCATATACATAGGGCTGTTGAAAACGCGATTGACGAATAAACGATTCTCCAATTTTTTGTGCTTTATCATCCGATAAGAATCTGGCTGCGTTAGAGCCTAAATCAGGTAGTTGGTCGTAATGATCGTGATGATCGTGTTGCGCAGCCACAGGCATGGTTGTCGTTAATATTATTGCAGACAGTGTCATGAAAATGGCTTGAGCCAGAGTTTTACTAGCAACTTTATTCATAGCATTACCATTCATAGCTTTACCGACAAATGACTTTCTAGTCGTGATGGTGGTCTTTTGAAGCCTAATAAGGTCAAGTTTGCGCATTAACTGCATAATTGTTTGGTGCCCATGATTTGATAAAAAGATATAATCGAGATTCGAGGGTTTTTAATTGCTCATCACTAAGTACGTTAAGTACTTAACAACAGACCGCGATTTTATTAGTTTCATTACCTTAATCTATATGGGTATCATTTGGCGAGTATCAATTAGCAACTATCAATAATAGCTTTGCTAATTAGCGAATTCGATTCTAATAATATAGTACCTTAGTTGAGGTTTGCGTAATATTAACGTCATGATAGATAAAATCACCATTCAAACTGAAGTTGATGCTCGTAATACGCGCTGCCCAATTCCTTTATTGCGTGCCAAACAAGCATTAAAGACTATGCAATTAGGGGAATATTTACGATTAGAGGCGACGGATCCGAGTGCTAAAGCGGATTTTGACGCGATGCTAAAACATCTTCCCCATGAATTGGTTGAATACTCAAAGGGCGATGGGATCCCTAGAGTAGATGTTTTTGTTATTCGCAAGGGCTAAATTAATCGAGAGGGCGCTATGTCAATATATTGTTATGTATACAAAGGAAGCAATAAAGAAGATCATTACCTTTATTTACCTCAAGAATTTTCTGCCAACGATTTACCACCAAATTTACCCTCTAGCTTATTGACTTTGCTCGGCGAGCTGTCTTTGGTTGTTGAGTTTGAGTTAAGCAATGATCGTAAGTTACCGCAAGCAGACCCAAAACAAGTCAGAAGTGATATCGCTAAGCATGGCTTTTATTTGCAAATGCCTAAGCAAGATATGGCCGCTCTTGAAGACCAATACTTTAATTGAAAAGCTTTAATTAACTAGATTAGTATGAAGATAAATTTATTAGTTTCTGGTGGGATATTTTCCCAACAATCTGGTTATAGCGCTTGGCAATTTTGCCAGGCTGCTTTGCAATCTGGGCATCAAATCAGTCAAGTTTTTTTTCATCAAGATGGCGTTACTCAAGGTACGTCGCTTAGCGATTCGCCCAGCGATGAATTCGATATGCTGACAGCGTGGAGCGATTTAGAACAGCAGGGAGTAGCATTAGTTGTTTGTGTTTCTGCCGCCGAACGTCGAGGTGTCTTAAGTCAAGAGCAAGCGACTGAGCTGGGAATAGAACAGTATAATCTGCATGAGGCCTTTAAGATTGCGGGCTTAGGTGTGCTGCATGAAGCGAGTCTTGATGCTGACCGAACGGTGACTTTTAAGTGAGACGCTTACTCTATATTTTTACCCAAGCGCCTTATTCTAATGCTAGTGGCCAAGAGGGGCTTGATGCCGTATTGGTGGGGGCTGCATTTGAGCAACAATTATCCGTTTTGTTTATGCATGACGGTGTTTATCAATTAAAAAATCATCAGAATTGCCAGTCTAGCGAACTAAAACAATTCACTAAAGCGTATCCGGCTTTACAAGATTTTGGCGTAGAAAATAGTTACATCCATGACTTAAGTTTATCTGCACGTGGAGTGAGTGCTGAAGAGCTAATACTGGATTCGCAAATTGTTGATACAGAGCAGGTTCGCAGCTTAATCGCTGAACAAGATAAGGTGTTTACGTTTTGACGACCTTGTTTACCATTAATAAGTCTTGGCACAATGCAACATGGTTTTATGAGCAAATTGCTTTTGCGTCAAAAGGTGATTCAATTCTACTAATAGAAGACGCCGTTTTGAATCTGCATTGCGCTACTACATTGGCATCGTTTCTCGCCAAGTGTGATCTTTTTGGTATTCTTGTTTATGCGCTGCGAGACGACATGCTGATTCGCGGGATTAGTAATAAATATGACGGCGTGGCGGCTATAGATTATGCCGAGTTTGTGAAACTAGTTAGTGACCATCAGAAACAGGTAGCCTGGTAATGGCGGATAAGCATTTTATAGAGTTTGAAGGTGTGGTGTATCCAACTGATGTGCAAGGTTTTCTCAAGCAACGTTTAAGTTGGAGTCAACCTTTAGGTAAATATATGGCATCTCTGGATGGTGTAAGGCTAACTGACGAACACTGGGAAGTGATTCACTATTTCCGTGAATATTACGAAGATTATAATATCCCGCCACCAATGCGTATGGTGATTCGCGTTTTTAAAAAAGCTTTTGGTGAAGAAAATGCCAATAGCCGCTATTTATTGCAGTTGTTTCCGGAAGGTGCAACCAAGGCAGCAAGTAAATTTGCGGGTTTGCCAAAACCAAAAAACTGCAAGTAGTGCTGTTTAATAACTATTTTAATTTACTATCTCTAAGATTACGCAACTCAAACGTAATTTTTAAAATTTAAGCTTTTAAAAATCATCAAAATCTTCAGGGGCATTGTAGCGATCACTCCTAATGTCTTTGCTGCTTAGTGTTTCTTCAAGCAAAGATGCTACATCTTGTTCTATCTGATCGAGAAATTGAAGTTGCTTACCTTCTTTTGCAGCTATGCGAAGCGCGCTACCCCAAACAATAATATTAGAAGACGTTATTTTTCGAATTGCATTGTCCTTAGCCCACTCATTGGAAATATCAAGTCCTAATTGGTACAAACGAGGCTCAACAATATTCTTATCCGTTTGACTTGCCAGACTGTCTAGCAATAATGAAGTCATTTTGTTCCAGCCAAATGGGTACAAAGTTGTGCCTTGATAAAAGCGCTTTATCCAAGTGAGGTGTGGCTCCAGCGCGATTACTTTATCGCCATCCTTGATGCTTGTCTCATAGCTCTCCACAAATAACTGTCGGTCAGGTAAATTGCTTGGCCAATTATTGGTGCTGTCGATGGTCTGGCAACCGCTCAACAGCAATAAAGTACAACTGAGTAAATAAAGGAATTTCGACGAGAATGTGGTTTTACAGTTTTTATTTCGTTTAATAGTCTGCATAAATTAAGGGGAGATATTATTAAATCTATCGGTTTTAGTATCTGTTCTCAGTGCTTTTATTTCAAGAGGCTTGGTTAAACCCATAGTCGGTTTTCACCATCAATATAGATGAGTGCACATATTAAACAAAAGGCGTATCTATATTAGACCGGTACTAACGCTAAAATATTGTCAGGTAAATAATTCATGCCGCCAGATCAAATGTTAATTTTGGTGATATGTCAAAGCTTTGCATTGGATTAAAAGTCAAATATCGATTTAATGGCAATACTATTTTATGTGTCTTTTTTTTGTATAAAAAGGGTAGAGCGCGGTGAGATTGTCCAGCTTTATTGTAACCTTTGCTTAGTCGGCCGTTTATTTATTAGATGAGCTATTGTTAATGTTTTGGTAGACATTAATTTTTGCGCACAACTATTTTTAAATCAGATGAAACAAATTTGATTGATCTACGGTCTTGTCATGCAGAGTTTGAAATTATTAGCGTAGTGTCAATTAATTAGGTCCTTTTTTAGTAAATAGTGTAATGAATATGAGTGCCGACAGTTCTTACTGGTCGACGAAATTTTATCTGATAGATTAAACAGGAGTCTATTGTGGATTTACGAAAGAGAAGAAGTCAGGATAAGTTACAAGTAGCATTGGCTTTTCATTTACAAAACAAAACCATTGACGAAATAACCATCGGTGAACTTACATCGACAGCGGGCGTTAGCCGTCAAACGTTTTATTCAAATTTCGACAGTAAGCAATCAATATTGTTGACTCGAATTGAACGCCTATTTGAAAAAACTTGGAATCGTGCTGAAATGTATTTGAAAAGCTCGGATAAAAGTCGAACTGAATTTATCGAATTTTGCTTGAAAGCTTTACTCGAAGAATGCGACAAGGAACGCACTCTAATGCGCGCGGCTTTCACTGGTCAAGCAGGAATTCAGTGCTTATCATTATTGAAGACGCTAGTTTCTCAAATGATTTCAGAGCGAGTTCTATATCAATTCAGTCATAGTTTTGACCACAAGGATCTTGACGCAATGTCGAATTTTTATGCTGGCGGACTCATTGGAACCGTGCAAGCATGGTTAGTCGATGACAGTGACGACAAAGATATTAATTATGTAGCAAAGCAAATCGGACGTTTAATTCCGCACGGTGTAGACGGGTATATAGTGAAGTCATAACCTCTAATAATTAGTAATGATCAATTGTGCGCTAGAAGCACGTATTGATTAAAAAGCCTAGCGATAAGCTAGGCTTTTTTTTGCAATTTTGTCATCCGATTAAGGCGTGAAATGAAAAATTGCATAGCTGTTTTACCTAGTGGATAATCATTGAATGGATTCAATCTTAGGTGTGGCAAAACATGCAGCTCAACAAGCTGGTTTATTTATACAGACGGCTGCGAAGGATTTGTCTGTATTAAATGTAGAGCAAAAAAGCTTGCATGATTACGTGTCAGAAGTTGATAGAGAAGCTGAATTAATCATCACTAATTTAATCAAACAACACTTTCCTAAGCATCGAGTATTAGGTGAGGAATATGGCGATAGCGGACAGCATGATTGCGATTATCAATGGTTGGTTGACCCGCTTGACGGCACCACAAATTTCTTACGTTCGATACCGCATTATGCGGTGTCAATAGGCGTTATGTCTGCAGGAGTGCTTGAGCACGGAGTGGTCTTTGACCCGTTAAAAAATGAAATGTTCAGCGCGTCACGAGGTAAAGGCGCGCGCTTGAACGGAAATCTTATGAGAGTCAGCCAAACACAATCGGTGCATGGGTCGCTACTATCGACTGGCATACCGTTCAGTGGACCAGCTATGCAAAACATCGCCGGTTTTAGCAATACTATGTGTGACCTTTTAGATCAGGATATCAGTGGTATTCGTCGCCTAGGTTCAGCTGCATTAGACTTGGCTTATGTGGCTGCGGGAAGGTACGATGGTTTTTGGGAGGGCTACTTACAGCTTTGGGATATCGCCGCTGGGGTGCTGCTTGTACAAGAGGCGGGTGGTTTGGTGACAGACTTAAATGGTAAAGACTCGCATTTGTTTTCTGGCAATGTATTAGCCGCCAATGCCATGGTGCACGCAGACATGCTTAAAGTTACACGGGTGAATTATGTTTCAGAATAGCTTAACAAGAGGATATTAATGTCTGGATGCTGCGACAATCACAATTTTGATGGAGCAAGTGCTCGGTATAAGCGTGTCTTGCTTATCGTCATTGGCATAAATGCTCTGATGTTTCTAATAGAAATGGCTTATGGGATCGTAGGTGATTCACAAGCGCTTAAAGCAGATGCGTTGGATTTTTTAAGTGATAGCGTGACCTATGCCATGAGTTTATGGGCAATCGGCCGTTCTGTTGAAACACGTAGCATGGTTGCCTTGATAAAAGGCTTTAGTTTATTGGTGTTAGCTATTTGGATAGTTGGGTCAACGGTTTATTTTGCATTGGTTGCCAATAACCCAAGTTCGTCGATTATGTCAGGTGTTGCTATAACCGCTCTAATTGCTAATTTAGTGAGTGTGATACTACTTATGAAGTATAGAGACGGTGATGCAAATGTTCGCTCAGTTTGGTTGTGCAGTCGAAACGATGCGATTGGAAATGTGGCTGTGTTATTTGCAGCTGTAGCGGTGGCTATCACTCAAACGCGTTGGCCTGATTTACTGATCGCGATGGTTTTGGCGGGTTTGTTTGTTAATTCTTCAGTGCAGATAATACGTCAAGCTTGGCAGGAGAGGTTCGTTGGGGAGAGGTGATGGTGGCGCGGTTAGACCCCACATCGCTCTTTCGCTTCCATGCGACCGCGATGTACTTGGAATGT
>CAZHEL010000003.1:27767-74960 GCA_964531625.1 uncultured Gammaproteobacteria bacterium
TGGCGCCGTTAGACCCCACATCGCTCTTTCGCTTCCATGCGACCGCGATGTACTTGGAATGTGATTCAAGGTTGGGGCTTTGTTTTATTGATTGGTGGCGCCGTTAGACCCCACATCGCTCTTTCGCTTCCATGCGACCGCGATGTACTTACATCCTGTAAGTAAAGTAAAAAGCCGCTTATCTGTTAGGATAAGCGGCGAAGCTAAGTTGCGCTAGTTACGAGGTCACGATGACCTGAGGAGGAGAAGTGTGACTAGTGCACCAGATATGCTTGAATAAATTCTTGCACACCCAACTTTGGCGCAGATATTTGTTGTGCCTAATGGTCAGACAGCTCGTTATAAGCTACTAAACCAAGAAGTGCGATTGTAATGAATACCATGATTTCCATTATTTCACCTATAGCCGTACATTGATTGTTGATAAATATGAAACTAATGTTTCGCGTTTTTCGTTAAGAGTAATGTCTCTTGATGGTTGTACTATGCGGGTCTTTTGATGCTTTTAAAAATGATTAATACTTATGTCAAGATATAACTTACAATTATGTGAAATTCATGTGAATCGATATATCGGTTATAACTAAGTACTATATGGTTAGAAGCTAATGAGCTTTGTGGGATTGGTGTGGATGTACCTGGAGTGTATTCAAGGTTGGGGCTTTGTTTTGTTGATTGGTGGCGCCGTTAGATCCCACATCGCTCTTTCGCTTCTCTGCGACCGCGATGTACTTACATCCTGTAAGTAAAGTAAAAAGCCGCTTATCTGTTTAGGATAAGCGGCGAAGCTAAGTTGCGCTAGTTACGAAGTCGCGAAGACCCGAGAAGGAATGTGACTAGTGCACCAGATATGCTTGAATAAATTCTTGCACACCCAACTTTGGTGCAGATATTTGTTTGCTTAGTGGTCAGACAGCTCGTTAAAAGCCACTACGCAAAGAAGAACTATTGTAATGAATACCATGACTTCCATAATTTCACCTCAAGGTGTTTGTTGTTTGTTAGTAAGAGTAAACTCTATCGATGGGTGTACTATGCTGGTATTTTTATGTTTTTAAAAATGGTTAATACTCATGTCAAGAAATAACTTTAATTCATGTGTTTCAAAATGTTAAGCAGCTCTAGGTTATAATTAGAGGTATAAAAATAAACCTGCGTAGTTAGAGAGACTAGCTCTCGACTATCTTTATCTAAATGGACTGGTTTATATAATATTGTCTACAATAAGCTTTGACTTTACGTTAAATTATCCTAAAATCATGAATAATCCACTA
Organism: uncultured Gammaproteobacteria bacterium; assembly: GCA_964531625.1. Taxonomy (GTDB): domain Bacteria; phylum Pseudomonadota; class Gammaproteobacteria; order Arenicellales; family Arenicellaceae; genus Arenicella. Next base: position 29,042 of record CAZHEL010000003.1, read on the forward strand.
ATATTGTTAACAATTCGCGGTAGGCTTGAATTTTATATATTGGCGCTCAGCGTGCTCCCAGCTCTAACTCTATAACTTTGTATTACTATTTATGAATACTGCATACCGAAAAGCTTTGCCGGGCACTAGCCTTGATTATTTTGACACCGAGGCTGCCGTTGATGCGATCCAAGCAGGTGCTTATCGTAAGTTGCCATATACTTCGCGTGTATTAGCTGAAAATTTAGTTAGACGCTGTGGCCCAGATTCACTGCAAGCTTCACTCAGCCAGATTATTGAACGTAAACGCGATCTGGATTTTCCTTGGTTTCCTGCTCGAGTAGTCTGTCATGATATTTTAGGGCAAACGGCTTTAGTTGACCTTGCTGGTTTACGCGATGCCATTGCAGAAAAAGGTGGCGATCCTGCGCAGGTAAATCCTGTGGTGCCGACGCAATTAATTGTCGACCATTCCTTAGCTGTTGAGCATGGTGGTTTTGAGAAAGACGCTTTTGAGAAAAACCGTGCTATTGAAGATCGTCGCAACGAAGATAGATTTCATTTTATTAATTGGACGAAAAAAGCGTTTAAGAATGTTGATGTAATTCCACCCGGTAACGGAATCATGCACCAGATTAATTTGGAGCGCATGTCGCCAGTCGTGCACGCCCAAGACGGTGTCGCATTTCCAGATACTTTAGTGGGTACTGATAGTCATACACCGCATGTTGATGCCTTGGGAGTAATGGCAATTGGTGTTGGTGGTTTAGAAGCCGAAAGTGTGATGTTGGGGCGAGCTTCTTATGTTCGTTTGCCAGATATAGTGGGCGTCGAACTCACTGGTAAGCGCCAATCGGGGATAACCGCCACGGATATCGTATTGGCACTTACCGAATTTTTGCGTCAGGAAAAAGTGGTTTCGTCTTACTTAGAGTTTTATGGAGAAGGTGCTGCTGCCTTGACCTTAGGTGATCGAGCAACGATTTCAAATATGACGCCAGAATTTGGTGCTACTGCTGCGATGTTTTATATTGATCAAAACACCATTGATTATCTAAGCTTGACTGGCCGAGAAGAAGAACAAGTTAAGTTGGTAGAGACCTATGCTAAGCAGGCAGGCTTATGGTCTGATAGTCTTGAAGATGCAGAGTATGAGCGAGTGCTGACTTTTGATTTATCAAGCGTCGTTCGCAATATCGCAGGTCCCTCTAATCCGCATCGCCGAGTAGCAACCACTGACTTAGTTTCGCAGGGCATTGCTGGCGATGCACCCGTATTTGACGACCTTGATAATTGGCAAGGCAATATGCCTGATGGCGCGGTTATCATTGCAGCGATCACTAGCTGTACCAACACGAGTAATCCGCGCAATATGATTGCTGCGGGTTTGATCGCACGCAACGCTAATCTGCGCGGTTTGGCTCGCAAACCTTGGGTTAAATCTTCGCTTGCGCCAGGCTCTAAAACAGTAGAGTTGTACTTACAAGAATCCAACCTTCTACCCGAATTGGAACAGCTTGGTTTTGGCGTTGTTGCCTTTGCGTGTACCACTTGTAATGGCATGAGTGGCGCCCTAGACCCAGAAATTCAGAAAGAAGTGATTGATCGTGATTTGTATTCCACCGCAGTGCTGTCAGGCAATCGAAATTTTGACGGACGTATTCATCCCTATGCTAAACAAGCGTTTCTAGCATCACCACCTTTGGTTGTGGCTTATGCGATTGCAGGTACTATGAATTTTGATATTGAAAACGGCGTACTGGGTAACGATAAAGACGGTAAGCCTGTCACTCTAAAAGATATCTGGCCAAGCGATGAGGAGATTGATGAAGTTGTAGCAGTGAGTGTAAAACCGCAACAATATCGCAATGTTTATAATCCAATGTTCGCGGTACAGGTAGATACTGGAAATAAAATTAGTCCGCTTTACGATTGGCGCGAAATGAGTACTTATATACGACGACCTCCTTATTGGGAAGGTGCGCTTGCTGGCAAGCGCAGTCTTTCAGGTATGCGGCCATTGGCAGTCTTGGGTGACAATATTACTACCGACCATTTATCGCCTTCCAATGCCATTCTTAAAAGCAGTGCGGCCGGCGAGTACTTAGATAAAATGGGCTTGCCCGAAGAAGATTACAATTCCTATGCTACTCATCGTGGTGATCACTTAACTGCGCAACGTGCTACTTTTGCTAATCCAAAGTTGCTCAATGAAATGGTGCAAGAAGATGGTGAAATAATACAAGGCTCGTTAGCGCGCGTTGAACCAGAAGGCGAAGTGATTCGCATGTGGGAAGCAATCGAGACCTATATGGATCGTAAGCAGCCACTGATTATTATTGCCGGCGCGGATTACGGCCAAGGTTCCTCACGCGATTGGGCTGCCAAAGGCGTTCGTCTTGCTGGGGTTGAAGCGATTGCAGCAGAAGGCTTTGAACGTATCCATCGCACTAACTTGATTGGGATGGGTGTATTGCCTTTAGAATTTCAGGGCACCACTAACCGACTATCCTTAGGTCTAGATGGTACTGAAACCTATGATGTTATTGGCGAGCCAACACCTGGTTGTACTTTGACTCTGAAGATAACTCGAAAAAACGATGAAGTGCTAGAAGTGCCAATGACTTGCCGTTTGGATACTGCCGAAGAAGTGACTATTTATGATGCGGGTGGTGTGCTCCAAAGATTTGCTCAAGACTTTTTGGAGTCGTCATCTGCCACTGCCTAGTTGATTATAAATCGTCGAATAAAATTCGAGGCGCCAGCATTAAATACTATATTAGTAATACACACTATTTTTTATGACAATTATTCCTCAAATCAAAGTTCCGGCTACTTATGTTCGTGGCGGCACCAGCAAAGGCGTATTCTTCAATTTATCGGATTTACCTGAATCAGCACAACAGCCAGGCCCCGCACGTGATGCTTTGTTGCAGCGCGTTATTGGCAGTCCCGACCCCTATGGTAAGCAAACCGATGGCATGGGCGGTGCGACGTCTAGTACAAGTAAAATCGTTATTATTTCAAAAAGTCAAACGCCTGAGCATGACGTAGACTATTTGTTTGGCCAAGTTTCGATTGATAAACCTTTTGTTGATTGGAGTGGTAATTGTGGCAATTTATCTGCTGCGGTTGGCCCGCTAGCGATTAGTAGCGGCATAGTCGATGCCAGCGAGTTACCAGAAAGCGGTATTGCGACGGTTCGCATATGGCAAGCCAATATTCATAAAAGTATTGTTGCGCAAGTACCAATCACCAACGGTGAAGTGCAAGAAACTGGCAACTTTGAATTAGACGGAGTCACTTTTCCTGCAGCCGAAGTGCAGGTAGAGTTTATTGACCCAGCGGCGGGTGACCGCGCGATGTTCCCAACTGGGAACTTGGTTGATGATTTAGATGTTCCTGGAGTAGGTGTGCTAAAAACAACTATGATTACCGCGGGGATTCCAACCATTTTTATTAATGCTAGTGATATTGGTTATACCGGCACTGAGTTACAAGGTGCGATTAATAGCGATACACAAGCGTTGGCGATGTTTGAAAATATTCGCGCTCATGGCGCAATGCGAATGGGCTTAATTGAAAATCTTGAAGAAGCTGCGACCCGACAGCATACGCCCAAAGTAGCTATTGTTGGTGGGCCGCAAGACTACGTTGCCTCTAGTGGCAAGGAAGTCAACGCCAATGATATAGATCTGGTGGTACGTGCTCTATCTATGGGGCAATTGCACCACGCCATGATGGGGACCGCCGCAGTCGCAATTAGTATTGCCTCAGCTATTCCAGGTACTTTAGTGAACCTTGCCGCTGGCGGCGGCGAGCGCAGCTCAGTACGTTTTGGTCATCCATCTGGCACCCTGAAAGTAGGTGGTGAGGTTTGCGAGGTCGATGGTCAATGGATCGCCAATAAAGCAATCATGAGTCGTAGTGCACGAATATTAATGGAAGGCTCTGTGAGAGTGCCTGGTGATTGCTTCTAATTACTTTGCTGTGCGTGTTTATCACGTCTAACAATTATTTGATTTACCCGACTGGCAGCGCATTTTAGAGCTGATATACTGTTTCGCTTTACCTCCTTTTTTCTAATAATTCTTTTCTACTAACTCTTCAATACTAGCTATACTAATCTAGCGTCTGCTTTTTGGAATAAGTTTTTATGCCTAAATTGAACCTGAATAAAACTGTTATCGCGATTTTGTTAACTCTAGGCACTGCTAACTTTGCTGCCTCAATGGGGGTCGCTGATACCTCGGTCACCATGCAAGAAGCTTTGAACGCCAGTATTCGAGGTGAGGACAGTGATCGAGATGAAAGTCGTAAACCGGCTGAGACACTCGCTTTTTTCGAAGTGAAAAATACCTCAACGGTACTTGAAATAACGCCTGGTCGTGGGTGGTATACAAAGATACTAGGCACTTACTTAAAAGAATCTGGCAAATTGTATGTATCGGTTAGAGCCGATGTACAACGGCTTAAGCTAGAAGAGAACGGCTTGCAGCATGTAGTGTTACTGGAGCAATCAAACGAGTTGCAGCGCACTGATATCCCGACCTTGTTTGATGCGAGCAATGTTGATTTTGGTGTGACTGATGTTGATGTGGCACTTACTTTTCGCAACGTACATAACCTAACAGTGGGTGCTCGAGCAGAGATTAATAAGGGCGTATTTAGAGCCTTAAAACCTGGCGGAGTTTACGGGATCGTCGGGCATACGAAACGTCATATGGAAAAATACGATGAAGAAAGATGGCGTCGTACGGACCCTGTACAAATAATTAAAGAGGTATTGGCGGCAGGTTTTATTTTTGAAGATTTCAGCGACTTGCATGCGCGTCCTAACGATGACCTTATTTTTGATACCACTGATGACAGTATAGAGGGGGATAGTGACCGTTTTACTCTTAAATTTAGAAAGCCTAAGTAGGTTTTAAATTAAAGATAAAAGCCCTGAGCGTGTTGTAGATAAAAGCCCGAGTAGAAACCTCTACTCGGGCTTTTTTAATGCTGAATTAGAAGTTGTTTATCGATCAGCTATTGCGGTAACTTTGCGATGCTCTGGACCCGTATATTCCGCACTTGGTCGTATGATTCGATTGTTCTCACGTTGTTCAAAAGCATGCGCTGCCCAGCCAGTTACTCGAGACATAACAAAAATTGGCGTAAATAAGCCAGTAGGAATGCCCATAAAGTTATAAGCAGAGGCATGGAAAAAATCGGCATTACAGAACATGCCTTTTTCTCGCTTCATTACGGCTTCGCAACGTACTGATACTGGGTAAAGAACAGTGTCGCCAACTTCTTCAGCTAGTTTTTCAGACCATTTTTTAATGATCGCATTACGTGGGTCGCGCTCTTTGTAGACCGCATGCCCAAAACCCATTATCAGCTCTTTGTTCTTAAGTTTTTCCAGAATCGCGGTTTCGGCTTCATCTGCTGAAGACCATTGTTGGATCATCTCCATCGCAGCCTCATTCGCGCCGCCATGCAATGGACCACGCAAAGTGCCAATAGCACCTGTAATCACAGAGTGGATATCAGTCAATGTTGATGCTGCCACTCGGCCATTAAAAGTGGACGCATTGAATTCATGCTCGGCGTACAATATAAGCGATACATTCATTACTTGCTCATGCAAAGCGCTGGGTGCTTTGTCATGTAACATATGCAAGAAATGTCCGCCAATAGTAGCGGCTCCAGTATTGGTATCGATGCGTACATTGTCATGTGAAAAACGATACCAATAAACTACCATGGCTGGCAGTAAAGCTAGAATTCGATCTACTTTATTGCCTTGTTGAGCGAAGTCGGTTTCTTGCTCAAGATTACCTAGTAAAGATACACCAGTGCGCATTACATCCATCGGGTGAGCTTCAGTAGGAATTAGTTCTAAACCAGCCTTCAGTGCGTCTGGTAAGTCTCGTAATCCTAATAGCTTTTTTTGATAAGTATCTAACTCAGCCTGAGTAGGTAAGTGACCTTTTAGAATTAGGTGAGCCACTTCTTCGAAAATACAATTGTCGGCTAAATCATCGACATCATAACCCCGATAATTTAGTCCAGAGCCTTGTGTTCCCACAGTGCACAATGCTGTTTGTCCTGCTACTTGTCCGCGCAAGCCTGCGCCACTTAATTTTTTATCATCTGCCATTTGATACCTCGGTTTCTTATCCGGTAATGAATATTTGCACGCTATAAATTTTTCCCTTGAGAGAATAATTTATCCAATGTGTCTTCATATTCTTGGTAGTTTAAGTAGTCATATAATTCCATGCGCGTTTGCATGCTATCGACCACATCTTTTTGATGTCCTTTTTCAAGCACATCACGATATACGGTTTCGGCGGCTTTATTCATGGCTCTAGTCGCGGTAAGCGGGTACAAGATCATGTTTACGCCATGCGCTGCTAATTCTTGTTTTGTGAACAAAGGGGACATACCGAATTCCGTCATATTTGCTAATAGTGGAGCATCAATGGCGTCATCATAAGCTTGGTACTCGTCTAGATTCGCCATAGCTTCTGCAAATATTCCATCTGCGCCAGCTTCAATATAAGCTCCCGCTCGGTCGATCGATGCCTGTAAACCCTCAATAGCATAAGAGTCAGTGCGAGCCATAATGAAAAAGTTATCATCGGTTTTGGCATCAGTCGCTGCTTTAATGCGATCGACCATCTCTTGGGTTGAAACGATTTCTTTATTAGGGCGGTGACCACAACGCTTTTGAGCTACTTGGTCTTCCATATGCACCGCAGCCACTCCGGCACGTATAGATTCTTTAATTGTTCTAGAGATGTTAAATGCGCCACCCCAGCCAGTATCGATATCAATCAGCAGGGGAGTGTCAACCACCGCGGTAATGCGACGCGCGTCCTCAAGTACATCGTTCATGCTGGTCATACCTAAGTCAGGCAAACCATAGGAGGCATTAGCGCAAGCGCCACCCGAGATATAGATGGCTTGGTGACCTATTTGGGTTGCCATCAAAGCGGTATATGCGTTAATGGTCCCCATTATTTGTAATGGTTGGGTATTGGCTAAAGCGTTTCCAAAGCGAGTTCCGGCGGTATGAGCACTCATAGTATTACTCTTGTTTTTGTGGATTACGAATCTGGTTTCAAATTTAAATCTTCAAAGTATTTTATAATCGACTCTTTAGCTCGAGAAATATGGCTGCGCATCAGCATCTCGGCCATAGTTGAGTCGTGTTGTTCAATGGCATAAACCATTTGTTCGTGTTCAATCAAGGCTCGTTTTGAACGAGTTTTAAATCGGCTAGTTTGGTAACGAAACATACGAATTAAGTGATACAACTCATCGCACAGTTGCCTAGTTAGCATCGCATTGCCACTACCTTTAATTATTTGATAGTGAAAATCGAAATCGCCTTCAACTTGCATATACTGCCCTTCATTAGTTTCAATGTGCTGGCGATGTATGTCGATCAGTTCACGTAGCTTAACGCGTTCGTCGGCGTTCATATTAACCGCAGCTAGGGCAGCAGCTTTACCTTCAAGCACTTCGCGAACATCGTATAAGTCAGTTATATTAGACAAGCTTAATGTTACGACACTGGCACCAACATTCGGTATATGTCTGACCAAACCCATTGAAACTAAACGACGGATTGCTTCGCGTAACGGGCCTCGACTAACCGAAAATTGCTCGGCTAATTTAGGCTCGTTGAGTTTTTCACCAGCAGCAATATCACCAATGACGATAGCCTCGCGTAACGCGGTAGTGGTTTGATCACTCAACGTTACATCTTGTTGATTACCATTCACTGATTTAATGCTCTTCACTGTGCTCATAATCTGCAGCGATAATGAAGTTAAACAGCTATATTGTCAACAATAAGCTTGATAAATCCCTATTATTAGGCTTGGTTCTCGTCAAATATTGAATATGTGTATACAATAATGAGTGGGGCTTGTATCGCATAAATAGCGCTTAATAAGTATTAGAGTGATTATTCGGTCTTTATACTTGCTTGTTGCAAACAAGTGTGTTCACATATCGATACCAAAGGGTTAATTAAGACTTAACCCTATCTTTATCTCACCACTTATCTGAATTAATAGGCGAACCTAATGGCGGACTACAAAGCACCGATACAAGAAGTTTCATTCGTTTTGAATGACTTATTAAATATTCAAAAACTATCTGAAATTGAGCAATTTGAAGAAGCGACTCCTGAGTTAGTAGGAGCTGTATTAGAAGAGGCGGGAAAATTCGCTGCTGAAGTTTTTGCGCCGCTTAATCGTATTGGTGATATTGAACATAGTACAGCTGAAAACGGCGAAGTAAAAACTCCCGATGGTTTCAAAGAAGCGTATCAATTGTTTGTCGATAATGGTTGGGGAGGGCTGGCTCAAGATCCTGAATACGGTGGTCAAGGCATGCCTTTTACCGTGCACATGGGCATTGGTGAGTTTTGGAATAGTGCCAATATGGCTTTAGCCTTATGCCCAATGTTAACGGCAGGCGCGATTGATGCGCTGGCGGCACATGCGAGTGACGAGCTTAAACAAACCTACTTGTCTAAATTGATTTCTGGCGAATGGTCGGGAACCATGAATTTAACCGAATCGCATGCCGGTTCGGATTTATCCAATTTAAAAACTAAGGCGACGGCTGAAGGCGACCACTTCCGCATCAAGGGCCAGAAGATATTTATCACCTGGGGTGAGCATGATATGGCAGAGAATATTGTGCATATCGTATTAGCACCTTTAGATGATGCACCACCAGGAGTAAAAGGCTTAAGTTTATTTGCGGTACCAAAATACTTGGTCAATGAAGATGGTAGTTTGGGTGAGCGAAACGATCTGAAAGTCGTGTCTACCGAGCACAAGCTTGGTATTAATGCCAGCCCAACCTGTGTCATGAGTTTTGGGGAAAATGAAGGCGCCATCGGACATATGATTGGCAAGCCTGGTCAGGGGTTAGTATGCATGTTCACCTTGATGAACCATGCTCGCTTGGAAGTTGGACTTGAAGGCGTAGGCTTATCGGAGCGCGCTTATCAAGACGCCTTGGCCTATGCTAAAGACCGAGTTCAAGGTCGTGATCCGGAAACTGGCGAGTCAACCGCCATTATTGGTCACCCAGACGTGCGTCGTATGTTAATGCAGATGAAATCCATGACTGATGCTATGCGAGCCTTGTGCTTTGATGCGTCTATCTCACATGATTTTCGTAAAAATTCAGCCGACGAAGATGAGCGCGCTTATCATGCAAAGCGCTTTGCTTTGTTAACGCCAATTACTAAAGCTTGGTGTACCGAGTTGGTTAATGAAGTGACCTCTTTAGGGTTGCAGATACACGGTGGCATGGGCTTTATAGAAGAAACCGGCGTGGCGCAACATTACCGAGACGCCCGTATTACGGCGATTTATGAAGGTACCAATGGTATTCAAGCAAATGATCTAGTCGGTCGCAAATTAATTCGAGATAATGGCTCTGGTTTCAATGCCTTTATGGATGAAATAAGTGCCACCTTGCAAGAGTCTATGGAATTGGTCGAAGAAGGTAGCCTCTTTGAAGAATTAGCCAATTTGATTGGCTCAGCTCAAGCCGACCTAAAAGCTGCCGCCGACTATATTCTGGAAAACGCATCCAGTAGTGCTAATTTTGAGGGTGCGGTGTCCTATAATTTTCTTATGCAAATTGGATATATAGTGGGGGCTTGGTACCACCTACGTAGTGCTTTGATAGCCAAGGATAAAGTTTCCTCGGGAGAAGGCGATACCCAGTTCTATGAAAATAAAATGTTGGCAGCTCGATTTTATATTCGCCAAGTAATGCCGCGTGCCAGTGCCCATGGCAATGCAGTGGTGGCAGGCGCGCTTATCGGCTGTGAAATGAGCGAAGAGTCTTTTGCCTAACTTTATGAACGCTGATACCTTAACTGCCTTAGTCACCGATGTAGATAACGTTTCCTTGTCTGAAACGGATCGACACTCGAAAGCTAAAAGCACTAAATCTAATCAAAAAAAAGAACCAAAATTAACACAGTCTGAGCGTACCGAGCTGTCTGATCTGCGTATGTTTAATGCGACTGTTGAACTTCTTGTTGAGCGTGGGCCTGCTGCGACTAGCTTGAAAGACGTAGGTGAGCTGGCAGGTTATAGCCGAGGTTTAGCGGGTAATCGTTTTGGCTCAAAAGATCGCTTGTTTAGTTTTGTTTTAAGACAACTAGGCGATCTGTGGTTACAGCAGTTGAAGTCGGCAGTAGGCCAACACACTGGAGCTTTAGCTATTGAGCGAGCTTTGGATCAACATTACCAGTTTTGTCTTGATGCTCCGGATTATGTTCGTACTTTTTATACCCTATGGTTTGAATCCATTAATGCCGGCTCTGAGCTCGGCGATATCATTAAAGGTATTCATCAACGTCGTTTCCAAGACGTAGTCAACTGGATTTTAAATGACCCAAGTATTGACGATTCCTTAAAACTGGAAGCGGATTCTATTGCCGCTCAATTTAGCGCCAGTGTGATAGGAATTGTGTATTTCTGGTTGGCAAACCCCAATAAACTAGATGAGACTGAGCAATTGCATGATGGCTTAAAGCGCAGCATGGCAATGCTTTTACGTTCATCACAGAATTAATTTTATCCGCGTGATAGTGAGAAAGTATGAGTACTAAATCTGATCTTAAATTGTCCGTACAAGACGTTTCTTCTACTGAGAAAGACAGCAATTTACAGCCCGAAACTGCGGTGACTCCACTGCGCTTTATAACGGCGGCCAGTTTGTTTGATGGACACGATGCATCAATTAATATTATGCGCCGTATATTGCAAAGCTTAGGGGTGGAAGTAATTCATCTTGCACATAATCGTTCTGTGGCGGAAGTAGTGCAAGCTGCCTTGCAAGAAGACGTACAAGGTATTGCCATGAGCTCCTACCAAGGTGGTCATGTGGAGTATTTCAAGTACATGGTTGATATGCTCAAAGACAAAGGTGCAGAGCATATTCGTGTTTTTGGCGGTGGTGGTGGTGTCATTGTTCCTGCTGAAATTGAAGAGCTACATAACTACGGTGTAGAACGTATTTATTCTCCCCAAGATGGCATGGAGCTTGGCCTAGTAGGCATGATTCAAGACATGATTGATCGTTGCAGAAGCGCCGAGCATATTGATGTTCAAGAAGCCATGAGCGACCCCAGCGATTACCGATCGCTGTCTAGACTGATTACTGCTATCGAGTCTCAATCTTTAGAAGAAGCTGCTTTAGCGAAAGTTAAATTAGCTTCAGGTACGGCCACACCAGTATTGGGTATTACTGGTACTGGAGGAGCAGGGAAGTCCTCTCTGACTGATGAAATAATTCGTCGATTTCGGATTGATAGCACAGATACAGCGCGTATTGCCGTATTAGCGATTGACCCAACTAGACGTAAAACCGGCGGAGCATTACTGGGCGATCGAATTCGTATGAATTCTATTTATACAGAAAATATTTTCATGCGCTCAATAGCTACTCGAGGTGCCATCGGTGAGGTGCCACAAAACCTACATGACATTATTGCGGCCATAGGTAATTTTGATTTCGATCTAATTGTGGTTGAGACGCCAGGCATTGGCCAAGGTGATGCTGGTATTGTGCCTTACGTCGATAGCTCTATGTATGTTATGACCCCCGAGTTTGGTGCACAGAGTCAGCTTGAAAAAATTGATATGTTGGACTTTGCCGACTTGGTGGTCATTAATAAGTTTGACCGAAAAGGCGCCGCCGATGCATTGCGTGATGTGGCTAAACAAGTTCAACGTAACCGCGAAGCATGGGACACTAAACCAAGCGAATTGCCCGTGTACGGTAGTATCGCTTCACGTTTTGGTGATGATGGTGTTAGCTCTGCGTATCATGGTTTAGTTGAAATTTTACGATCGGACAAACTCGGCGATCGAGCCCTGCGAGAATGGCCATCTAAATTACCGTTTACGGATATTCGCGTGCCATCTGAGCGGTCGGTTGTGGTGCCTACATCGCGACAACGTTACTTGGCTGAAATATCAGAAACCATTCACACCTACCATGAAAGTTCCGCTAAGCAGGTGGTACTGGCAGACGAACGCCAAGCGCTGATGGAGTCGCAGCGGATGTTAGGTGACACTAGTGAAGACATTGCTAGTTTGATTGAACAGCGCGAAGATAAACTAACTAACGAAAGTAAAAAACTTCTGTCTGGCTGGGAAGATATTAAAGCGGGCTATCAAGGCAAAGAGCGGACAGACACATTGCCCAATGGTAAAGAAGTGGCGACTCGTTTAGTGCATGAAAGCTTATCTGGCTCGCTTGTTTCTCGAGTTGCGGTACCTAAATTTTCGAATCATGGTCAATTATTAAATTGGTTACGACGAGAAAACCTACCAGGATTTTTTCCTTACACAGCTGGGGTATTCCCGTTCAAGAGAGAAGGTGAGGATCCAGCACGTATGTTTGCTGGTGAAGGTGATCCTAAGCGTACCAATGCGCGCTTTAAAAGCTTGTCGCAACACGCCGCTGCCAGCCGTCTATCTACGGCATTTGATTCAGTAACGCTGTACGGGTTTGATCCCGCTGAGCGCCCTGATATTTACGGTAAGATCGGTAACTCCGGAGTCTCCGTAGCGACGCTCGAAGACATGAAGCAATTGTTTGACGGCTTTGATCTGTGTGATCCATCGACATCGGTTTCTATGACCATTAATGGTCCTGCACCCGCTATCCTTGCGATGTTCTTGAATACCGCGATTGATCAACAAATAGATAAGTTTGCCGCTGACAATAAACGCCAACCGAGTGCCGATGAAGCGGTAAAAATTAAAGCCGATGCTTTACGCGCTGTGCGAGGAACGGTACAAGCCGACATTCTAAAAGAGGATCAAGGTCAAAACACGTGTATCTTCTCAACTGAGTTTAGTTTACGAATGATGGGAGATATTCAACAATACTTTATTGATCAAGAGATACGTAATTTTTACTCGGTATCTATTTCTGGGTATCACATTGCTGAAGCCGGAGCTAACCCAATTTCGCAACTTGCTTTTACTTTAGCCAATGGTTTCACCTTTGTGGAAACCTATTTAGCACGTGGTATGCATATTGATGATTTTGCTCCTAATCTTAGCTTTTTCTTTTCCAATGGTATGGATCCTGAATATACCGTGATTGGTCGAGTGGCTAGACGTATTTGGGCAATTGCGATGCGTGACAAATACGGTGCCAATGCGAAAAGCCAAAAACTTAAATATCATATTCAAACTTCGGGCCGTTCCTTGCATGCTCAGGAGATGCAGTTCAATGATATTCGTACCACCTTGCAGGCTTTGCTAGCGATTAACGATAATTGTAATAGCTTGCATACGAATGCCTATGATGAAGCAATTACTACACCTACCGAGGAGTCTGTACGCAGAGCTTTAGCAATTCAGCTGATTATTAATCGAGAGTTTGGACTCGCCAAAAATGAAAACCCTATGCAAGGTTCATTCGTGGTAGACGAGTTAACTGATTTAGTTGAAGAAGCTGTATTGAAAGAGTTCGAAAGAATTTCTGATCGTGGTGGCGTATTAGGCGCGATGGAAACGGGTTATCAGCGTGGTGTAATTCAAGAAGAGTCTTTGAAGTATGAGACCAAAAAGCATGATGGCAGTCATCCGATAGTAGGCGTCAATACTTTTCTTGCTGAGGGCGAAGAAGAGGAATTTGAAATAGAGTTGGCGCGCTCGACGGATGCTGAGAAAAAGAGCCAGATAGCGCGTTTGGCCGACTTTAAACAAAGGCATAACGATGTGTCTGCACAAGTACTAGATGACGTTAAGAAAGTGATTAATGATGGCGGCAATGGTTTTGAAGCCTTGATGAAAGCGGTTAAGGTATGTTCTCTTGGGCAGTTAACCGATGCGTTCTTTGAAGTAGGTGGTCAGTACCGCCGTTCAACGTAGGCAGGTGATTGGCTCAGGGCTGTTTATCGGCTCAGGGCTGTTTATTATCAGCTCAGGGCTGTTTATCAGCTCAGGGCTGTTCCAAAATTTTGAAGTAAAGTAGATAATAATGACTCAAAGTAAAGCAGTAAAAAATGAGCAGGCTAAAGTCACTTGGCCGATTGCCGTGTTAGAAGAAAATGTTCACTACTACATGGAAAACGGTTTTATGGTTTTTACCAAAGCCTATCATTTAGCTCGTGGGCATTGTTGTGGTAATACATGCCGACATTGCCCGTTTGAGCACGTTAATGTTCGTACTCAGTCATAGAATATGAAAAAAATCTCAACCCCTGATATTTGTGATGCCCATGAAGCAAATCTAGCTGATGGTTCATTAACAGTACTAGAACCAATATTTACTAGCTTTGGAGCTAATGAAAGTTTTTATGGTGAAGTAGTAACGATCAAGTGTTTTGAAGATAACTCGGTGCTTAAAGAGCTTGTTGCAACCATGGGTAATGGTAAAGTGATCGTTATGGATGGTGGCGGCTCATTACGCAAGGCTATTCTTGGTGACATGTTGGCTGAAAAAGCTTCTAAAAACGGTTGGGTTGGATTGGTTATAAATGGTTGTATCCGTGATGTGGATGAGATCGATGACACGGATATCGGCGTTAAGGCCTTAGATACTCATCCAGTAAAAACACAAAAGAAGGGCGTGGGTGATCTAAATGTGCCAGTGACTTTTGCCGGCCATACTATTCGCCCTGGCGATTGGGTTTATTCTGACAATAATGGAATTTTAGTCAGTGATAGTAAATTAAAGTTTTAGTGACTGGACTCACAGTTAGTCAGCTTTTTGTCCACCCTGTTAAGTCATTAGCAGGAATTGAAGTAAATAGCGTCAACCTAGGAGAGCTTGGCCCCGATTATGACCGCCGTTGGATGATCATTGATGCTAAAGGTAAGTTCCTTACGCAGCGGCAGTTTCCTAAGATGTGTTTGATTAAAACGCAGCTACTAGAGTCAGTATTAATTTTGTCGACACCCGATGGCGATGAGTATCAGCTTGATAAATCAGCAAGGAAAAGCCCACAACAACAAACACAGGTGCGAGTGTGGCACGATGACGTGCTTGCCCAGGACTGTGGCGATCAGGTGGCGGATTGGTTAAGTCGATTTTTAGATTTTTCAGTTCGCCTCGTATTTATGCAAGATCAAACTAAACGCTATGTCGATAAAGACTTTGCCTTGAACAGTGAAACCGTTAGCTTTGCTGATGGTTTTCCAATATTAGTTATTTCTCTAGCATCTTTAGACCTGTTAAATAGTAAGCTTGATGAAGCGATTGATATGCGGCGCTTTCGACCTAATATAGTCATTGATGGTTGCGAACCACACGCAGAAGATAACTGGAATCATATTGATTTTGCGGGCACCACAATATCTTTAGTTAAGCCCTGTTCTCGCTGCATTATTCCAGCTATTGAGCCTACCACGGGCGACAAACAAATAGCGGTGATTAAAGCCTTAAGCGATTATCGCCGAGGTGATGACGGTCAAATATATTTTGGGCAAAACGCTTTAATCAAAACCCATTCTGGGCAGGCAATCAAAGTCGGCGACGCCGTTAAGGTTATGGATTAGTTCAGAAGAGGTGTAAAGAAAGAGTGCCCAAACTTAGTTTTTCTAAAATCAGCAAGTACTGATTAAAACTAAATAGACCTTACTTTAAAGGAAAATATCGAGCTGCAGTAATTACTTGAGCGGTCATTTTTTCCGTATTTATAAAACCCCAGCTATATTCTTCATACTTAGACAAAGGATTGGCAGACTGAATTTCTTCGTCGGTTTTGCCATCCTTGACCATGTTTGCAACTAATTGATATGAATCTTTTAGCATAGCGATGGTTTTGCTTACGTCTGCTTTGCTAGCCAAGGTTCCATGTCCGGGCATGATTTTAGTATCGTCATTAGCTATTGATTCAATTCTAGCTAATGCGTCAATCACACCAGGTAAGGCGCCTCCGTTGTTGCCATCAATAAATGGAAACATACCATTAAACATTACGTCACCAGTGTGGATAACGTTGGCGTTCTTAAAATGAATAATAGCATCTCCGTCGGTATGGGCATTCTCCACATGAAAAATATTGGCTTCATCACCATTAATATGCAGCGTGATTTGATCTGCAAAAGTTAATACCGGAATTGCAGCGGAACTTGCTTCGCCTTTAGCTACTAATGATTTACGTAGCTTGTCATGGCTGATAATGCGAGCACCGTCACCGCCAAATGCAGCATTGTTACCTATATGGTCGCCGTGTATATGCGTATTGATTAAATAGTCGACAGGTTTGTCGGTTATTTTAGCGACTCGTGCGAGCAAGATATCCAACGCCGTTTTCACCCCGTTATCGATCATCACAACGCCATCGTTACCAACTGATAGGCCAACGTTACCACCTGTGAAGCCACCTACGCCAAATAGCATATGTAAGCCAGGTGTAACCTCGATGCTATCAAACAACAGCTCTGGATGGTCGTCGCCATGTGCGGCTACGTTGTTAGACAGGGCGAATAGAGTTAGCAATGAAGTTAGATTAAGGATGAGTTTTTTTAGGCCTAATTTTTTGAGGATTAGTTTCATATCAAGATTAAGCATGGTTTTAAAGAGGGGCTAGTTAAATTTACATCCATGTTTATACCATAGAGGTGTGAAGCAGGTCATTTCGTCCTTAAAAATTAATAGATGCTGATTGTGCCGCTAGGGTAAATCAAAGTTTATTATTAGTCTTCTTCGCATAATATTCGCTACGATTACAAAGCGAAATCAGCTAAAATTCCGCGCTATTTGAACCAAATTCAATATTTCAGTGAAGACATATAAAATTGCAGTACTGGCTGGCGACGGCATTGGTCCCGAGATTATGCTCGAGGGGATAAAAGTATTACGTGTGATCGAAGAACGTAATGACGTAAGCTTTGATTTAATCGAAGCACCTTTCGGTGCAGGTGCGTATTTTACGCATGGCGCTGCTTTTCCAGAAGACACTAAAACATTAGTGGATGAAGCGGACGCAGTGATTAAGGGGCCAGTAGGATTGAATTACGAAGAATCCAAAAAGATACCAGTAGATCAACAACCTGAGCGTGGTGCGATTTTGCCGCTACGTGCCCGTTTAAATACCTATGCGAATTATCGGCCCGTTTATTTACCTAAGTCGCTAGGGCACTTCTCGCCATTGAAACCTGAAGTTATTGGTGAAGGAATTGATATGATAATGCTGCGTGAATTAGTTGGCGGTCTTTATTTTGGCGAGAAGGAGTTGGGTGTTAATGACCAAGGTAAACGCTTTGTGCGCGAAGTGCTTGAGTACGATGAAGACCAGATTAGTAATATTGTACATGAAGCTTTTAAAATAGCTCGTGGGCGTAAAAAAGTGCTCCACAATATTCATAAAAGTAATGTCTTGAAATCCAGTGTTTTGTGGAATGAAGTGCTTGAGGAAATCGCTCAGGAGTACCCAGATGTTGAAGTAAAACACATATTAGTTGATGCAGCGGCGACCGCATTATGTTTAGATCCGACTCAGTTTGATGTGATGGTTATGGAAAATATGTTTGGTGATATTTTGAGTGACCAAGGTGGCGGTATTTTGGGGTCATTAGGTTTGATGCCGTCAGCTTGTCTGGGCGATAACGGTAAAGCCTATTACGAACCGTCGCATGGTTCAGCACCCGATATTGCAGGTCAGAGTATTGCTAATCCATACTCGATGATTGGTTCGATTGCCATGATGTTGGAATACAGCTTCGGCATGTTAGACGAGTCAAAAAATGTTTGGGCCGCAATGCAAAGCGTTTTTGCAGCGGGTTTTTCAACCTCTGACTTATCTAAACCTGGTTCAGGAGTGACTATGCTAAGTACGCAAGAGTTTGGTGATAAAGTGGTTGAATACTTACAAGCTAACGTATGATTCGCGCTAGCCTGTATTTAGAAAGCCCTATATTTAACTATCATAGCTGTGATCCAAACTTTGACTAGATAATACTTCTATTGATGGAACATATATTCGAAGAATTGGATTATCAAGAAACCCAGTTTGGTGTGATCAGCCTTCGACGTCGCACCGAACCTAGGCTAGACAATCAGCTAATCTATGAAGTGAAACTTGGCCAAGAGTTTTTAATGTCCAGCTTGTTCGTCGAGGCCGAAGAGCAATTATCTAAGCTGGGTTTGGCACAATTGAAAAGCAACGGACATCGACAAAACCTCGACATCATTGTTGGTGGTCTAGGTCTGGGCTATACAGCATTGGCTGCCCTAAATGATCCTGAGGTACAGAGATTGCGTACCATTGATGTGATGCAAGCAGTAATAAAATGGCATGAGCAAGGGATATTACCAATTGGTGATGTGCTCATGACCAATGTGCGCAGCTCGTTAATACATAATGATTTTTTTGCTGTTGCTACCGATAGCGCTCAAGGGTTTATAGATGATAAGCCCGTACACGGTGTGCTACTTGATATTGACCATTCTCCGAGTCATTGGTTAAACGAATCGAATCAAGATTTTTATAGTATTGATTCGCTACAAAGAGTAGCGAGTAAGATTGTTAGTGGTGGCGTGTTTGGTTTATGGTCGAATGATCTTCCTGATCAAGAGTTCGTGCAGTTACTCGACTCGGTTTTTGGATCCACTCAGGCGCATATTGTGCGATTTCCAAATCCTTATTCAGGTGGTGAGTCTACCAATTCGGTCTATATTTCTACGGTTTCATAGAGGCTTTTTAGATATCTTGACCATGCGGAGAGCGCTGAGCGCCAAAATTCATTTCGCCACTGGTGTAGCTAGTGCCAAAGGTTATTCTCAGCATTGAAACTTGACGAATAGCAGATTCAACCTGCTCGGTCGTGAGTTCCTTTAAGGGATGAATATACGCAGCGTAAAGCGTATTGCCGCCCAAGGCATAACGACCGTCTAAGGCAAGGTGAAAATTAGCCAGAGAAATCGCCACCATCTGTTCAGGCGAAAGTTGATCTGCTTCTAGAATCGGCGTCACAATACGCATACGATTTGCGCCCTCATTTGCAATTAAGGTCATTGGTACTTCGTTATACGTAAAAGAAAGACTGCTGCCAGCAGTATCGACTTTGCCGGTGTATTTACCAACAATGTCAATAAGCTTAAGGAAAGTCATATCTGATCGGATCGTATTACTTTCTAATTCCGCTTCACGGTTTTCTACCTCAGCCTCAGGTGATTGTGGCTTTTCTAAGTCGTCGTTAGACTGCGCAAGGCTTGGCGCCGATACAGAAAAAATAGTGCAAACGAATAAAATAGGGATTAGATATTTTGTAGAGGTACGCATTTTGGTTCCTATTCATGTAGTGAGTTTAGTTCGTGAAAATGATTGTGTGAAGTTATGGTAGAGTATACGGTACCGTAAGTGCTTCAAACGTAAAACCATATTACACCTACTTTAGACCAACTGTAACTAATACTTCTTACATAAAACCCTGCCATCAACAGAGCATCTCTGGCGAATAAAGCAAGGCTAAGATGATTAGGAAAAGGTGATGAAGAAAAGGTGACGAAGCATAGTTAATAAGTAAATGAGTTATATCATTAATCAAATTGGAGTAATAAATAAGCATGAAAGAATGCTGGTTCTTTCAGGTTTCGTTGCATTAACGATTCATTTGTTTATAGCTCTTGTGCTTAACAATGTCATAGACTTTGAATATGAGATTCATCCCAATCAACAGACAGCCTTAAACGTAGAGTTAACTTACTTTGCAGATGAAGCGCATGTTATCCCTATTGAAACCGAAAATATCACATCAGAAGTACAAGCCGAACTGACAACTGAATCGGAACCAGTGGTAGAGCCTCATCCCCTAAATGAGCCTCAGCCCTTAAGTGATAGGCTATCGAATGAGTTTGCGAATGACGAGATAATTACCAAGGACGCGATTATAGTTATCGATCAAGGTGATATTAGAGATCAAATTGATAAACATTCGCGTCAATCATTCAATAAAAACTCGCAAACGTATATTGATTTTGAAAAATCTTTTGAGCAACCAACTTCAACTGGTTCTGGCAGAGAAGATATATATCGTTTGGAAAACAAAAATATTCAGCTAACGAAATCAGGGCAAGTGAATGTTAGAAGTCAAATTTTCGGCTATGACGTTTGTTATAAGTTCGATGCTAATCCAGATAGTTTTGGAGTGGTGCTTCCCTTAAAATGTTCCACTCAAGAAGCGGCGCTCAAGTTTTATAACAAGCTATCACTCAGAAAATAGTAATATTGCGCTAGAGTTACAACCACACTTAATTATAAATACTTATGAGTCGTACTAAATTCGAATTCAATAATGCTGACGGTCTGACATTGGCCGGTTTATTAGAAACGCCTGATGGTGTTGCTGAGATTAAGCATTTTGCAATTTTCGCGCATTGTTTTACTTGTGGTAAAGACATTGCCGCAGCCAGTCGAATCGCCAGAGCATTGGCTAAAAAAGGCATAGCGGTTCTGCGTTTTGATTTTACTGGTTTGGGTAATAGCGATGGTGATTTTGCTAATACTAACTTTTCAAGCAATGTGGCAGATTTGATTGCCGCAGCAAATGCTCTAGAAGAACATCATTTGCCGCCATCCTTATTAATTGGTCACAGTCTTGGCGGCGCTGCGGTACTGCAAGCTGCCAAAGATATTCCCTCATTAAAAGCGCTGGTTACCTTGGCTGCACCTGCGACCGCTGAGCATGTAAAACATTTGTTTTGTTCGGTAGAGTCAGACATCCAAAAAGACGGTGAAGCTAAGGTTGCTATTGGTGCGCGTGAATTTAATATCAAAAAGCAATTGGTCGATGATCTTGATCAACACAATGATACTAACCATATTCGTGAACTAGGTTTGCCCTTATTAGTTTTTCATTCCCCGGTGGATAGCATCGTAGGTGTATCTGAAGCGTCTAAAATTTACCAAGCGGCTATGCACCCTAAAAGTTTTATTTCATTAGATCAAGCTGATCATCTTCTTAGCAATAAAGACGATGCTGAGTATGTAGCCACAACCATGAGCGCGTGGGCCAGCCGTTATCTTTCAACTACAGATAGTAAGGCTGAGCCAGCCACACGTACTACTAAAAATTTAAAGTCCGGTGAGGTGCGAATTAGTGAATTGGATAAGAAGTTTTTACGTGGTCTGTTTACTGACTCCCATCAATTGAAAGCAGACGAACCCTTAAGTTTTGGTGGCACTAACCTAGGGCCAACTCCCTACGATTTATTATTAATGTCATTAGGTGCATGTACGTCTATGACAATGCGCATGTATGCCAATCACAAGAAGTGGCCATTGGAGGACGTTTCTATTGATCTCTACCACGAAAAAATTCATGCGAAAGATTGTGAAGACTGTGAAAAAGCCGATGGCAAGATCGATAGAATTGTACGAAAAATCACTATTGTGGGTGATCAATTAGATGAGACCCAGCTCAATCGATTGATGGAAGTAGCCGATCGGTGTCCAGTACATCGCACACTGGAAAACCATCCGGTGGTAGTTTCTGAGATGGTTTGATTTAGTGAGTTATTTGCATATATAGATAGCAAGTTGGTGCTTGCTCCCGACGCGTCCTGCTAAGTTGCATCCATGCAACGATCGCCGACGCGGACTTTCATTTTTTTCGTTGCTCGAATGCGGCCATTTGTTCAGCGGTCGCAGGCATTTGGTGTTTATCTTTCCATTCAGAGTAGGGCATTTTATATACGATCTCTCTAGCTTGCTCGTAATCTATATTTTCGCCTAACTCTTCGGCGCTACTTGAATACCATTTAGCTAAACAGTTTCGGCAAAAATTAGCCAAGTTCATTATGTCTATATTCTGTACATCTTTTCTGTTGTCTAGATGTTCAATTAGCTTGCGAAATACGGCGGCTTCAATTTCTGTTTGTTTACTCATTTTAAAATTGTTTAACTAAGGTTTAGGCTAAGTTTTAAATAAAGGATGTATAAAAAGGGTTTAAATATAGGGTTTATATAAAAGTCCAAAAAGAACGTTAAAAAATATTGTTATCTAGGCCAGCGGCAAAGGTTAAGCCAAGATTCTCGCATTGTGCAATGAAAGCGTCGTCAAAGTCTCCCTTACAAAGTGTTAGGGGTTGTACTTCTTTCCACTTAAGGCCAGTCGTGATTTTATGTACGGCTATGTCTGTGCCTGTGCCATCTAAGCCTGCCCGTATAACTAGAGCAAAGGGTTTGCCATCATTCAGCTTGCTTTGATCTAGGCATGGATAGTAGATGCGCTCGAAAAAGTCTTTAAGTGCACCACTCATATAGCCAAAATTTTCTGTGGTGAATAGAATGATTCCGTCGCTGTTAAGCACAGCCTCGGCATTGCAATCGAAGGGCGAGCAAAGCCTAGTATTAACGTGGTCTATATCTTGGTGGCGAGCACCACTTTCTAGAGCCTTGGCTAAGGCTTTGGTATTTTCTGAGGGCGTATGCGCGATTATAAGTAAGTTTTTGATCACAAATTTATGTTATCCGCGACTTAAGCTAATGGCAAACGTCAGTAATGAAAAGCCTACAGAAAAAAAACTAAAGTTTGCGCATTCCGAATTTCGGTTTAAATTCATAAAGTAACAACCCCGTACAGACAAGTGCCGCGCCAATCCATACTTGTGGCACCAAAGGTTCATTGTTGAACCAGCTACCAACGGCTAAGGCAGTGATCGGCGTAATTAATGTAATTAAAGAAACTCTATTCGCACTCACTTCTTTTAGTAAATAGTAGTACAAACTAAAACCTACTCCCGTTCCAATTACACCTAGAAACACAATACTGATCCATTCTCTTTGACCAAAACTGCTTAAAAAGTTATCAAAAGATAAAATAGCGAAACCGCTGTCTCCAGATGTGTGATTTACCCATGCGGTTATGGCAAAGCAGGGTATCGCCACCAATAAACCACCAATGGTGGTTTGCATACCTTGAATGCTCATGTTTTTAGCAAGATATCTAATCAACACTGAGCTAGCCGAAGATATAGTTACCGCACTGAGTACTAAAGCCATTCCTTTGATTGAGCTTTCTTCAAAGCTAAGGCTTGCAGAGAACACTAGATACAGGCCAGCTATGCCAAGCAGCAATCCCAACGTTCTACTAGCAGTGAGCCGATCTTCAGGTTCTACGAGTAGGGAAAAAACTCCAGTTATTAGCGGTGATAGCCCGAATACAACAGCAATCCAACCAGAGGGAATATGTTGCGATGCTAAATAGATAAGGCTCATAGGCAGGTAAATTGAAATACCACAGACTAAATACAAGCGTCTTTCTTGAAACCCAAGTGAAATCTTAGTTTTAGTCAGAGCTAGTAAGCCCATGCAGCAAAAAACACCGATAAGAATACGAATCAGTAAACTAACCAGTGGTGCGTCACCAGCACTCCATTTAATGGCAAGTGGGGTAAAGCTCCATATAATAATGACTGTCAAAAACGTCAGTGTTAACTTGAGACTATGAGAGATCATTTATCTTTAGTCTTATGCAAAGCTCCTCACAGCGCGCTGAGTAAGTCACCATATTTACAAAGGTGTTTACGACGACGTTAGGCTGTAAGGAATTGTTGCATGCGTTCAATCTGTTCTAGTAACAAAGTTTTAGTTGATTCAGCATCACGCAACTGTTCTTGAGCTTTAGCAATAACAGCTTCGGGTGCTTTATCAGTGAAAGCTCTATTGCTGAGTCTGCCAGAGACACCGGCAATGTCTTTTTCTGCTTTTTCTAGTTCTTTATTGAGACGACTGATTTCCGCATTTGCGTCGATAAAAGACCCGAGTGGAATAAGTACACGCATATCGCCAACCAAAGCGGTGGCTGATTCGGGTGCGGTCTCGTTTTCGGCTAAGACTTCAATAGATTCGAAGCGACCAAACTTAACTAAATATGCTCGGTTAGCTTCTAGATATGCAAGCGCTTCTTTGTCGATGCCCTCGAGAATGATTGGTAATTCCTTTGCAGGACTGATATTCATTTCACCTCTGACGTTGCGAACACTGGTAATAGTTTCTTGTACCCACGTCATTTCATCGACTGCGGCTTGGTCAATTTTGCTTTGCTCAGCGACAGGGTAGGCGCAATGCATAATTGTTTCGCCTTCGACCGCGGCTAGTGGTTTTACGCTTTGCCAAATCTCTTCGCTGATAAATGGAATGATCGGATGCAGTAAACGCAAGGTGCATTCTAAGACTCGAACCAAGGTACGGCGGGTGCCACGCAGAGCAGCTTCGCTAGCATTGTCATCGTTCAACACGATCTTAGTAAGTTCTACATACCAACTGCAATACTCATCCCATACAAAGCTATACAAGGTTTGTGCCATTTGATCGAAGCGATACGATTCAACTTGGCTTACAACTTCGGCCTCGACTTGCTGTAGACGTGAAATAATCCAGCGATCCGCTAAACTTAATTCCACATCTGCATTGTCTTGTCCGCAGTCATGGCCCTGCGTATTCATTAATACATAACGCGAGGCATTCCAAAGCTTGTTACAAAAATTACGATAGCCTTCGACTCTGGCTAGATCGAAACGAATGTCACGACCCAAGGTCGCTTGACTAGCAAAGGTAAAGCGTAGCGCATCAGTGCCATAGGATTCGATACCATTTGGAAACTGCTTGCGGGTCGATTTTTCAATTTTGGCGGCCATCTTTGGCTGCATTAGACCTTTGGTGCGTTTTTCTACTAAGGTTTCTAAATCGATACCGTCTATTAAATCAATTGGGTCTAAAACATTGCCTTTAGACTTAGACATTTTTTGGCCTTCTTGGTCTCGCACCAAGCCATGAATATAAACCTCTCGAAACGGGACTTGGTCGGTAAATTTCAGGCCAAACATAATCATTCTTGCTACCCAGAAAAAAATAATGTCGAAGCCGGTAACCAGCACATTGGTTGGGTAATACTTTGCTAATTCAGGTGTTTTTTCGGGCCAGCCTAATGTTGAGAAAGGCCACAAAGCTGATGAAAACCAAGTATCGAGCACGTCCTGATCTTGAGTTAGTACTGCGTTTTTACCTGCTTTTTCTTGCGCTTCTTCTAGGTTGCGAGCAACATAGATGTCTCCATTTTGATCGTACCAAGCTGGAATTCGGTGTCCCCACCATATTTGCCGTGAGATACACCAGTCTTCAATATTATTCATCCACTCGAAATAGGTATTGCTCCAGTTTTCAGGGATAAACTTAATGTCTCCGTCTTTCACGACCTTGATCGCTTGCTCAGCCAAGGGTGCGACTTTTACATACCATTGGTCTGTTAAATACGGTTCAATAACGGCCCCAGAGCGATCACCACGAGGCACCATAAGTTTATGATCTTCTATTTTTTCTAATAAGTCTTGAGCTTTCAGGTCGGCAATGATTTGCTTACGAGCCACGTAGCGATCCATGCCATGATAAGCAGATCCTTCTAGATCAATAGCGGCATTAATATCTAATATGTTGATTTTTTCAAGACCGTGACGCTTACCCATCTCGTCATCATTGAAGTCATGTGCTGGGGTTATTTTTACGCAGCCCGAACCAAATTCAGGGTCTACATAGTCGTCGGCAATAATTGGGATTTTGCGATTGGTGAGAGGAAGCTCAATGCTGCCACCAATTAAATCTTGATATCGCTCATCATCAGGGTGCACCGCAACAGCACTATCGCCAAGCATGGTTTCAGGTCGAGTGGTCGCAACTATTAAATGCTTATCGCTATCGCTAATAGGGTAGCGCAAATGCCAAAGTGAGCCATTTTCTTCTGCGGACTCTACTTCTAAGTCAGACACTGCAGTATGAAGAACAGGGTCCCAGTTAACTAATCGTTTTCCGCGATAAATGAGCCCTTCATTATAAAGTTGAATGAAAACTTCTTGAACCGCCTTTGATAGGCCATCATCCATGGTGAAACGTTCGCGAGACCAGTCAATCGCTGCCCCCATACGTCGAAGTTGTTGGGTGATAGTGCCACCCGATTCGGCTTTCCATTCCCAAATTTTTTCAATAAACTGTTCGCGGCCCAAATCATGACGGCTGATGTTATCTGCCGCTAACCTTCTTTCTACTACCATTTGTGTAGCGATGCCAGCATGGTCTGTCCCGACTTGCCAAAGAGTATCGTCACCAATCATGCGATGATAGCGAGTTAAGCAATCCATTATAGTGTCTTGAAACGCATGTCCCATATGTAAACTGCCTGTTACATTTGGCGGCGGAATCATGATGCAGTAGGCCGAGTCAGAAGGCTGAGCTACAAAAGCATTAGTGGCTTCCCAGCGCTTGTAAATCGCTTGTTCTATTTGGGAAGGGTTGTATTGATTGTCTAAGGCGTTAGTCATATTGCTGTATTTTAAATATATTCTGACAATTGGAGTTGAGTGAAAGGGTCACGATTTAGGATGCTAATTTTCTCCAGCAGTGCGTTGCTTCGCAAACACCAAATTTAGAGTTCTATGTTATGGGTTTTCAGCTCAAAGCCTTCATTTTTATATTGTTTAAAGCGAGTCCGTGCGCCAGCTTTAGCATTTTCATTCGGCTCAACAATTTCTGCGATACGTTCAAAGTGATGATTGAAAACAGGAATTTGATCAGACACGTTTATAAGTACGTCGAAATCTTGTTCTAGAACCTCAGTGCTAACCAAACTATGATCACCAATTTGGGCGGTGCAATGACCACTAGAGTTAGCCTCGTTACTACTGCGCAAAGTCTCATGAGTGACAAAACTGGTATCACTAAATGACCACATTAATGCGTCGAGTTCATTTGTCTCAGGCGCGTCATTAGTAACAATTAAGGTACGTTGCTCCAATCGTTGCAACTTGTTTGTCAATCGGCTAGCCAGTTTTAGCTTGGCATCGCTAACCTGATTAGAGATCAAATAGAAATCGACCTGTTTCATCGCTTCTAACCAGATTGATGCTTAGCAACGATCAATTAAGTACTGAGTTAGGATTGGGACTGCTCGGCCACTGGCACGTTTGCCGACAGAACCACCCCATGCCGTACCCGCAATATCCAAATGCGCCCAGCGCATACTTTCCGTAAAGGAAGATAGGAAACACGCGGCGGTAATGGTACCCGCGCCAGGCGTGCCAATGTTTGCTAGATCCGCATAATCGCTACGCAATTGACGCTTATATGAATCGTTAATAGGTAGCTGCCAAGCGTGATCTAAACTGGTTTTGCCTGCACTCAATAAATCATCAATAACACCTTGATCGTTACCCATTACACCAGCGGTTTGATGCCCCAATGCGACAATAACGGCACCGGTAAGCGTGGCTATATCAATCACTGTTTGCGGTTTAAAGCGTTCTGTATAGGTCAGAGCATCACATAAGATTAAGCGACCTTCGGCATCGGTGTTTAATATTTCAATAGTTTGGCCGGACATACTTGTGACCACATCGCCAGGTTTGTTGGCGATACCATCTGGCAGATTTTCTGAGCTAGGCACAACACCCACAACATTGATTGGAAGTTTAAGCTCGGCGGCTGCCAGCATAGCGCCAAAGACGCTGGCTGCACCGCACATGTCATACTTCATTTCGTCCATTTTGGCCGATGGTTTTAATGAGATGCCACCCGCATCAAAAGTTAGGCCTTTGCCAACCAATGCGTGTGGCGCTTGTTTTTTATTTTTAGCACCTTGATACTGCATCACAATAAGCTTGGCTGGTTCGCGACTACCTTTACTTACTGACAGTAATGAACCCATGCCCAATTCAGCCATTTGTTTTTCGTTCAACACCTTGACCTTCAGGCCGTGGCTGTTAGTCATTTTCTTGGCCTGCTGAGCTAGGAACGTAGGCGTGCAGAGATTACCCGGCATATTGCCAAGATTTTTAGCCAAAGTTTTGCCATTGTTTATCGCTACGGCGATAGATGCACCTTTTTTGGCCGCAGCTAATTGCTTGTTGTCACTACAATTTAAGATCGCATTGAATTCTTTATTTGCTTGTTTAGCAGACTTTTTATTTACTGGCAGTTTCGTATATTTGTACTCGCTATTCCCCAATGCCTCGCCCAAGTGGCGACTTACCGTGCCGGCATCACTTTTGGCAATCAGAACGTCCAAGTCAAAAATTGCCTTGTTAACACCAAGTGCTTTAAGTTTGCTTGCTAGCGTATCCAAGATGTCACGTACTGCTTCATTATCTAAGCGTTTATCACCGCCGACTCCAATAAATGCTAGAGATGAAGCGCCAATACCATCAACTACTGGTACATTAATAAATTGCTTTTTGCGCGCTGCAAACATGTCATTTTTTTGCAGTTTATCAATCGTTTTATTGGTTGCTTTATTAAGTTCGGCTTGCTGTGATGCGATTTTTTTGAGTGGCTTTAGCGCGACAACTCGGCATTCGGTTTTGGTGTTTAATTTGACGTTTGCTCTAACTTGTATTTTCACAGCGACTTCCTTCAGATATTCGAGATTAAATTATTAATAGCGAAATGATGATTCTGCTCACCTATCCGCCAATTTGCTTGCTACAATATATGTCAATTATAGCCTGAAAATTGAGTTATAAATTCATTAGTATGATTATAAATAGAGCTTTTATGGCAGAAGTATTGCGCACCGCTATTGCGGTGACTTTTGTCGTGCTCAGTATTTTTCTTGTGCTGCGTGTAATGGGCTTTCTTAGTCAGGCTGCAGAAGGCCTGATCCCAGTCAGCAGTGTCATGAACTTAGTGATTTTAAAAATGGTTGCATACTTAGATGTGATGTTGCCGTTAATGTTTTATATCGCCTTAATTATGGTGCTGAACCGCTGGTACAGCGATCAGGAAATGGCAGTGTTGGCTAGCGCCGGCTTAGGTATTTCTAATTTCTTAAAACCGGTTGGTAGTTTGATCCTCATCGTTGGTGGCTTGGTCGCATTGTTTTCTTTTTACCTCACACCATTGTCCCTAGCAAAAGGTTATGCCTTGGAGAACGAATACCGGCAAAGTAATGAGATCACGGGCATTATTACCGGCAAATTTGTCGAGGGTAAAGACGGTAATGGGGTGTATTTTGTAGAAGGATACAACCGAGATACGGGCAACTATGAAAACGTATTCGTTTACCGAGCTTCTTTTGCGCGTGAAGGTGTGGTGGTCGCAAAAGAAGCCTATCGTACTGAGGATGAACGTACTCAAGATCAATTTTTGGTACTAATCAACGGTTCGCGCTATGAGGGTCAACCTGGTTCTCCAGATTATCGCGTGGTTGATTTTGAGAAATACGCATTACGAATAGAACCGAAAAATCAGACCAAGCTTAGTTTGCCGATTCGCGCGCGCTCTAACTCTGAGCTACTTGAATCTGATTCACCAGCATTTAGAAGCGAATGGTTGTGGCGCGTGGCCAAGGTTTTTACTTTGCCAATATTGGCTATTTTTGCTTTAGCACTCAGCCATGTAGACTCTCGACACGGTAAGTCTTCAGGTATAGTGCTGGCGTTTTTTGTCTATCTTACCTACACTAATTTATTAGGATATAGCGTAGCATTGATTAAAAAAGGCCAAAATGAAAGTGGTTCCGCGATTTGGTTTGTGCATGGATTGTACTTCTTACTCGCTATCTATTGCTTGTATCGGCGCAATTATAATATGCCTATATTCCCTGAGTTGAATCTTATTCGTCGTCTGCGACGATTGCCGGCAACATCTTAATGCGCATTCTTGATCTGTATATTGGCAAGATCTTGCTACGTTATATAGGTATCACTATTTTTGTGCTGCTGGGATTGTTTGTATTTGTGAGTTTTATCGAGGAACTTGGAGACTTAGACAAGGGTCGCTATGGCATTGTGCAAATCCTGCAGTACGTTGTGCTTACAGTGCCTAAGACTTTGTATGAATTGTTTCCAATGAGTGCGCTTATTGGTTCAATTATGGGTTTGTCGACTCTGGCTAAAGACTCCGAGCTGATTGTTATGCGGGCTGCGGGTGTGTCGATACAAAGAATTGTCGGTTCAGTCTTAAAAGTAGGTTTGATATTAGCGGTCATAGCGATGATTCTGGGCGAAATTGTGTCGCCATATAGCGAAACTCGCGCCTTACGTGTGCGAGCTGAGTCTTTGCAAACCAATATTGGTCAGGAGCAAGACTTTGGTTTGTGGCTACGTGATGAAAATACTTATGTCAATGTCGGTGAGGTACTGCCAAATTTGACCTTGCTAAATATTAAAATATTTGAGTTTGATAGTAAGAATGTTTTACGCATTCTATCGACCTCAGAGCAAGGCGAGTACCAACCGCAAAATCGCCGTTGGTTGTTACGTGGCTTGGATCGCACCATGATCAATAGCAAAAGTTCGGCCGCTGATAAAGTAACGGCTGCCTACTGGAGCACGGTAGTAAGCCCCGAGATATTACGCGTATTTATGATTCAGCCAGATCAACTTTCTTTGTGGCAGTTAAGTCAGTACATAGACCACCTTCGATCTAATAAACAAGAGACCAATAATTACGAATTGGCCTATTGGAGTAAAATAATTACGCCATTCGCGACCGCGGTTATGTTGATTTTGTCGGTGCCTTTTGTGTTTAAGAATACTCGTAGTGGTGGTCTAGGGCGCAGTTTGTTTACTGGCATTATGGTGGGTTTGGGCTTTTTTATTATGAATAAAGCTTTTGGTTATTTTGTTACCTTATTTAATATCGCTCCATTTTTTGGTGCGATCATTCCAACCCTGCTGGTATGCATGTTGAGCTTTATTATGATTCGTAGAATTGTTTAAAATGCCGATTGCCGATAAAGTGTCGATTGCCGATAAAGTGCCTACCGCTGATAAAGTGCCTACCACCGTGCTGCATAGCCTATTTTTCAGCTGTGTTTGACTTGCCATTCTCGTTTGAGAAAACTGGATTGGGGATGTGCAAAATTCGAGATCCAGAAATAATGTCGTGCCAAGTGCGGCGCTCTCGATCAACTAATATCCAGGTAAACCCCAAGCCGATGGCAGCCCATGAAAACATCGCAGCGATGAAGCGAAGTAGGGCTGTTTTCCAATCAATGAATTTGCCTTCGGGGTTGACTAGGTACAGTTTCCAAACTTTCATTCCAAGAGTTTGACCGCCGTGTGTCCAAAACCAACCGTAGAATAGGAAGATTATAATTGTTAAGTAGAGTCCTTTTAGAGCTTTGCCCGCGAAAGAGTAGTTGAAAGCCTCTGGCAGTAACGGAAAGAACACGGAACTTAGAAAAACTACTCCCAATAGTAACAATCCATCGTAGCAAATAATCAATAATCTCTTAAAAAGGCCAACTGTATTCATGGGATGCTCGACGGTGAAGTTTAATTGCGATTGGGGATAAGTATTTAATTATAAACAGCGCGCGCCGAGGGCTGTAAATTAATAGTGATTAGCGTTAAGTTTTGATAAATTATCCAGATAACTGTTTTTAAATCATTGAATATAATGGTAAATTTAGAATTGACTAAAATTTAATCACTTCAAGTCGACAGTTGTACTTAACAGGCTGTTGGCTTTTGCTCACAAAGTTATCCACAGTTTATGTGGATAACTATAAGCCCGTAAAAAGAGCTAAAAATCACACGGCGACTATACCTTAACAATAGCGCTTGGCAAGTACTGAAACTGTATCGGCGTTAAGCACAAATTCAAGCAGCGATTGAATAATTGTCGTAGCTTGGTTACATTGTAGCCACTGTTTATTGCAGCACTATCAAAAAGCCAGTAGAGGCACTTTAACAATTAATCTCGTAACCATATGGGGAATTCCATGGCAAAAACAACCTTCCACTACTTAGATAAAGCCTTAGCACAAGTTCGCGACCTTGGCTTAATGCCAGAAAAAGTCGACGAGGCGCCGGTGGTGTCTTTGCTGCAAAAATTGACCGATATTGATGAAAGCAAGGTAGTCGCTATCGCCCGTACTCTGACTCAAGCCTCAGTATTTAATGATATCGTACGTGAGCAAGTTTCTGAGATGCGTGTTGGCGAACGTTACGAAGAGATTACCGAAGCGTTTAATTCCATACGCAACGATGCTAAACGCATGGTAGATCAATTAGACGATGGCAAGGTTGATACTTTTGAGCGTATCAATAATGTTTGGATGAAAGTAACTCGCGGTGATATCGCATCGCGCTTCGATGGGATTAAACAAACTTATTTAGAAGTAGCCGACGATTCACGTGATCAGATAGAACGCGAACGAGTGATTTTGGAAGCCTACCAAGATTTTCGCGGTGCCATAAAACAGTCTGAAATTTATGCTTTAGATGTTCTTAAACAAGCCGAAGCAATTTGGAATGCGGCCAAAGGCGCTTTGCAACAAGCAAATGAGACGGTAGCGGCCTATGATGGAGAAGATCTAGCCGAGCGAGCTAAATTAGAGTTGGCTCGTGATGAACGTATGCGTGACTTACAGTACGCTGAGGACCGTTACCAAGTTTCAAAAGATATCTCCGACAATCTGACAGTAAGCTATAACACCTCAGAAGTGGTGATGGCACGTTTAATGCAAACCAACGGTGCAAAAGAGCGTGTATATAAGCAGGCGATTACTTTCTTCGGCACCAACGAGTCTGTGCTTACCGCACTCACGGCATCGTTTACCGGTTTATTTGGCTTACACGAGAGCACGCAAACCTTAGAGGCTATGAAAGAAGGTGTCTCTAAGAGCTTAGAAGATCTGGCCGATATTGGTGGTGCGGTGCAAGAGGCTGCCGTAAAAGCAGGTTATGGGCCAACTATTCGAGCCGATGCAGTTAAAAAGCTTGTTGATTCTGTGGTTAATTTTCAAGAGCGTTCGCGCGAGATTATCGAGGAGATGCGAGTATTGTCTACCAAAAATGCCGCAGAGATTCGTGATTCGGTCGAAGACGGTAAGCAACGTATGGCCAAAATCATCGAACGTGGTGGAACTTTGGCGTTACAGCATAAGTTTTAAATAAATTTGTGAGCCACCTATTATTAATTGTTTAGGACGATCAAAACATAGATGAGCCAATCGGTAGATAAACAGGCGCCACTAGAAGACCTTATGGCGGCCATGGATGTGGTCGATACCTTACGTCATCAACATGGGATTGCTGAGCGCGAGCTAAACACCCAAACACGGCGTGAAGATTTACTCGAGCGTTTAAAAGAATTGTATGATGCGCAGGGCATTAGTGTGCCGGAGCATGTATTGCAAGAAGGTATCGATGCCCTAGAACAAGAACGTTTTCAATATCAGCCGGTTGCTCCTAGTTGGCAAACCAAACTAGCAAAAATGTGGGTGAGTCGTCGTCGGTGGGGTAAGCCGATCGGCTTTCTGGCTGTGCTAGGCAGTTTGTTTTTTGGCTACTATTTTATGGCAGAGGTTTTGCCTGAGAAACGTTTGCAGGCTGCGCTGCCTAAACAGATAGAGAGTTCTTTATCACAAATCGAAAATATAGCGAAAAATCCTGAACTGATAACACAAGCCCAACAAAATGCTGAAGTCGCGCGTATTGCTATTGATAGCGGCGACTACGATCAAGCCCAAGACATAGCGGCAAGGTTGACCTCGGCAGCTGACTCGATTGCTAGCGAATACACCATGCGAGTAATTTCAAAACCCAATCAGTCTTCAGGCGTTTGGCGAGTGCCACCGAATAACCCTAAGGGTCGCAATTACTATTTGATTGTCGAAGCCTTAGATAATAATAACAAAGTGTTGGAGCTAGACATTTTAAACCAAGAGAACAATAAAACAGAGCGCACCAAGCAGTGGGGCTTGCGGGTAAATGAACAGACTTTTTATCAAATAGCCGCTGATAAAAAGGACGATGGCATTATCCAGAACAATCAGGTAGGTAAAAAGGAAGTGGGTTTTTTAAAACCTAGCTTTAGTATTCCTACCACTGGCGCGACTATTACCAAATGGTAGCACTAAATTTCATGAGAGTGATTTAGCCTATGTGGACTGGAAGCACAGCGCTTAAAAATATTGATCAGAGCTTGCAGACTCTTCGTAATGAAGTCGTGCGACTGGATAATTTATTAACCAGGCTTACTGACTCGACCGCTAAAAATCAACGGCATAGAGTTAAGCTTATAAACGATATAGCCGCAGTACGTTTGACCGAAATCGACACTGGCGAGTTGCAAAGCAGTTTGAGTGCCGCCGATCAGCAAGCTTTGCAGATATTAGCGCAACGCGATGAAGCCTTAGCACTACTCAATCAAAAGATCGAACGCATGGACGGTGAGATTTTGGTTGCGGAACAAGAGCGTGAATCATTGCTTGCAGAGCTAAATCGTATTTCGCAAAACTTGGTAGATTTAGAGACCAAAGTGCAAAGTGAGCTAAAAGCTGATGAAAACTATATTGCGCAGCTAGAAAAAGCCCGCAATGCAGAATCAGTCGCTGATGAAGCTCAAGGCAAGCTAGAGCTGGCCCAGCATGATATGAACCAAAAAGCGCAGCCTTACAAAGAGGATGAGTTATTTATGTATTTGTGGGGTCGTGGTTACGGTACTACTGAGTATAAAGGCGGCTTGATGACTAGGTTTATGGATGGCTGGGTTGCCAGAGTTATTAAATATGAACCGGCGCGGGTTAATTTTTGGAATTTGAATGAGATTCCTAAACGACTTAATGATCATGCTGAGTTAGTCGCTGCGATTGCTGATGAGCAGCATATGGTTTTGCAACAACTTGAACTGGATGCGTTGGCAAATGGTGGTGTTAAAGATATTGAGAAAACACTAGAATCATCGCGCGAGACCTTAGATAAACATGATGATGAGCTTGAAGAAAAAGAACATGCGCTAAATGTTGAGCTTGAAGAGCGCGCTCGGTTTGTGGCGGGAGAAGATGAATATATGCAACGCTGCTTAAATCGACTTACTCAAGTTTTAGAGCATAAAGATCTTAATGCGATACATCATTATGTAAGGCAAACTAATTCACCCACTGACGACAAATTAGTGATTGAGCTGCAGGCGCTAGATGATCGTTTGGACACTGTTAGAGATGACTTAGCCGATGTGCGCAACATGCACGACAAAAAAATCAATAAATTGAAAGAGCTTGAGCAAGTACGTCGTAATTTTAAAAACTCTCGATATGATGATGTGCGTTCGGGTTTTGGGAATGAAGCTATGTTGGCAACAATGTTAGGCCAGTTTATTGAAGGATTAGCGTCTGGTTCGGACTTATGGCGAGTTATTCAGCGCAACCAACGTTATCGAGACGTAAGTTCATTGCCGGACTTTGGTAGTGGCGGTATTGGTCGTCGCGGAAGTCTGGGAGACTTGTTAGGCGGAGGCCGCATATCGGGTCGTCGTAAGCGACGCAATTCCAGTTGGCATTTACCTCGCCCACGAAGGGGAGGCGGCGGTTTTCGTTTTCCAAGTGGTGGTGGTGGTGGCTTTAAAACCGGCGGTGGTTTCTAAATATTCAAGACATAAAAAAACCAGTGACCTACACTGGTTTTTTTATGTTCGTCATCTTTTCAAGGAATTGATTAGCTGGAATAGTTTTTTGCCGCAAATTCCCAATTGACAATTTCCCAAAAATTCTTTAAATACTCAGGCCGAGCATTTCGATAATCGACATAGTATGCGTGCTCCCAAACGTCGACAGTGAGCAATGCCGTGATGCTCGAGTCTGTCACAGTTGTGCCCGCGTTACCCGTATTCAAGATTTCTAAGTCACCACTGGCGTTTTTTACTAACCAGGTCCAACCAGAACCAAAGTTTCCACCAGCACTGGCGGTGAATTTTTCTTTGAAAACGTCAAATGAACCAAAGCTTTTATCTATCGCATCGGCTAGGTCACCACTAGGCTTACCGCCGCCTTTTGGAC
The DNA here is from genome assembly GCA_964531625.1 of uncultured Gammaproteobacteria bacterium. GTDB lineage: Bacteria > Pseudomonadota > Gammaproteobacteria > Arenicellales > Arenicellaceae > Arenicella. Next base: position 64,804 of record CAZHEL010000003.1, read on the forward strand.
TAAGACTGTTCCAATAGAAAGTATGATTCCAAATTTGTGCAGCGTTATTGAAAAGGCCGCCTTCACTGTTTCGAATAATGTCTTCTAAGGAAGCATTGGCTTGGTCTGTTCCTTCTATTGCAGCGTTTAAATTATTTACATAGGCTTGATGGTGCTTGCCATAGTGATAGTCGATGGTTTCTTCTGAGATATGAGGCGCAAGTGCATCTCGCGCATAAGGTAGGTCTGGTAACTGAATTGACATTTATAACTCCTAAGTTTATGTCTAGTAAGAATTTATTAACAAAGACGAACGTTATCACATTTAGATGATTTTTTAATCTAGAACTAGCAAGAAGCACGCTTAACCCCAATTTTGTAAATAACTTACATGAATGATTAGAGATTTTCAGGTAAAATCCACATATTAGCGACGCGTGAAACTACATGTGAATAAAAATTACAATAAGATGAAATTAAATTACAAAATAAATAGCGAAAATCGTACCAAAATTGTTGCCACCGTAGGGCCAGCTTCGGACAGTGTTGAAGTGCTCGAACAGATGATCGCTAGTGGCTGCAGCGTTTTTCGTATTAATTTTTCGCATGGCTCTCATGAGTCGCATGGTGAGTCCATTAGTAATATTCGCATGGCCGCTGCAAACCTTCGTCAAAACGTTGCGATACTCGGTGATTTGCAAGGCCCCAAGATTCGGATTGGCGCCATTATTGGAGATAAAATCGAACTGACGGTGGGGCAAGAGCTATTGCTTGATTCCGATATTGACGATGAGTTAGGTAGTGTTGATGGTGTTAGCTATCGTTGTGACACATTGGCCGAGAGTTGTGAGGCTGGTCGTATTTTGATGTTAGATGACGGCCGCGTGCAATTAGAAGTAATCTCGGTTAGCGGCAACGCCATTAAAACTAAGGTTGTGGCAGGCAGTAAGTTGTCATCTCGTAAAGGCTTGAACCTCAAAGGCGGAGGATTGGCTGAAGATGCCCTCACTGAAAAAGACAAAAATGATATGGCTTTTGCTGCAGAGCAAGATTTAGATTATTTGTGTGTGTCTTTTCCTGCTGCTGCACAAGACATGGAAGACGCTAGAGCCATGCTCGATTATATTGGCAGCTCATCAAAGTTGATTGCTAAGTTAGAGCGTGCCGAAGTTGTTGAAAACGAAGCGATAATTGATCAAATGATCGAAAGCTGCGATGGCGTAATGGTGGCTCGCGGTGATCTGGCGGTTGAGATTGGTTTTGAGTCTGTCACATCCATACAAAAACAAATCATCCAGCGTGCCCGCACTTTGAATAAGCCGGTCATTGTGGCAACGCAGATGATGGAAAGTATGATTGACAGTCCAGTGCCAACTCGTGCTGAAGTTTCTGATGTTGCTAACGCTGTATTTGACTACGCTGATGCAGTGATGTTATCCGCCGAGACAGCGGTGGGCGACTACGCAGTGGAGGTTATCAAAACGGTCTACGATGTAATAATTGCGACCGAAAAAAATACCCTAACGCAAATTTCTAAACACCGAGTTACTAATAATTTTGAATTCGTCGACGAGTCAATCGCGATGTCAGTCATGTATTTGGCGAATCATTTTAAAGGCATTAAAGCCATTGTTTGTTTAACCGAATCTGGCAGTACAGCTTTATGGATGTCCAGAATCAAAACGCATTTACCGCTAGTTGCTATGTCATCAAAGCAACGTACACGGAATTTGGTGGCCTTGTACAAAGGGGTCAAATCGGCGGTGCTTCCCGCAGGTTCTGAGCGTGAAACTCAGATGGGGGATGTAATCAAATACGTTCGTTCTTCGGTAGATCTAAAGTCGGGAGATTTTGTCGCTATTACATTTGGTGATGTTGTAGGCGTGGATGGTAATACCAACTCTTTAAAAATACTAAGAGTGGATTGACGCCCTATGTAACCATCGCACGCAATCTTGAATTCTAAAATAGGTTGCGTATAATCCCGCGATGGAAGATATTAAACAAGCTCTCACCTTTGATGATGTTCTCTTAACGCCGGCAAAATCTGCTGTATTGCCGCGCGAAGTCTCGCTTTCTACCCAACTAACTAAAAGTATTCGCCTTGGAATACCATTGCTTTCGGCCGCTATGGATACCGTGACCGAGTCACGCATGGCTATTTGCATGGCGCAAGAAGGCGGTTTGGGTATTATGCACAAAAATATGTCGCCAGAATTGCAGGCGAAGAATGTTGCCAAGGTAAAAAAATTCGAAAGTGGTGTGATTAACGATCCCATCACGGTTTCTCCAAATACCAGTATTGGTGATGTTTTATCATTGACTCGTAAACATAGAATTTCGGGTGTACCGGTTGTTGACGGTGATAATTTAGTTGGCATCGTCACTGGACGAGATTTGCGTTTTGAAACACGCCTAGATGAGCCGGTTTCAAAAGCCATGACTCCTAAAAGCAAATTGGTCACGGTAAAAGAGGGTGCTGGTAAACAAGAAATTCAAGACTTGTTGCACGAGCACCGTATTGAAAAAGTGCTGGTCATTGATGATAAGTTCCATTTAAAAGGCTTAGTCACGGTTAAAGATATTCAAAAATCCAGTGACCATCCAAATGCATGTAAAGACGATACAGGTAGTTTAAGGGTCGGCGCGGCGGTAGGAACCGGTGCCGATACTGATGAACGCGCAGCATTGTTAGCGGATGCTGGCGTTGATGTGATTGTGGTTGATACAGCGCATGGGCATTCAGTCGGTGTACTTGAAATGGTAAGTCGCGTTAAGAAAGCCTATCCCGAGGTACAAGTTATTGGTGGCAACATTGCTACAGCTGCAGCGGCCTTAGATTTAGTGGCGGCAGGCGCTGATGCGGTAAAAGTAGGGATTGGTCCAGGTTCTATTTGTACGACGCGCATGGTGGCCGGCGTAGGCGTTCCACAAATTACCGCGGTCTATGATGTTGCTCAAGCATTGAAAAAGAAGGGTGTGCCTTTGATAGCTGACGGTGGTCTGCGCTTTTCAGGTGATATAGCTAAAGCGATTGCTGCGGGTGCTAACTGTGTAATGGTCGGCGGCTTACTAGCTGGTACCGATGAAGCACCGGGTGAGATTGAACTGTATCAAGGTCGCTCGTACAAGTCTTATCGTGGCATGGGCTCTCTTGGTGCCATGGTTGAGGGTTCTAAAGATCGTTATTTTCAATCCGACGAATCTGAGACAGAAAAATTAGTGCCTGAAGGTATCGAAGGCCGCGTACCGTATAAGGGTCCGGCAATAAATATTGTGCATCAGTTAATGGGCGGGCTACGTTCAAGTATGGGTTATACCGGCAATAAGAGTCTGGCTGAAATGCGAGAAAATTGTGAGTTTGTTAAAATAACAAATGCTGGGGTTAGAGAGTCTCATGTTCATGATGTCACCGTCACCAAAGAAGCACCTAATTATCGCAGTTAACTCTTAGCTTAACACTGGCCTTAATTCCGAACTTAACACTGACCACTTGCATCGAACATTATGGCGAATATACATGAGGATAAAATCCTCATTTTGGATTTTGGTTCTCAATACACTCAGTTGATCGCCAGGCGGATACGTGAACTTGGTGTCTATTGTGAAATTTGGGCCTACGACAACGAGCTTGAAACGATTAAGGAGTTTGCACCAGCGGGTGTGATTCTTTCAGGTGGTCCGTCAACAGTTACCGAAAATCACACACCACGAGCGCCTCAAGGCTTGTTCGAGCTTGGCATTCCTGTTCTGGGTATCTGCTATGGGCTGCAGTGCATGGCAGAGATGTTAGGTGGGCAGGTTTCAAGCTCTGATAAACGCGAATTTGGCCATGCTGAAGTAGAAGTCTGTGCCGACAATGCCTTGCTCAAAGAAGCAACTCAAAATGTATGGATGAGTCACGGCGATAAAGTGGTGGCGGTTCCTGAAGGCTTTGACGTGATCGCTAAATCAGCCAATGCGCCATTGTGTGCGATTGCCGATGAGTCGCGTCGTTTCTATGGAGTGCAGTTTCATCCTGAAGTAACTCATAGCGAATTTGGTGAAGCCTTGCTTAGCCGTTTTGCGCATGATGTTTGCGGCTGTGGTAACAGTTGGTCGGCCAGCAATATTATAGAGGATTGCATTGCGCAAGCACGCTCAAAGGTGGGTGAAGACCACGTTATTCTAGGTTTATCTGGTGGCGTGGATTCCTCAGTAGTCGCCGCTTTGCTGCATCAGTCCATAGGAGATCAACTCACCTGTATTTTTGTTGATAACGGACTGCTGCGTAAAGATGAAGGCGACCAAGTAATGAAGACTTTCGCTGAAAATATGGGCGTACGCGTTATTCGGGTTGATGCTGAAAAGCGATTTTTATCCGAGCTGGCGGACGAAGCAGATCCGGAAGCTAAGCGTAAAATTATTGGTCGCGTGTTTGTAGAAATATTTGAAGAAGAGTCAAGTAAAATCAAAAACGCAAAATGGTTAGCACAGGGCACCATTTATCCTGATGTTATTGAGTCTGCTGCGTCCAAGACGGGAAAGGCGCAAGTGATTAAATCCCATCACAATGTTGGTGGCTTGCCTGAAGATATGGAGTTGCAATTGCTCGAGCCCTTGCGCGAGCTATTTAAAGATGAAGTACGCAAGATCGGTTTAGAATTGGGGCTGCCCTCTCAAATGATCAATCGTCATCCTTTTCCTGGACCCGGTCTAGGAGTCAGAATTTTAGGCCAAGTTAAAAAGGAATACGCCGATCTATTGCGAGAGGCCGATGCTATTTTTATGCAGGAGCTGTACGCTAGCGGTTGGTATGAAAAAACCAGTCAAGCTTTTGCGGTTTTTCTGCCGGTCAAATCAGTAGGTGTGGTCGGTGACAATCGAGCCTATGAGTATGTAATTGCATTGCGTGCGGTTGTGACGGTTGATTTTATGACAGCCACTTGGGCGCATATTCCTTATGATATTCTTGCTAATATCTCAAACCGTATTATCAATGAAGTGCGTGGTATAAGCCGCGTAACCTATGATATTTCTGGTAAACCACCAGCCACTATTGAATGGGAGTAGTGCTTAACAGCCTGATCGTTCTAAAGCATGAATAGATCCAAGTTAATCACTATTTTTGAAGTCTTGGGTTCAGTTTTGGCGATGGTGTACGCGCTGTTGATTGCTTCAAATACTGGTAATGAATTGCTTGGCTTCGGTCTTCTGTTAGCCTCAGCTGTTTTGTTTGCTGCTTGGGGAGTGATAGATAAGCGTTGGGCTTTTCTATCTTTGCAGTTTTTTTATATCGTATCAGCAATTATTGGTTTAATTCGCTGGAGCTAAAGCCATGGCCTTACAGTGGTCGCAAGGCTCATGGCTTGTAAAAATAGGTTGACTAAGGTTTGGCGATTTTTGCCATTCTTGCCAGTTGGATAAACTCACTGCGATACCCAAAATTGTCCTCGCCTTTGTGTTTGCTAGCGAGATCAATGACATCATCGTAGCTTAGATCGCCGCTGTATTTGCTGTTTGCTAGTAATTGAGCAAATCCTGCAACCGCAACTGAGAACTGAGTGTCTGAATTTATTTTGGTGTTTTCGTTTTCAATGGGCATAGAAATCAAATCAGATTTGTCGCTGTTCGGTGTTTTATAACGGATCTTTAAAAAACCAATTTCATCTGACTCTTTTTCTCCTAACCTCTCCACAATCTTAGGCTTGTTTTGTTCATATCGCGCTGGATCTATTGATTGATGTTTAGCATCGCTTGGTGTTACTTCATAGATGGCGGTAACGGTATGACCCGCACCGATATCCCCTGCGTCAACTTTGTCATTATTGAAATCTTCGCGTTTTAGCGCCCGCGTTTCATAGCCGATTAAGCGATAATCACTAACGACCGATGGGTTAAATTCTATTTGTATTTTTACGTCTTTGGCAATCGTAAACAGGGTAGAGGTTGCTTCATCGACCAAGACCTTTTTTGCTTCGCTCAAGGAATCAATGTAGGCAGCCACTCCATTACCGTTCTGTGCGAGTGTTTGCATCATATCGTCCTGATAATTATTACGACCGAAGCCCAGTATTGATAAAAGTACGCCTTTGTCACGCTTGCGTTCTACCAATGTTTGCAAATCTTGGTTGCTGCTTTGGCCTACATTAAAATCGCCATCGGTAGCTAGAATGATTCGATTTACCGCATCTTTGCTGTAGTTTTGTTCGGCTAAATCGTAGGCGAGCTCAATGCCAGCGCCGCCAGCAGTTGAGCCACCAGCATTAAGTCGTTGCAGTGCATCGGTAATCTTGTTTCGATCTCTAACTTCAGTAGGTTCTAACACGGTGCCAGCGGCGCCAGCATACACCACAATACTTATGGTGTCGGTCGGTTTCAGTATGTCGAGCAACAGATTGATTGATTGTTTGACCAGCGGCAGCTTGTTGGCTGAACTCATAGATCCGGACACGTCGAGTAGAAACACTAGGTTACTGTCAGGCACCTCTGATGGAGCGATGTCATAGCCTTTGATACCAATATGCACTAGTTTCTTATTGTCATTCCAGGGTGAGTCGAGAACACTAATAGATGGTGCAAAGGGCAACTTACTGGATTGCGGTAGTGGGTAGTCATAATCAAAATAGTTAATCAGCTCTTCGGCACGCACCGCTTGAGGTTTAGGCAGAAAGCCTTGATTAAGTTGGTTGCGAATTAGGCTGTAAGAGGCAGTATCGACATCGATTGAGAATGTTGATACCGGTTGATCAGCCGTTTGCACAATTGAGTTAACTTCATATTGTGCGTACTCTTCGTCGGCATCTGGTCGTGCAGCTTGTTGTCTTGCGTAGTCTTCACGCTTAATTGGGCTTGATGGTGCAGGAGTTCCTAAGCCAAGAAGGCGCTGGCGCGATTTTGTGTTGCTTTGAGCTGCAAACTTCTGTTTGGGAATGACTGCAACTTCGGGGCGTTCAGCTTGGTATGCACTTACGGACGCTTCCTCGAGCTCTTTAGGCTTAGAAAGGCTAGTTGGCCCGGTTGACACGGCATCAGCAGCAACAAAAGTCTCACTTTTTGTATCTTGCACTGACACGGTGTTTGGAGCTTTAAGCTCTTTATTTACAACGATTGTAGCTAGCTCACGATTGCCTGAATTGCTTGGTGTTTTTGATAGTGTTTGATCGTAGCTATTGCTAGGATCGCCTACGGGCTTACTTAGATCTCCTTCTAAATTAGGAATTAATAGCGCTACTGATACCGCAATGAATGCAATTGCGACGGTCGCGAAGCTATTGGATATAGCGGGTTTGTGAGTCGTATTCATAAAAAACCTCTTAATTGATAAAATCGTTGTCGAGAACCAATTTTCTCGATTATCAATAAGGCGAGGTGACTCCTTAAATCCTTGGGAAAAATTTTCAAGTGCTTGATCAATAGTGGCCTTTTTAGTTGTTTGATCGACTTTTGGCAGCTCACTATCAAACAATTTATCAAATTCGGTATCAAAGTTTTCGTTGCTCATAGTGCGCCTCGAATTGCATCATCGTCTGTTTGAGTGTTTAACGTTGATGTCTGAAATGTGTGTTTTAACTGTTTGCGAGCTTCATGTACGCGCCAAGAAACGGTACTTTCCTTAATATCAATTTTTTCAGCTGCCTGCGCGTGACTTAAACCATGCACATGCACCAGTATCAACGCTTCTTTAAAGTCTTCAGGTAGCTCATTAATGTAGTGCAAAATTTGCTGCGCGTATAAGCGCTGATTATTGCGATCGTCGCTGATGTTTTCATGTTCGCTGTGAGTTTTCTCACGCGTATTATGTTGCGTCGGGCTTTTGTAAAAGTCTTTTGCGCAATTGATTACTAGCCGATATAGCCAACTACTGAAAGATGATTTGAACTGAAACTGTTTGATCGACTGAGATAATTTTAGACAAGCCTGCTGGGTAATATCCTGCGCATTGTATTGGTCGTCACACCAACGATAGGCGATGTTGAATATATCTTCATAGTGAAGATTCAACAGGCACTCAAAGGCCGCTTTATCGCCGTGCTGACAACGCTGGACTAAGGCGCGATTAGTCATTTTCTGTTTAAATAAATCATGATTTCCCTAGTAAGACGATAGCACAGCTCATTTCCTTGGTGGAAATGTCAAAAAAAACCAAAAACCCCGCTAAAACACATGGTTACTAACGGTTAAATCTATACGTAGCGAGCTAAGACAGTGTTAACATTCTTTTATTATGCAAGTTAGCGCTAACATTAGACACTCTTCAGGGTTCACCCTAATTGAATTAATGGTGGTAGTGGCCTTAATGGCAACTATTATCGCTTTTGTCGCGGTGTCTATCACACGCGATGTGGATCGCCTTGCTAGGCTTGAAGCAGAGCGCTTTATGTTAGTTGTAGGTGAAGTGCGGTCTGAGGCGATTATATCTGGCGAATACTTTTATTTATCGGCAAATGAACGCAGTGGCAGCTATCAATTTGATGCTGTACGAGCTAATCGATCAACTGCCCAAGATGATGGCCTATTGAGGCTGCGACAAATTGATCAAGAGGTAGAACTCGATTGGGATGTTTTTGAGGACTTTAGTGAAGATAACGAACAGGGACCGCGAGTGTTAATTAGCCCCCTTGGTGAGATTACATCATTTGAAGCAAGCTTTGGTGGCGATGAAGAACGCATTTTAGTGTTGGTTAATGATGAAGGTTTACTCGAGCAACAGGTCAAGTCCAATTGACGGTTTCAGACACGAATAAAACAAGCTTGATAGTATGAACACACAATGAAAACTAATACGCGACACGACAGTAACATTCGATGCCAGCAGATCGGTGGTTTCACGCTAATAGAAATATTGGTTTCGTTGACGATTGTGTCGTTTGGAATAGTAGCGATTATCGATGCTATGGCAAAACATACTCAAGTAGCCGCTGAGCTAGAGACCCGTGTTGTCGCCGGCTGGGTGGCAAGTACTCAAGTCGCTTTAATGCGTTACGATGCGCAGCTCAATAAACTTAAAGTGGGTAACGATTCTGACACTATAAAAATGGGTGGCTTTAGCTGGCGAACACAGTCCACGGTAACTGAAACTGAAGTTGAAAATGTATTTTTGCTAACAGTAGAAGTGAAAGACGCCAACCGACGTGATGAACCTCCGTTTGCAGTAGTAACCACGGCCTTGACCGATCGACTATAGATAAAATGATATTTCGTTCACACATTCAACGCACTGGTTTCACGTTAATCGAAATGATTGTGGCAGTGGCTATTTTCGGAGTCATTGCCAGTATTGTGTTCCCTGCATTAATTCAGTTTTTGGATGTGCGCGAACGTGTTGATGAACAACACCAAAAAGTGGTTGGCTTACAGAAAACATTCTTATTTTTGGCGCAAGATTTACGTTATGCCGCTAATCGGCTGGGTAAAAATGAATTTGGCGATCTAGGTAAGACCACTGTGACTGTCGGTGATGATAGTTTGATCGATTTTACCGCCAGCTATCCAGACCTCAATTTACAAGGTTTGAATGTGCCTAGGCGAGTGCGCTGGATATTGGAAGAGGGTGTGATTCAAAGAATTCAATCGCCAGTTATGGATCCCGACAACGATACGCGCACGTTTAGACAACGTTTGTTAGGGGACGTTGAAGAAGTTGAACTAGAACTTAGTGTAGTTGAGGATGGCAACGACAAAACCAGTAAGAAATGGGAAGAGCAGACACGCTTGCCAGACATGGTGACTGTCACCATCACCCTTAACAATGGAGTGGAGTATAAGCGCAGTTTCACTATGTTAGGCGGTGATACCTTAGCCGCTATTGAGCAAGCCAACAATCAAGCAGCAGCCGATAATGCCGGTAACGGAGCAGGAACCGGTGGTGCAGGTGGTGCAGGTGGTGCAGGTGGAACTGGTGGAACTGGTGGCGGTGGTGCTACTGGTAATGGCAATGATACAGGTGTTCAAAACCCTGATACTGAGAATCAAGCCCCCGATGATGAAGGGCAGGCTTCCGATGACGGGACTGATGATGGGTCTGATGATGAAGATGATGAAGATGATGATGTTTTCGGTGAAATTTAAACACGCGCAGGAAACTGATTAAATGCAAGTTAAATTATCATCTCACAAAGAAAATAGACCACCTAAAGTTACAGGCTCTCGATCTACAGCTAAAGGCTCTCGATCTACAGCCAAAGGCTTTCCACCTG
>CAZHEL010000003.1:75060-103843 GCA_964531625.1 uncultured Gammaproteobacteria bacterium
GGCTCTCGATCTACAGCTAAAGGCTCTCGATCTACAGCCAAAGGCTTTCCACCTGGAGCTAAAGGCTTTCGATCGCCAGCCATGCAGGCTGGTTTAGTAATGATTTTGGTATTGCTGATTATTGCATTAATGATCACCTTGCTTGGATTTATGGTTGAGAAGCAACATCTGTTAGTACGCCGCATAACTAATCAAAATGTCGCGGAGCAAGGCTTTCAATATGCGCAAGGGGTGAACGCATGGGCAGAAGTAGTGCTTGATGATGATGTTGACCGAGAAACTGATTATTGGGATGAAGACTGGGCGAAGTTCGGTGAGCCACCAGAAGAGAATGTAGATGCCGACGGTCGAGAAGATTTTTCTGTAACGCTCACCTCACGCCGAGATGAAGAAGAGCAAGAAGAACTCGCCATTATCGATTTTGGATTTGATGGTTTGGAATATTCAATTGAAGACTTGCAAGGCCGTTTTAATTTAAATAATTTATCCAATCCAGATACTGTTCTTTTAGGGCAACAGCGGCGCATCTTTCTCAATTTGTTAGAGTTGCTCCAGATAGGTGACGCCGATAGTCGTTTAGATTTAGTCGGAGCATTGGTAGATTGGTTAGACGAAGACGGTAATCCAGATAGCAACGGTTTTGAGAGTAACGATTATCAGGCTCTGGATACTCCTTACCATGCCGCCGATCAACAGTTGACCTCTTTGGGTGAGCTAAAGTTTTTACGAGGTTTTGATGATGAAATAATTTCCACCATCAGTCCTTTCGTAACGGTGTTGCCAGTAGATAATGCGCGAATTAATATCAATACAACCAGTCCCGAGGTCTTAGCGTCATTGAGTTCGACGCCGGTTAGTGATATAGGCCCAGTAACCGCTTTTTTAGCGGCACGCATTGACGAAGATTTTTTGGGCTTTCGAACAGCCAATGTAGCTGAAGCGGAAAATGCGGTGATAGCGGTATCGGTGGTGCGTCAACCACCTATACGTAATATGTTGCAAACCAATAGCCAGTTTTTTCAAATTCGGGCTAAAGTGACCTTAGGTGAGGCGGTTTATTGCATGAAAACCCTTGTTTTAAGGGAAAGTGCCACACAAGGTAGCACTAGTTCACAGAAAGTGAGTGTGTTGCGCCGAGAATACGATACAATCTGCGATAATATTAGACCAAATAGAGAAACAGCTGTCACTGCATCTGAACAAAGCGATAGTGCCGCTGAAAGCACCACTGGGGCAGAAGCGCAAGAGAGCGAAGATTTATAATGAAAATTTATATTCGACTTGAAACGCCATTCGAGTGGGTGCGTGTCAATGCAAAACTTATAGACTCATTCGGAGAAGTTGCTGCACTTTCTGACTACCCCGTCACGGCCGACGACGAAGTGATCGGTGTGGTTCCTGGTGAGTGGGTCACCAGTCATCGTGTAACTCTGCCAGCCAAAACGCGCAAGCAGTTTAACGCAGCTTTGCCTTATGCATTGGAAGAAGCCTTGTCGGAAGATGTCGAGAGTATGCATTTTGTTTGTCCAAGCTGGAAAGCCAATGAAGAGTGCATTGTGTTGTCTATGTCAAAAGCAAAAATTGAAACTTGGCAACAGTTATCAGAGGCTAATCGCTTACCGGTTACTCGATTGTTACCTGACTATGCATTGATTCCTTTTCACGAAGCCGCCGAGTATTCGATTGCTAATAATGGCAATGAGATACTTGCTAATGATCATACTGGGTATGGCGTTAGCATTGATCAAGACTTCTTGGATGCTTGGATTATCGATGTGCCCATGGCATCAACTATTGCGGTTAATGATGAAGCATTGGTCGAAGAGCTAATTAAGGAATACCCAGATCGAGATTTCCGCCTGTGGAATTTTGGTTACAAGATGGCGCATTGGTTAGAACACACGCCTGCCATGAATTACGATTTGTGGGCGGATAAATACCGGCCATCTGTCAGTCTCAGGCAATCGGGCCGCTTTAGCATGCCGTTGCTGATTATAGGCTTGGCTATTTTTGGTAAAATGGCATTTGATGCATATCGTTATGTCGCTTTGCGCTCGGAAATTAAGTCTATTGAGTCTGAAGCCCAAATGTTGGTTAAGCAAACCTTTCCACAGTTAGACTCTGTGCCTGCGGGTAGTGAAAGAGAACTTATGTTACGCGGTTTGCAGAATATGAACAGTGCTGGACCTCCTGCAACCCTGCAAACAATGTTGTCCGAGACTGCTTTGGTTCTTAAGCAGAATAATGTGACCATCTCGAATTTAGTATTTAGAGATACACAACTGGTGATTACTTGTTTGGTGTCTGATTTTTCTCAGGTAGATGTTTTAACTCGACAGTTAAATAATCGCGGTGGATTGCAAGCAACCTTGCAAGGTTCATCATCTGATGATGGCGAAATAAGCGCTAGTTACTCAATCACCCAAGGCTAATGAATATAAAAGACTCAATAAAGAATTATTGGCTTGAGCTGGATTTCAGAGAACGCTGGATTATAGGCATAGGATCCGTGCTGGTTGCACTTATTTTATTTTATGCGCTAATCTGGCAGCCTTGGCATAAGGCAATAGATAAGATGAGCAAAAGCTTGCCGAGTATGCGAAGCGATCTACAATGGATACGTCAACAAGCCGAAACGGTTCAAAACGGAGCCATAGTAAAAGCGGTTAGTAATGTTAAAGGTGTTGATGATTCCTTATTGTCAATTCTGGAAAAGACCGCTAGAGCTAGTCAATTAGATAAAGCCATTCAGCAAATTACGCCAGGACAAAACACGCAAGAAGTGCGCGTCGTTTTAGAAGATGCAAGTTTTAATGGTTGGGTGAGTTGGATTGATTTGCTGTACAAAGATTATTTGATTACCGTAAAGCAAGTGACTGCCGAACGAGATGAAGACAAGCCGGATATCGCAGAAGTTAGAGCGACTTTTGAAAGGCTTTAGTTTACAAATACTTTATTCTATAAGCCGCTTAAGGCTCTGTTATACAACCCGCTGAGGGCTCTGTTATACAACCCGCTGAGGGCTCTATTTTACAACCGCTGAGGGCTCTGATTTAGCTATGTGGCTTGTTTATAAGCAAAGGCCTTAATAAAGCGCTTACTTGACCGCATTTGCCATATAATCAACCGCCGCTTTAACAGATTCATCAGATAAAGCTACGTTACCTCCTTTTGGTGGCATATAACCAGCGGGGCCTTGATAGCCGTTAATCGCGTTAGCATACAAAGCATCTATTCCTTTGGCGATTCGGTCAGTCCATGCAGCAACATCAGCAAAGGCAGGTGCACCTGCAATACCAGCACCATGACATGCAGCGCAACTAGCGTAAGCTTCTTCGCCGCTCAAGGTAACAGGTTCAGCGGCAACTACCACAGCACCGCTCTCAGCGGAAAAGTTACCAACTGGGGCAATTCGAGTTTCAATAGCACCGCTGTTTTCGATTGCGGCACGTTCGTCAAGTTTGGCGTTTACGTCACTCGCAGCTAAGGAGGCTAGAACCATTATTATCGCGGTTAGCACCGTCATTACTATAATCATGATGATAAAAAGACGACCAAAGGTCGAATCGTTCATTTGTTCTTCGCTCATTGATATACCTAAATTAACTAATAATGCCGCCTGCGTGAAAATCGAGGGCGATTATAGCCTATCTACCTGCTCTGAAAAACCATTTTTAAAGGTCTTTTTGCACACGAAAGTAGGCGTTTTGCTAACCTTTAAAAAGCGATCCGAGAACACCACGTATAACGCGTCGGCCTAGCTGAGAACCTATGGCTCTAGCGGCACTTTTTACAAAGGCTTCTGTTGGGCTTTGTCTGTTTGAGCGGCGCTTCTTCGACTTACTCGCAGATGCTGTTTTGGCTTCTTCGACTTCTCTGGCTGCTTCTTCACGCTCTATTGCTTCTTCTTGTGCAGCTTGAGTTTCGGCGCGTTTTACCAGCATTTCATAGGCCGACTCTCTATCCAAGGTTTGATCGTAACGACCGCGATATGGGGAACGACTGATAGTCTCAGCGCGTTCTTCGTCAGACATCGGGCCGATTCGTGATTCAGGTGGGCGGATTAATATTTGTTCTACTTGAGTAGGTATGCCCTGCGCATCAAGTGTGCTTACTAAGGCTTCACCCACTCCCAACTCAGTGATCACGTCGGCAGTACTAATTGCAGGGTTGGCGCGAAATGTATTAGCTACCGTGCGTACTGCCTTTTGATCTTTAGGTGTAAATGCACGTAGTGCATGTTGTATTTTAAGGCCAAGTTGGCCAAGAATTTCTTCAGGAATGTCCAATGGGCTCTGCGAGATAAAGTAGATGCCCACACCTTTGGACCGTATTAGGCGCACAACTTGTTCAATTTTATCAACTAAAACTTTTGGTGCATCGTCGAATAAAAGATGCGCTTCATCAAAAAACATAACGAACTTAGGTTTGTCTGCATCTCCCACTTCAGGCAATGTTTCGAATAGTTCTGACAAAAGCCACAACAAAAAAGTTGCGTACAGTTTTGGCGATTTCTGAATCAGGCTGCTGGCATCTAGAATGTTAATCACGCCTCTACCAGAAAAATCATGACTCATTAAATCGTTTAGCTCTACCGCAGGTTCGCCGAGTAAAAACTCTGCTCCTTGCTCCTCAAGCACCAATAAGCCACGTTGAATTGCACCAATGCTGGCGGTGGAGATATTGCCGTATTCAGATTTCAATTCTGCGCGATTGTCGCCCATCCAGATCAGCATGGAACGCAGATCTTTTAAATCTAAAATCAGCATGCCTTCGTCATCAGCAATTTTAAAACAAGAATAAAGAATGCCCGTTTGCGTTTCGTTTAGATCTAATAGGTTGGCCAGCAGCAAAGGACCAATTTCACTGACTGTGGTGCGAATAGGATGGCCTTTGCTAGCAAATAAGTCCCAGAATACGACTGGACTTGGCAACATTTGATAGCCTTCAATACCAATAGTGCTAATGCGCTCATCAATTTTCGGGTGTGGTGTTGCCGCTTTTCCTACTCCAGAAACATCACCTTTGACATCGGCTAAAAACACCGGCACTCCGATTTTTGAAAAATTTTCTGCCAGAATCTGCAAAGTCACTGTTTTACCAGTCCCTGTAGCGCCAGCGACCATACCATGACGGTTTGCCATGCTGGCATTCATAAATACTGTTTGACTACCATTGCCACCGATTAAAAGTTGGTTGTTTTCGGATGAAGAAGCGTCTGTCATAGGGTTTCCAGTAAATGTTATGGGTTAGTTTTGCCAGACAATGCTCAATTTTGCATAAATGCTAGTAATTCTGGCTAATTTAGGCCTAAAGGTAACATATCATGTGGCCTGTCTCTAACGGTTTGTGGTTTGCAATTTGAGTCAATTCCTCTTACTCTCTACTATAGATATTTAGCCTACGGGCTGAAGTGTTGCTGGAGGCAGTAAATTACGATGAGATTGACAAAATTATGAGAGTAGTAATTCTCGAAGATGACGATGATCAAGCAGAACTTTTACTAGCATGGCTAGAAGAAGCTGGACATCAATGCACAGTGCATAAAGATGGCAATTCTTTCGTTCGGGGTTATAAACGCGACAGTTATGACTTAGTGTTATTAGATTGGATGGTGCCAGAAAGCAGTGGTTTAGACGTGCTTAAACATTTGCGAGAGCATCTAGATCCAGTAGTACCTGTGGTGTTCATTACCCAGCGTGACTCTGAAGCAGATATCGTACAAGCATTACAGGCGGGTGCTGATGATTATATGACAAAGCCAGTTCGTCATCTAGAAACCATGGCGCGGGTTAATGCAATTGCTAGACGCGTCGGTTATGGCGAAGAAAATACCGCTGATTCATACGATTATGAACCCTACAGCATCGATACTAAGTTGCGTAAGATCACGCTAAATGGCAAAAACGTAGACATGACTCAAAAAGAGTATGAGCTGGCAGTTTTTTTGTTTAAAAATATTGGGCGGGTAATTTCACGCGGACATCTATTGGAGATGGTCTGGGGAACAAGCTCTCAATTAAACACCAGAACCGTCGATACACATATTAGCCGCTTGCGCACTAAACTGAATATAGATGCAGAAGAACATTGGCAATTAATTTCGGTATACCGACATGGCTACCGACTTGAGAATATGGCATAAACAGTCCCGAAATTTTTATTACTGCTATAAAAATTGTGCCACCGGCTAAACACAAAGAGGACATAAAATGAGCGAAAATAAAAAACGCCCAACTGCCGAAATTATCACTCCAGGCTTGGGTGATATCGAAAAAGTTAGAGATATTTTATTCGGAAAATATGTTGCTAGCTTTGAGCAACGATTCGCAGAATTGGAAAGCCGCTTAGAAGCCGACGTTGAGACGTTGAAAAAGCGCCTAAGCGATAAAATAGATTCAATCGATAGTACGCTTAATGATTCTCTAAAACGTTTAGATGAACGTATTGTAGGCGAGCAAAGTAATCGCGACAAAGATTTAACGGCCTTACAGCAAACGTTGAAGAAAGCTGAAAATGGCATGCAGCAATCAATTAATTTAATGGAAGATCAAGCTAACCAAGACTTGGCCGAAGTGCGTGCATCTCTGGAAGAAAGCCATCAGGAATTGCTCGACAAGAGCTTAGCCCTACAAGCCGAGCTGGCTGCACAGATCGAGACTCAAAAGCAAGAGCTGCAGGAAGACAAAGTAGGTCGCCAGTCTTTGGCGTTGATGCTTGATGAAGTTGCGATAAAATTGCGTGGTAGATGATTGCAGTTTCCCCACTCGTAGAATTCGCTTTCGATAGCCTAATCCTTACGTTTGTCGATTCCAGAAAATTGTTAATTAAAGCTTAGTTGATGGTGGCTGATTAAAATGAGTCAGATCGAACAACTTAGACATATTTTGATCGGTGATAACACCGAGCAACTGGCCGAGCTTAAAGACCGCATAGAGAATGTAGAACGACGTACCAATGATGTGTCTGAAGTTCTGGCACCGGCGATCACCGAAGGTCTTAAGAACGACGATCAACTTGTTGATTCTTTAGAAGCGCCGGTTTCGACTGGTCTTAAAAGGGCGATTCGAAGGGAACCTAAAGAGTACGCCGACATACTATATCCGGTAATGTCACCATTGATTCGTCGTGCTATAGCCCAGGCTATCAGTTCTTTAATGGTCACCATTAATCGCACGATGGAGTCTGCCACTTCAGTATCTGGTATCGGTCTGCGGTTGCGCTCGATTTCTACTGGTATTCCCTATGCAGAATTAGCTTTACGTCGCTCGCTGATTTATCGAGTTGAGCATATCTTTTTAATTGATCGCGAAACTGGTTTGTTGATGCGAGAAGCTAAAGTCGAAGGTTCACAGACTTTAGATAGTGACGCGGTTAGCGGCATGTTTACTGCGATTCAGAGTTTTGTACAAGATTCATTTTCTCAAGACGAGTCTGCGCGACTAACCGACCTAAAAGTGGGCGACCACAATGTGTGGGTGGCCCACGGGCCGCGAGCGATGTTGGCCTGTGTGATCTATGGCGATGCGCCTGAAAGCTTAAAAGACCAGCTGTATGATTCTTTAGATAATATTCGTACAGATTTCGCTATTCAAATTGCTGATTTTGAGGGAGAAATAGAAGCACTTGCGGGTGCTGATCAGCATTTAACACCTTTGTTGCAAATGCAGTTGAAAGAAGATCAAGCAGATAGCCAGAGTAGCGATAAACGTGCTTGGCTACCTTGGGCCATTATTGTCTTAATAGTAGCTTATTTTCTGTTTAGCTGGATTAATAAAGAAAATAAACGCTCCATTGTAGAGCGTTATTTGAGAGATGCGCCCGGTATTGCGGTAACATCGAGTTTTTGGGACGGTGACCAATTAGTGGTTAGAGGTTTGCAAGACCCTGATGCGTCTATACCAATTAAGGAGCTAGACGCTTATGGAATTAAACAGCAAGACCTAGTGCTTAAAACTATTCCTTTTCGCTCTTTGGAGTTAGGTATGGAATTGCAAAGATTTAGGGACGAGTTTTCCTTACCCGATGGAGTTTATCTAAGTAAACGCAATGAGCGAATTTATCTTTATGGAGAAGCCGATATCGCATGGCTTTTAGAAAACAATGCAAGGGTAAGGCAACTATCGACCGATGGTCGTATGAACATTAGTAATTTAACGGCATCTTTCGAATCGGTTTCAGATATTTTACGGTCGAATTTTGCAGCCGATGACCTACGCGATATAGAGATGTCCAGTGTTGTAAATAATGACGTTACATCATTAACCATTGGCGGACGAATGCCGGTTGATCAGCTGGCTTTATTAAATGCCATTTTTGCAGGCAACCCCTGGGTTAACGTATCCGCAACTCCGTGACGCTAGACAGCGCGTTTTCACATTACAACCATTCTGTAAGTCTATGAATAAAAAGAAGATATGTATGGTTGGCGAGTTCGCTGTAGGAAAAACCAGTTTAACGCAAAAATTTGTAAATAATGTTTTTTCGGATAAGTATTTAACAACTGTCGGGGTTAAAATCGACACCGTCGTTGTGGGTGATACAAAATTGATTGTTTGGGATGTTGCGGGACGAGACTCATTGTCGCCAGTTAACTCAAGTTACTTAGTCGGCGCTGCTGGTATTATTTTGGTAGCAGATGGCACTAGGCCAGAGACAATAGAAAAGCTCGGGCAACTATGGGATACGGTCAGTGATCGAGTTGGTGATATCCCAGTGGTCGTGGCCTTAAACAAAAATGATTCACCAGATTGGCAAGAACCTAATAATAAAAGCCGCGAAGAATTTGAAAAAAGAAATTGGTTAACATTTGAAACCAGTGCTAAAGAAGCTGTGAATGTTGCAACTATTTTTGAGCGCTTAGTTGCTCAAATCATCTCTTCGTAAATGAATTTATATAAATATTGAATGATTACTATTTATTAGAGTGATCTAGGGATGGTCGTGTGTATTTAGCATAGTAGTATTTGAAATGGGACAAAAGATTCAACAAACTAAATCAGAGCATTTAATCGGTGAGCAACTTTCCGAGAAATTTGCGATTGCCTATATCTGCGTTGATCATGCAATGCGCGTTATTAGCGTATCCGACAATCTACCTGTTTATGGTTATACGGATATTCCTGTAGGCAGTGATATTAGTGATCATGTTGATTTCATGGTAGGGATGGATGCACAAACCGATCTCGAATTGGACTATATAAGCAGTCCGACCGGCGCCTCCATTTCGGTCTCTTTAATGCCCAATACTAGTACGCAACAATTGCTAGTCGTCATAAATGATGTTTCCAAGCAGGCCGAGCAGCGAGAGCTGATTCAACAAAAAGCCAACGAAAATGAGCTTTTATTGAGAAAGCAAGAAGAGCTAGTGGCAAAACTGGAACAAGCCTCACAATCCTTAGAGTACAAAAACCAGCAGCTTGAAGAGGCTTCGCGCTTACAAACGATGTTTTTGTCGGGTGTGTCACATGAATTTAGAACCCCATTAGCGTCTATTATCGGGCGCACGGATTTACTCCAGAGTATCGTTAAGAATGATGGGGTCAGTGATAGTGTTGATTTTGAAACTCAGTTGCATGCTGTGCAACGATCAAGCCAACATCTGTTGTCTTTAGTCGAGAATTTACTTGATCATGGTAAGTTCGATTCAAATGAGATTATATTGCAGCCCAAGGCAACAGAGTTAGTGGAGTTGTTTTATGACGTTCAAGTGTTACTAAGCCCTTTAAGTGCTGCCAAGAATATAGGTTTAAATTTCAATACAGAATTTGCCGACGATATTGCTGTTTATATCGATGATAGCCGTTTACGGCAGTGTCTTGTTAATTTGGTGGGTAATGCGATTAAATTCACCGATGAAGGCTCGGTGGATGTTAGCGCGTGTATTGCTGATGATGTCCTCACTGTTAACATTGTCGACACAGGTATAGGCATAAAAGAACAAGATATTGAGCAAGTTAAACAACCGTTTTGGCAGGCAGAGAATACCGGCAAGAGTGGCACTGGCTTAGGTCTCACCATTACTGAGAAGATTATTGAACTAATGGGCGGCGAGCTGTCATTGACTTCACAATACGGTGTTGGCACTAAAGTTAAATTTGATCTGAGCGCACCACAAGTAACTCAGCAAGATCTTGCACAACAAGATCTCGTTCAAAATGAACGACAAATACCCACTGATTTTAGAATCTTATTGGTTGAAGACGATTTTGATATTGCTGGTTTGGTTATGCTGACTTTAGCCGAACACCAAATTGCGGTCAGTCATGCTGAAAACGGTGACGTGGCTTTAAACGTAATGGCGGAAGAGCAATTTGATCTGGTGTTAATGGATCTTAATATGCCGATTATGGGCGGGCATGAAACCGTGCAGGCCTTGCGTGAGCGCGGCGATACTAGCCCCATTGTTATAATGAGCGCCTCTGCGTCAGAAGCAGATAGAATTCTGGCGGAAGAACTCGCCTGTGACGGATACTTAGTGAAACCTGTTGATATAGCAGATATACTAACAATGGCCAAACAAATTGCTAGCAATAAAAATGAAGTCCCTAGCTAGAGAAGAAAATTTAAGTCGTTGTTTAATATTTTCTTAAGTTTGTAGATTATAGGGTTACCGATCTAAAAGAACCGTTTAAATCATGTCCAATGACTCATTGCAAATAAAAGAATTAAAACGGCGGTATAAATTAAGCCTGAATGAGAAAGCTAACACTGTATTAGACTGCAAAAATTTAATAATGTCTGCTAGTGAAGGTCAACTACCTGCGCATTTAGAGTATTGCCGAGCTGAGTTACATAAGCTTGCTGGCTCTTCGGGTATGTATGGTTATAAAGAGATATTTGATCTATCCCGCGGTGCTATGCGGCTTATCGAAGAAGGCGATATTGCTAGCCTAGATATAAGTCTCTCGCAATTGCAAAAAACGTTAATACGTTACTATGAGAGCTAAGCAAGTGAGAGCTAAGCAGGCTTAGTATTTTTTAAACCAGCTAGACATATCCATAAACACCCTCTAAAGTCTTCACAACTAACTAAAATATCTTGGGAGTAAGCGTATGCGTTGGCGTGGCAGAAGGCGAAGCGATAATATAGAAGATCGACGTGGGCAATCATATTCTGGTCGTGGCCGCAAAGTCGGTGGCGGCGGCATGATTATTTTGTTGCTCATCGGTTTGATTTTTGGTCAGGATATATCCAGTTTGCTAACACCACTTTTTTCGGGTCCTAGCACTGGCTACCAACAATCATCAGCGCCGAGTAGCGCAAATAACAATCAAAATGATGAAGTTGCTCAATTCGTTTCAGTCATTCTGGCAGAAACCGAAGATACCTGGAATGCGGTATTCGCAAAATTGGGCAAACGATATCAAGCACCAAAGCTAGTGCTCTATAACGATAGAGTGCGTTCTGCCTGTGGAGTTAGCTCTGCGCAGTCTGGTCCGTTTTATTGCCCGGCTGACTACCAGGTGTATATAGATCTAAGTTTTTTAAATGAATTAAGAAATATGGGTGCGCCGGGTGATTTCGCTTTTGCCTATGTGATTGCTCATGAGGTTGGGCATCATGTGCAAAATTTAGTCGGTGTCGCTTCGCAAGTTCGCAGTCAACAAGCTCGTGCCTCACAAGCTCAATCAAATGCTTTATCGGTACGCATGGAGTTGCAAGCGGACTGTTTAGCAGGAGTTTGGATTAACCATACCGAAAATCGCAGCAGTATTTTAGAGCCAGGTGATATTCAAGAAGGTCTGGCAGCCGCGGCGGCGGTGGGTGATGATCGTATTTTTCGTCAAGCTGGTAGGGCGCCTCGACGCGAAGCTTTTACGCATGGTAGTTCGCAAGAGCGAATGCATTGGTTTCAGCAAGGTGTTCGTTCTGGAGATATCGAATCTTGTAACACATTTGGTTGATCAGGCCTGATCAGTATTTGAGTCGCGAGGGATGTCATAAGGCTGATTGGCTGCGACTTTAAAGTGAGTTGTAGGGTTTATATAAAGCGGATCTTCTAAGTGCGCTATTTTAATGATAGCAAGCAGCTTGTTTGAGCCGGGTAGCGCACTCACTGTGGTACCAATTGCTTTGTTCAAATCACTATCTTTATAAATACTATCGCCATTTTGTACTGCGTCACTCAATTCACCTTTAATCAGCTCGCAAATGAACATACGTTGTTTAAGTTTACCTAGGTAGTGCATTCGCGCCACAATTTCCTGACCGGTATAACAGCCTTTTTTAAAATTGATTCCACCGAGTAAATCTAAATTTAACATCTGAGGGATAAATAATTCGCTGGATGTTAGGCTCACAATCGGCAAGCCCGCATTGATTTGTCCGCCTAGGCAGTTTTCACGGCTCATAGTGCTTTCTATATAGTCTATGCCCGCACTATCACTTTTATCGACTAACAAATAATAAGGACCGATGTCTAAAGCAGTTTGCTGATCGGAACTGCTTACTGCTTTGGGCCTGTCATTTAGCGCATTGCTTAAATTTGGATTTATATGTTCTAGAATAGCCTTAGAGGCAATTGCAAAACACCGAACATTGTCTCGTATTTGTATTTCTACCTTACTACGCATCACATATTTACGTAGTCGATCAACAGTGCTCTCAGCGAGGTCTTGGTTAATTAATGCATATAAAGTTTGCTCTTCGCGCCAAACTTTAAGTAGCGCAATCACGCGACCCTTTTGGTTGCAATACGCGCTGTATTGCCAGTGATTTTCAGTCTCAGAATCGAGCTCTTTGATATCATTGCTTAGCTGGCCTTGCAGAAAGCTCGCGCTATCTTCGCCTGATATTTTAAGTAAACAATAACTTAAGCAGTTATCGGTGGTTTGCGAGGCTGTTGTCGTGTTGTTCATAAGGTTAAACAAAGTTCAAATATCGTGTATTAAGCTAATCTCTTCTCGCCACTTTATTTGACTGCTAGAGCGGCAAAATTTAACGGCTAGAGCGAAAAAATTTCATGGCTATAGAGTGTCAAGATTGCATGAAAACTAGTTGAGTGCTTTATGGTAACATCGCGGGCTTGTAAAACACTGGAAAATTGTTAGCGGAATTTTATTTACATTTTTAATTTTAAATTTATGCCAGAATCAAAAATACCAAACATTGACAAGTTGAACAATGAATCATCCAAAAGCTCGAAATCGGAGCCAACTAATCCCGCACCTGATGGTTCTGAGCCCGAGCAAGCGAGCGTAGAAATTAATGGTCCCAAGGGTTTAGATCCAACTCGCTATGGTGATTGGGAGTCCAAGGGCCGATGTTTCGATTTTTAAGCAAATTTCAGCATGGTGTATCGGCAATTGTATGGCAAAGTAATTGACATACAAGTAGCAAGCTAAAGTAGGACTTCTGTTCAAACTTGGGTTAAAATGCCTGTGCTTTTGTCGGTACGAAGATATTATCCGTCGCTTTTGAGAAATTTTCGCACACCGTACTAATGAAATAGATTATTGAGTAAATACGTATGCAAAAAGAACGACCATTATCCCCACACCTACAGGTATACCGGCCGACGTTGAATATGGTGTTGTCTATGTCACACCGCATAACAGGCAGTGTCTTGGCTATCAGCACACCGTTATTGGTTTATTGGTTGCTTACGCTGGCGGCAGGGCCTGACGCGTACAATGAACTACTAGACTGCTTGTCTCACTGGTTCTTTAAGGTCGTATTGTTGGCCTATGTGTTTTCCATGTCGTACCACTTATGTAACGGCGTTCGTCACTTGTTTTGGGATGTTGGTCGTGGCTATCAAAATGAGCAAGTAACGCAATCTGGCGTTATAGCGATTGTGGTAGCACTCATATTGACGCTAAGTATTTACCTGTTAGCGATTACGACAGGAGGTGCCTAATGAAGCCAAATAATTCGGCCAAATTACGCAGTCCATTGTCGGTTGCGGTTGGTCACGGTTCTGCCAAGCATGGATTCTCTCATTGGTGGTGGCAACGCCTTAGCGCTATCGCACTTATTCCATTGACGCTATGGTTTCTTTACTCACTAACTTGTTTAGTGGGTGCCGATTATCAAACAGTGATCAATTGGCTAAGTTCGCCAATAAATGCTGGAATTATGTTGATGTTTACTTTGACCGCTTTGTATCACGGACAAACCGGCTTACAAGTTGTTATTGAAGATTATGTAGGTGCCAAATGGCTAAATTTAAGCCTTTTGATATTGATTAAGCTTGGTGCAGCGGCCATGGCAGTATTAGCCACTATAGCTGTATTAAAAGTCGTATTAGGAGGCTAAGCGATGAAAGGTGATTATAAGATTATTGACCATTCCTTTGATGTTGTCGTAGTTGGTGCCGGCGGCGCAGGGTTGCGTGCAACGTTTGGTATGGCTTCTGCTGGCTTATCCACGGCATGCATAACTAAAGTATTTCCTACTCGCAGCCACACAGTTGCCGCGCAAGGTGGTATGAGTGCTGCCTTGGGTAATATGGGCGAAGATGACTGGCGTTTTCACATGTACGATACGGTCAAAGGCTCTGATTGGCTAGGTGATCAGGATTCGATTGAATATATGTGTCGTAACGCCGCTGCCGCAGTGTATGAGTTAGAACACTATGGCGTGCCTTTCTCACGTACAGAAGAAGGTAAAATCTATCAGCGTGCCTTTGGCGGTATGACCACTCACTATGGAGAGGGTCAGGCCATGCGAACTTGCGCAGCGGCAGATAGAACAGGCCATGCGATTCTGCATACCCTATATCAACAAGCTCTCAAACATAGCGCTCAGTTCTTTATTGAGTTTTTTGCGCTGGATTTGATAATGGAAGAGGGCGAATGTCGTGGTGTGATTGCTATCAACATGGCCACTGGTGAGATTCATCGATACCGTGCTAAGCAAGTGGTATTGGCGACCGGCGGTTATGGACGAGCTTATTTTTCGGCGACTTCCGCACACACCTGTACCGGCGATGGTAATGCCATGGTATTACGTGCTGGTTTGCCACTACAAGATATGGAGTTCGTGCAATTCCACCCTACCGGTATTTATGGCGCTGGTTGTTTGATTACAGAGGGCGCACGCGGCGAAGGTGGTTATCTAACTAATTCTGAAGGCGAACGCTTTATGGAACGTTATGCGCCAAACGCCAAAGACCTCGCCTCTCGAGACGTGGTAAGTCGTTCCATGACCATTGAAATTAACGAAGGTCGAGGTGTGGGTGTGGAAAATGATCATATTCACTTACATTTAGAGCATCTTGGGCCTGAGCTGTTAGAAGAACGTTTACCTGGTATTTCTGAATCAGCCCAAATTTTTGCAGGTGTTGATGTAACCAAAGAACCGATTCCAGTACTGCCTACAGTGCATTACAACATGGGTGGAATTCCAACCAATTATCATGGTGAAGTTCTTACTCTAAAAGACGGTGATCCAGATAGTGTGGTTAAAGGTTTGATGGCAATCGGTGAAGCTGCCTGTGTGTCTGTACATGGAGCAAACCGATTGGGATCAAATTCCTTACTCGACTTAATTGTGTTTGGTCGCGCTGCCGCTCTACGTGCCAAAGAAACCATTGATGCAAATACTCCAGTGCCAAGTGTTAGTGCTAATAGTGCTGACGCTACCTTGGAGCGTCTGGATAAATTGCGTTACGCTGAAGGCTCACGTTCTACCGCTGAGATTCGATTAGAGATGCAGCGGACCATGCAAGCGCATTGTGCAGTGTTCCGTACTGGCGATGTTATGAATCAAGGGGTGGAGAAAATGGCAGCTACCGCGGCTACCTTTGCCGACGTTAAAACAAGCGATCGTGGTTTGATTTGGAATACCGATTTAATCGAAACTCTCGAGCTTGATAATTTATTAAATCAAGCAGTAGTCACTATGAACTCCGCGGCAAATCGAGATGAAAGTCGTGGTGCACATGCGCGTGACGATATGCCCGATCGCGATGACGAAAACTGGATGAAACATACGCTAACTTGGTGTGATGATCAGCATAAAACGACCATCGATTATCGTCCTGTTCATAGTTATACAATGACTGATGAAGTCGAGTACATTAAACCCAAGCCACGCGTATACTAAATACTTGTTAAATAAGAACTGTTACAGAAAACCGTAGCTCACTAGATTATTGAAAATAGATTAAGAGAATAGAAATGGCAGAATTTACTTTACCTAAGAATTCTAAAATTGTTAATGGTAAGCATTATCCAGCGCCGCAAGGAGCCACCAATATACGTACTTTTAAAGTGTATCGTTGGTCGCCAGATGATGATCAGAACCCGCATGAAGACACTTATGATATCGACATGGATAATTGCGGGCCAATGGTGCTGGATGCATTAATTAAGATCAAAAATGAGATTGACCCAACCCTGACATTTCGCCGCTCTTGTCGTGAAGGTATTTGTGGCTCATGCGCCATGAATATAGATGGCAGCAACACTTTGGCGTGCACCAAAGCCATCTCAGATGTAAAGAAGAGCGTTAATATCTATCCACTGCCACATATGTCGGTAGTCAAAGATTTAGTGCCGGACATGACGCATTTTTATGCACAATACGCCTCAGTCGAACCTTGGTTAAAAACAAATACGCCAGTTTCTCAAGCGGCCGAACGCCTGCAATCTAAAGAGGATCGAGAAAAACTAGATGGTTTATACGAATGTATTTTGTGTGCCTGCTGCTCTACCTCTTGTCCTAGTTATTGGTGGAACAGTGATAAGTATCTTGGCCCAGCGATTCTATTGCAATCGTATCGATGGTTAGTTGATAGTCGTGATGAAGCCACCGGTGAGCGTTTAGAAGAACTGGAAGATCCTTTTAAATTGTATCGTTGTCATACCATTATGAATTGCACAAATACATGCCCTAAAGGTCTAAATCCGGGTCAAGCAATTGGCGAGATCAAAAAAATGATCGCCGAGCGTTCGGTTTAAAATTAGTCGCCTTTTTCAGTACGGCGCGGATCGTGCTTTGCGCATGGCAAATCAACGCTTAAACAGAAGTCAGTTGGTTTGGCGTTGCCGGCGAGGAGTGCGAGAGCTTGATGTGCTTTTAACACGCTTTTTAGACACCGAACACGCACACTTAAACGACCAAGAGCATTTTGCCTTTGAGAGACTGCTTGAAGTACAAGATCCAATTATTATGGATTGGTTGTTTGGTAAGTCTACCCCCGAGGATGCGGGGGTTTTAAATATCATCAATAAATTAAAAGTCTTGTCAGGGCTTTAGGCTGGCTCCCATAGTTCAATCGGATTGAACCTCAGGATTTTGATGGAAGCTATCAACCATGAGCTGAGTTAGATAATTATGGATGGGTGAGTTTTCTGTACGTACATGTTGAACCAAAGACAGTGTGTCTATCTTTAGATTAATCAGACTCTCTAACGGTCTATATACAAAGTTATCACTAACCAAACTGGATTCCACTAAGCGATCAGAGGCAATCATTAACATGTCCGTGACCCGAAGGGTCTCAAGGCACATCATCAAGTTGGTACTAAGAAATGGCACGTTGGACGAAATTCCAAAAGATGCGAACAGTTTTTTGAATTCTTCGCGGGTTGTCTCAAAATTTGGAAAATAAATCGCCATATGTTGGTATTTACGGCGTTGTTCTAGGCTGATTTCTTCTACATCCACCAATGGATGATCTTTGCGCATGTACAGCACTGGCCTTATGTCCATTAGTTTATGCGTAATAAAATCGTCGCTAAATTTACTTTTTGCGACGATTGCAAAATCTAAACTACCAGATCGCAAACGTTCTTCCCATCGTCGGTCAATATTTTGACTAAGCAACAGAACATGTGGTGCTTCTTGGCGCAACTTGTTTATAAATTTAGGGAAGCCCACACTGGCCGATGTGCCTAAGGTTGCTAATGAAATAGTTGCTGTAGAATTTGCCGGATTAAATTCTTGGTTTGTCACCATTAAGTTGGTCAATTGACTCAATATTTCATTGACTGGTTTTTCCAGTTCGAGAGTCTTAGGAGTTGGAGTCAGTCCATGCGACGACCTCACAAATAGTTCATCATCTAACATATTGCGTAAACGATTTAACGTTTTACTCATTGCTGGTTGTGTAACAAACAAGCGCTCGGCGGCTCGCGTTACGTTTTTCTCTTGCATTAAAACCTGAAAAGCAACCAATAGGTTTAAATCTATTCTAGACAGTGGGTCTTGCATGAATTCGTGAGGCTGGGTAGCGGTATCGTTGCCAGCTAAGCAACTAAAGTATTATAATTTTAAGTTATGGTGTACATTAAATAAAGGTTTTAATAGATATATCTGTAACTATTTAGCTTATTCCCAATCGTTGATAGGAGGGTGATTTACGAAATTGTTTGGCGTCAAAATGGTATCCATCTCGTGATTACGAATTTCAGGCTAGTCCGTAGTGAAATGCAAACCTCGGCTTTCTTTGCGACTCAGTGCGCATTCGATGGTCAATTTCGCTACAGTAACCAGATTGCGTAGCTCAATTAAGTCGTTATTGACTCGGAAATTACCGTAATACTCAACGATCTCTTCTTGTAGCAGATTGACTCGATTCAATGCGCGTTCCAGGCGTTTATTAGTGCGCACTATGCCCACGTAGTCCCACATAAAGCGCCGTAACTCATCCCAGTTGTGTGACACAACGATCTGCTCATCGGGGTCGTTAACCTTGCTTTCGTCCCACTCTGGTAGCTTCGGCAAATTAGTTCGAGCTTTGCTTAGGCGCTGACCTATATCTTCAGCGGCCGATTCCGCGATTACTAAGCACTCTAGCAAAGAATTGCTGGCCAAGCGGTTGGCACCGTGCAAGCCAGTACAGCTGCTTTCTCCTACTGCGTATAAACGTTTTAAATCAGTGCGTCCACGTAAATCGGTTTTAATGCCGCCACAGGTATAGTGAGCGGCCGGTACCACTGGCACTGGCTCACTGGTCATGTCATAGCCATACTTTTTGCAATTTTCGGCAATGTTAGGAAAATGATCCAAAATAAATTCAGGTTCTCTATGACTGATATCCAGAAAAACCGAATCGAAGCCACCTTTTTTCATTTCGTAATCGATTGCTCTGGCGACAATATCGCGCGGAGCTAATTCCGCCAGCTCATGATGTTGGTCCATAAAGCGTTCGCCATTCGGTAAGCGCAATAATCCGCCTTCACCACGCACCGCTTCTGAAATCAATGATCCCTTAGCGTAAGGGTGATACAGACAAGTAGGGTGGAACTGTACGAATTCCATATTGGCGATACGGCAACCCGCGCGCCAAGCCATGGCGATGCCATCACCGGTAGAGGTGTCAGGGTTAGTAGTATATAGATAAGCCTTTGATGCGCCACCACTAGAAAGCACCGTTGCATGTGCGGCAAAAGTTTTAGCGACCCCGGTTTCTATGTCTAAGGCATAGGCGCCAAAGCAGCGCGAGTCGGTGCGACCACTCAGTTTTTGTGAGGTAATCAGGTCAATCGCAATATGTTTTTCCAGTATCGTTACATTGGGCAGCGCGCGAACATGCTTTTCCAGTGTGGTTTCTACTTCGTAACCGGTAGCGTCTTTGGCGTGGATAACACGCCTATGTGAATGGCCACCTTCGCGAGTTAGGTGATAAGCCTCGCCTTTCGTTTGGGTAGCGCTTCCATCAACGCCATCGTACTCAGCGCCGTCTTCTAAGGTGAATTTAACTCCCTTTTCGATTAGCCAATTAATTGCCGCAGGCGCACCCTCAACTACTCTGCGAACCGCGTCATCGTTACACAAGTCCGCACCGGCGGTATGAGTGTCGTTGATATGCATTTGGAATTTATCATCTTCATCTAACACAGCGGCAATACCACCTTGTGCATAAAGACTAGACCCTTCGGTGAGTTCTCGTTTAGAAAGTATGGTGATCTTTATATTTTCATCTTGCGAAAGTCGCAATGCTAAACTTAAACCGGCAGCACCGCCGCCAACAATTAATACATCTGAGATAAAATTACTCATTATTTTACTTCGTGGAATACAGGTTTGGTGAGTATAGCTTATCGTCTTTAAGTCTGTCTTTAGGCTCTAATGACGACAGCGTGGATGTTTGTAAATAGTCGCATAACTATACATAAATTTGAGTTTTTGAGAGGGGCTTTTGATAAACTAGCGCGTTTATAGCCGATTTTTAAGAAAAATAACTAAAGTTCTGTTTTTAATAGTTTTTTTTAAAGCATCTCGCGCCATACGAAGCGCAAAATTTGATTAGTTAAGTAAACTACATGCCGCACGATATTTCGAAAATTAGAAACTTTTCTATCATTGCCCATATCGACCATGGTAAATCAACTCTAGCGGATCGATTTATTCATGTCTGTGGTGGTTTGAGCGATCGTGAAATGGAGGAGCAGGTTCTCGATTCAATGGATATTGAACGCGAACGCGGGATTACCATCAAAGCGCAAAGTGTGGCTCTAAAATATACCGCTAAAGATGGCGAGGTCTATCAACTGAATATGATTGACACACCGGGGCACGTGGATTTTTCTTATGAAGTATCGCGTTCATTAACCGCCTGTGAGGGGGCGCTATTGGTGGTTGATGCTTCGCAAGGTGTAGAAGCACAAACAGTGGCCAATTGTTATACCGCGGTAGATTTAGGTTTAGAAGTAATACCGGTATTGAACAAGATTGATTTACCGGCAGCCGACGTGGATAGGGTAAGTGAAGAAATTGAAGATGTGGTTGGCATAGACTGTTCCGGTGCATTGCACGTGAGTGCCAAAAGCGGTGCGGGCGTAGAAGAATTATTAGAACAAATCGTAGCTGAATTGCCAGCGCCAGACCCCGAGGGTGATGTAGATGCACCTTTATCGGCATTAATTATGGACTCGTGGTTTGATAATTATCTCGGCACGGTCTCTTTGATAAAAGTAGTGCAGGGGCGTATTCGCAAACGGGATCGAATAAAAATGATGTCCAGTGGTATTGAATACGGTGTGGAAGATTTGGGTGTGTTTACGCCTAAGCGTCAACCACAAGATGAATTGTTGGTTGGTGAGGTGGGCTATTTGATCTCCGGTGTTAAAGATATCACCGGTGCCAAGGTGGGCGACACCATCACTTTTGCCAAGCACGGATTAGAACAACCCTTGGATGGTTTTCAAGAAGTGCAGCCGCGAGTATTTGCGGGCCTTTATCCTATTAACTCAGCGGACTATGATTCGTTTCGCGATGCCTTAGGTAAACTAAGTTTAAACGATGCGTCATTAGTGTATGACCCAGAAGTATCAGACGCCCTTGGTTTAGGTTTTCGTTGTGGGTTTCTGGGCATGTTACATATGGAAATCATTCAAGAGCGCCTAGAGCGAGAATACGATATCGACCTTATAACCACCGCACCTACTGTTGTTTACGAAGTTGAGCTAAAGAGTGGTGAAGTTATTGAAGTGGATAACCCATCGGCTTTGCCAGACCTATCTAAGATTGAGCAAATTCGTGAACCGATAATTGATGCCAATATGTTGATGCCGGAAGAGTATATCGGTGCAGTAATGACGCTGTGTATGGAAAAGCGTGGGATTCAGAAAAATATTCAGTATTTAGGCCGTCAAGTGATGTTGCACTTTGAGCTACCGTTGAATGAAGTTGTAATGGACTTTTTTGATCGTTTGAAATCGGTCAGCCGTGGCTATGCCTCGCTGGATTACAGTATTAAAGAATATCGAGCCACAGATATGGTCAAGGTTGATGTGTTGATTAACGGGGATGCCGTTGACCCATTGGCCATATTGGTACACCGAGAGCAGTCTATCTATCGCGGTCGCGAATTGGTTAAACGCATGCGTAAGTTAATACCTCGACAAATGTTCGATGTAGCCATACAGGCCGCGATTGGTGCTAAAATAATCTCTCGCGAGACCGTTAAAGCTTTGCGGAAAAACGTAACCGCCAAATGTTATGGTGGTGATTTATCGCGCAAACGAAAACTATTAGAAAAACAAAAAGAAGGTAAAAAACGTATGAAACAAATTGGTTCTGTAGAAATACCTCAAGAAGCCTTTTTGGCCGTATTGAAAACTTCTGGGGAATAGTGATCTATGTTTGAGATAATTCTATTTTCTTTAGTGTGCGTAACAGGTCTAATCATTGCCGTTTGCCGTTATGCCGCGCCGCAATTGGCAGAAAGGTATCCTGAGCCATGGTACTTGGATTACGCAAGGTCCTTTTTCCCAGTTTTACTTTTGGTGTTTTTATTGCGTGGATTCATTGCAGAGCCGTTCCGTATTCCCTCTGGTTCTATGTTACCGACCCTTGAGATCGGCGATTTTATTTTGGTCAATAAATTTACTTATGGTGTTCGGCTGCCTATTTTGCACAATAAGCTGATTGAACTTAATGACCCAGACCGTGGAGATATTGTGGTGTTTCGCCATCCACCGCAAAATAAAATCAGTTATATAAAACGCATGATTGGCTTGCCTGGCGATGAAATCGAATATCGTGGTAATGATTTATTTGTCAATGGGCAGAGCATTACCACTGAGTCACAAGGTACCTATACTCCTTTCAGTGAGACTCGCTCGCTGGCTTTGTTTAATCAGTCCATCGCCTCTGAAACTACGGGTAATGGTGGAGAGATGGCGGGCGAGATGGTAGAGTATTCTGTACTCTTTAATAATTATGCTGCAAATAGAGGCCGCAAGGGTAAGTTAGTTGTCCCAGATGGACATTATTTCGTTATGGGTGACAATCGTGACAATAGCGCAGATAGCCGCAGTTGGGGACTAGTTCCAGATAAAAATATTATTGGTAAAGCATTTTTTATCTGGTTTCACTGGGATACAGTTAAAGGTGGCGGAGTAAAGCTGTCCCGTGTTGGTGCTGATATTCAAGCGCAACCTGTAGTCACCTCGGCTTTGTCGCAACCAAGCAGTTAACACTAATAATAATAAAATGATCCACAGAGGGCATTACGATGAAAATAATTAAACAACCTAAGAATTTTGGTAAACAACAGGGCTGGACGTTTTGGAGCTTGGCTTTCACGCTCTCCGTGATTATGTTTTTTGCTTATGTGGGCATGCAACTTGTACCAGTGTATTCGGCTAATGAAAACATTAAAAACGCCATGTATCTAAGTCTAGACGAAATTGATTTGCGCACAGTCACAAGGTCTAAGGTTATCCGTAAGATAGATGACCAATTGTATTTAGATGGATCCCATGGCTTATTGAATTATAAGACTGATCTCAAAATGAATCGTAGTAGAAATAACTTCACATTGGTTGCTGATTACGCACGAGAGATACCGTTGTTTTTTAATCTAAGTATTAAGGCTAAATTTGATACCACTATCGAATGCGATTTAGATGGTAACTGTGAGAAATAAGTAGTTTCTTCGGCAACTACCTTTTCTACGCGATCGCAAATTTATTTAGCTATTGATCTTTTCGATTGCATGGATAACCAAGCCGCCTTAATGCGCAATCTCGACTACGAGTTTTGCGATTCAAGCCTTCTTAAACTTGCGCTAACTCATCGCAGCAAAGGCGCTAATAATTATGAACGCTTAGAGTTTTTGGGAGACAGTATTCTAGGTTTTGTAGTTGCCGAATGGCTATACGCTAACTTTGTAGATGTCACTGAAGGCCAGCTAAGCCGCATGCGGTCCAGTTTAGTGCGTAAAGAAACCTTAGCCGATATTGCGCGAGAATTACGTCTTAGTAAATACTTGATCTTGGGTGAGGGTGAGCTTAAAAGCGGTGGCTTTAATCGCGATTCAATACTCTCTGACGCTGTTGAAAGTTTGATTGGTGCTATTTATCTCGATGCAGATTTAGCAGCTGCCAAACGATTCATTTATAAGCACTTCAAAGATCATTTTAATGGTATCTCTGGACGTGAAAATTTCAAAGACAGTAAAAGTCGATTACAAGAAACCATGCAGAAAATGGGTTTCGAATTACCGCTGTACAAAATTGTTAAAACCGAGGGTGAGCAGCATGATCAAAGTTTCACTGTAGAATGCACGCTTGCCGAATCACATATATCCAGTCGATCTACTGCAGGTTCACGCCGATTGGCCGAACAGCTGGCAGCTGAAAAAGTGCTTAATGAATTTTTAGCGCAAAACAAAGTTAACAAGACCAAGAGAAACTAAAGTGGAAGACTCTTTTCGTTTTGGTTTTGTTACCGTTATTGGTAAGCCCAATGTTGGTAAATCAACACTGATTAATCGCATCATAGGGCAAAAAATTAGTATTACATCGCATCGTCCGCAAACCACTCGGCACCGTATCTTAGGCATTCATACCGATTCGGATAAGCAAATAGTTTTTGTGGATACGCCTGGCATTCATTCGCTAGTTAAAAAATCTAACCGTAAAACTATTAATAAGATAATTAATAAAACCGCTATCTCAAGTATTGATGGGGTAGATGTGGTTTGCTTATTAATCACTGCGGCTGGATGGACTGAGTCTGACCAACTGGTGTTGCAAGCACTGCAAGATATTAAAACGCCAGTGGTGTTGGTGATTAATAAAATAGACAAATTGAAGTCGGTTAACGAAGTGTTGCCACTCATCGAAGAGTCGTCAAAGTTATATGATTTTGCTGCCATCGTGCCAATATCGGCGGTGAGTAAAAGTATTGGCAATGTCGATACGCTTATGAGCGTGTTAACAGAACGTCTGCCGCATCAAGAGGCAGGTTTTGACGAGGATCAAATTACCGATCGCAGCTTTCGATTTTTGGTGTCCGAGTTAGTAAGAGAGCAATTGTTTCGTCGTTTGGGTGATGAATTACCCTATGCAACCGCTGTAGAAGTCACTCAGTTTGATTTAAGTCAGACAAAAGCTCAAATTGGCGCTGATATTTGGGTTGAGAAAGACTCGCACAAAGCCATGGTGATCGGCAAGAAAGGAGAGTCTCTAAAGAATATTGGTACCGCCGCTCGCCGCAACTGTGAACACCTATTAGAAAAGAAAGTATTTTTAGAATTATTTGTTAAAGTTCGCAGCGGTTGGTCCGACAATGCTCGTGATTTGTCCAGTCTGGGCTATGATGAAGATCTTTTTTAAGGGTGTGATTTCAAAACTATGCGAGTACATCAGCAACCAGCCTATATCCTGATAAATCGCCCGTACAGTGAAACCTCTTGGATTGTTGAGGTATTTAGTCGTGACTATGGACGTCTAGCTTTGATGGCGAAAGGTGCTCGGCGTATAAAGTCGCAGTTAAAAGGAGTGTTGTTGCCGTTTCAACCCGTGTTATTAAGTTGGTCTGGTAAGGGTGAAATTCCGACTTTAACTTCGGCTGAAATCGATCAGTCAGTATTCAATCTAATTGATCATGAGTTGCGAGGAGATGCTTTGGTCTGCGGTTTTTATTGCAATGAATTGATCGTTAACTTTCTGCATAGATATGATCCTCACAAACAACTCTTCAAGGATTATCACATTGCCATTATGGCTCTTAACTCGACCAACTCTGATGATAATTTGGGCGATGCTTTACGTGACTTTGAACAAAAGATGATGAAGGAAACAGGTTATGAAATTAGCTTTGAATACCAAGCCGATGGAAAAACACCGATAGACCCAACTGGCTATTATCATTTTCAAGCAAATCAAGGTTTTGTGCCGGTATATACGTCGCAAGCTACGGCAATTTCTGGTCAGTTAATCCTAAGTATGAGTGAGAAAAAGTCGGCCAATTCTGCCTTAGGCAAACACCTTATGCGTGATATATTAAGTCAAACCTTAGGCAGTAAAAAGATCGTTAGTCGAGAATTATTTTTCCCTAAATCGGTATAGCACCCTTTAATATTTTACTCAGCAATACATTTGAATATGAATGACCATAAGACAATTCAACTGGGTGTTAATGTCGATCATATTGCTACTATTAGACAGGCGCGCGGTGTCGACTACCCTGATCCCAAGTTAGCGGCAGATATAGCACGCCAGGCCGGTGCTGATGGGGTGACAGTACACCTGCGAGAAGATCGCCGCCATATCCAAGATTACGACGTACATAATATTAAGAGTGAGGTAGCGCTACCGATGAACTTAGAGATGGCGGCCACTGACGAAATGCTAGTTATAGCTAAAGATGTTAAGCCTTATGAATGTTGCCTAGTTCCAGAAAAACGTGCTGAATTGACCACCGAAGGTGGTTTGGATGTTGTCAGTCAGATAGCGGCTCTCAAGCCATATGTCAAAGAGTTGCAAAGCACAGGTGTTAAGGTCTCTTTGTTTATTGATCCAGATCCTGCGCAGATTGAAGCCAGCAAAAAAGTCGCAGCGGATATTGTAGAGTTGCATACAGGAAGGTATGCCGCCTGTTCCGACAAAGAACAAGACTTAGAACTAAGGCGTTTGCAATCAGGCGCCACAATGGCACACTCTTTAGACATGCAAGTAAATGCGGGTCATGGGCTGCATTATCAAAATGTACAGGCCATTGCTGCAATTCCTGAAATCGTATGTTTGAATATTGGTCATGCCATTGTAGCTCGTGCGTCAATGAGCGGAATGCACGCGGCGGTTTTAAATATGAAAAACCTGATGAAAGAAGCTCGCCTTTCAGTGGGATAAAGTAGCCAAGCAAAAAATAGTTAGACCTAAGATCAACTAAATGATATTTAGGAGTTTTAAATTTACCAGCTTTAAAGATAAAGGCCTATGCATCAATGGAATCAAATCGCCGAACAGTTTAAGCATCAAGTTGGCACCGACTTAGTTTCATCGTCGGTGCGGCGAGTAGAAGGGGGTGATATTAATGATAGCTTTTGTTTGGAAACCACCGATGGCGCGAAATATTTTATAAAAACTAACTCAGCAGATTCCGCCCATGAGATGTTTCGTGCCGAAGCGCAGGCACTGTCCCTAATTCGTGCGTCCAACACAATAGGTGTTCCTGAAGTGGTGTTGTATGGACAAACTGATCACGGTAGCTATTTAGTGCTGACGTATCTCGAACTAGGCTCATCGCGAGATGATCAAGCTTTTGGTCGACAGTTAGCCGCCATGCATGATTGCACACAAGCGGAGTTTGGTTGGCAAACCGATAACACCATTGGAACGACGCCGCAGCTGAACTCACCACACTTGAGTTGGCATGAGTTTTGGATCAATAATCGTTTGACCCCGCAATTGCGATTGGCCAAAGCAAACGCTTGTGATGCTTTGTTGCTAGACTTAGGCGAGCAACTCATTGAAAAGTCTCCAGCTGTGTTTTCCGCAGATGACACTAAAGCATCAATGTTGCATGGAGATTTATGGGGTGGTAATGCCGCTGCTTTACATGACGGCACCCCTGTTATTTATGATCCTGCTCTATACTTTGGGGATCGTCAAGTAGACCTAGCCATGATGGAATTATTTGGCGGATTCTCTGCCGACTGTTTTGCCGCGTATTTCGAAAGCGCTTCAATAGATCAGCAAGCTTACGCGCTATGTAAGGATTACTATAATCTTTACCATTTACTGAACCACTACAATCTTTTTGGTGGTGAATATCAGCAGCGTTGCATTAAAGTTATGCAGCAATTGCTAAGGCAAATATAAGTCCACCCTTATTGAAATCACATTGAATCAAAGCGCTACGGTTCAAATAGCAAAATTATAGTCACAAAACAGACAAACCCTAACTCTCAATACCGCCAAAATAGGCACAACGGCTCTTTGTGCACCTAAACTCGTTTTTGGCCAGTATCTAAATAGTGATCAAGTTGGATCTGTCACCTCGGCTATTTACTCTCCTCGTTTAGAGTGTAATATTGCTTTAGCGATAGTGAAAATCGAGCTTGTGGAAATTGGCACTGAATTGCAGGTGAATTTCGCGGATAGTAGGTTTCAATGCCGGTGTTGTGGAGCGACTTTTTTCGATCCCAAAAAGACACTAGTGGTATCTTAAATTGATTTTCATTACGACTTACTCTGATCATATCTAATTAATCTTAAAGAAAAAGGCTAGCTTATGAATGCGAATACAAATCCTAATAGCGATATATTGTTACAAGAACGTATTGATGGGGGAGTACTTAAGTTAACCCTTAATGATGTTACTAAGCGTAACGCTTTATCAGAGGCCATGCTAAACGAGCTAACACAAGTGTTGGCATCTAGTGCTATCAACCCTGAGGTGCGAGTCATTGTATTAGCTGCCAACGGGCCGGCATTTTGTGCCGGGCATGATTTAAAAGAATTAACGGCTGGTCGTGAGGCGCCAGATAATGGCCGTGAGTATTTCGCGAAAATAATGAAACTATGCGCAGCAATGATGCAGAGTATTGTTAATAATCCCAAGCCTGTGATTGCGCAGGTAACAGGTATTGCCACAGCGGCAGGTTGTCAGCTGGTTGCAAGTTGCGATCTGGCGGTAGCAGCCGATAGCGCTAAATTTAGTACACCCGGCGTGCATATTGGATTGTTTTGCTCCACACCCATGGTCGCCTTGTCTCGCAATGTTTCGAAAAAACATGCTATGGAAATGTTGTTAGCAGGTGATATGGTCAGTGCCAGTAGAGCGTCTGAGATAGGCTTGGTCAATATGTCTGTTGAACCTGATCAGTTAAATGACGTTACTATCGAGTTGGCACAAAAGATTGCATCAAAGTCGAGCTTGGCCATCGCAACTGGCAAAACGGCCTTTTATCAACAAAGTGAAATGTCTTTGTCTGACGCTTATGACTTTGCATCAAAGGTAATGGTTGACAATATGTTGGCGCATGATGCGCAAGAGGGTATCGGTGCCTTTGTAGAAAAACGAAGTCCAGTTTGGCAGGATAAATAAAGAATTATTTAAGGGTACTGATTAAAAACGGCTCAGGGCTGTTTA
>CAZHEL010000003.1:103943-106464 GCA_964531625.1 uncultured Gammaproteobacteria bacterium
CCGATTGGATTTTTTTCCTATCAATGCCGCGCTTTCTTGCCAAGCCTGCTGTAAGCGCTTCTTGGTCTAATGGGTCTTCTCCTTCTAAGTACAAGGCGATGTGCTCGAATTGATCGTTACCCCAAAATAGCTCATCATCAATAATGATGGTTGGAACTCCAAAGACACCGCGATTAATGGCGTCTTGTGTTTGTTGTTTAAGGGCAGTCTTTACATCGACACTATTCATTGCCTCTGTTAAATAATGTTCGCTAAAACCGTTTGCAGTTAAAACGTCGATCAGCTCTGATGTACTACTGATATCTTTGCCATGCGACCAGCCAGCCTCATAAATAGCAGAAACAACCTGCTGTTGCCGATCACCGGCTACCTCTAATAACGATAACCTCAATGCTGGCAAAGGGTTGAATGGATGCAGTTTGGGGCCGCGCAGCTCGATATTATTAAGCTTGGCATATCTATTGCAGTATTTAAGTAACCATTCGCGTTTGGGTGTAATTTCGGCTGGGCCAAGTTGTCCCCAATGATCCAGTAGCTTGCCAAACACCACTGGATGGATTTGAATTTTGACGTCGTAATTCTGGCTTAACTCTTGAGTGCGAATCCAAGCAAAATACGCGAAGGGAGAAATGTAATCGAAGTAAAAATGCAGCGTCGGCGAATTCATAAGTTAAGACTAAAAGCTTAAACCAGGAGTCGCATTAAATTGCGAGTTTTGACTACAAGCTTACAAAGTACCTTAAAAAGATTTTCAGATCTCTTTCTTATACAAATCATAGAGTTTAAGCACTTTTTTAACGTAAGCTGTGGTTTCAGGATAGGGTGGAATTCCTTCGTATTTAGCCACCGCGCCTTCGCCCGCATTATAAGCTGCTAATGAAAGATGTTTATCACTGTCATAGCGCGCTAAAAGCTCTTTCATATGTCGTACTCCAGCCTCAATATTCCGTCTGGGATCAAACTGATCTTGATTGAGTTGGTAAATCGCGGCGGTTGCAGGCATTAATTGCATTAGTCCCATAGCACCAGCAGATGATACGGCATAACGATCGAAAGCCGATTCAACATGAATCATGGCCTTGATAAAAGACGGCTCTAAATCATACTTTAGCGCCGTATTTACGATCAATGCATCGTACTGCGATTTAATTGCTTTGGCGTAGTATGGACCCTTAGAACCACCAGAGCGATACGGTCTGGTGGTATAGCTTCGCTTAAGCGAATGACCTTTTTTGCGGACCTTTTGATCCGTAATTAGTTTTGACCCATCGGGTAGTTCATACACATACACAGCCGCCATAGCATTACTGCCAATAGCAAGGCTATTGAACATCATGTACAACACGCACAGTGTTTTGATTGGCAGAGACAAAGTTTTACAAATCACAAGTAATAACCATGGTTACACAAAGGTCTAAATTGTGTATGAAGGTGTTAAAACATTTTTATTATTAATTATTCCGCATTATTTTACTACATTAGAGCAGATTGGTGCTTGTTTTATAGCTAATAAAATGATGTATTATTGTTAAATATGCAGTTAAAAAAGATTATTTATACTTTATACTTGTACCTATATGTTAAGAAATCACTTTAAAATAATTGATTATAATAAAAACCAGCTATTGATTATGAAACAAAACACAATTTTCCCTATCGTTATTCTAATTTCGGCAATTTTTGCTGCGGTCATCGCATTTTCTTCTACATCTCATGCTGATACACAAGAAGATATTGCCAAAGTCCGTGCTGAATTAAGCAAAATGATTCCACAAGCAAGCGAGGCTGAGATAATTGCTTCGCCTGCTAAGGGCGTTTATCGGATGCAGATTCAAGGCAGTTATGCCTTTGCCTATGTAGACGGAGACTTCGTATTATTAGGTGATTTGTACAATACCGCTGATAAAGTCAATTTAGGTGAAAAAGCAAATTCAGAGCGCATGGCGACTGTGATCGCTGAGCTGAGTCCTGAAAAAATGATCGTATTTGGCCCAGAAGATCCAAAACGTTATATCACTGTATTTACTGATATCGATTGTGGCTATTGCCGAAAATTACACAATGAAGTGCCAGAATTAAATGCGGCTGGCATTCAAGTTCGTTATCTGGCTTTTCCGCGCGCCGGTATCGGCTCTGATAGTTTCGCGAAATATGAGTCGGTTTGGTGTAACGATGATCAAAGAACGGCATTGACATCAGCTAAGGCTGGTAAGAAAGTGGCCAGCGCAAAATGCGAAAACCCGATAGCAGAAACTTATAAGTTAGGTCAAGAAGTGGGCGTTCGCGGTACACCTACTATTATTTTTGATGACGGCACGGTGGCGCCTGGTTTTGTACCAGCGGCAGACCTTATCAAGACTTTTGGTTTGGAAGGCTAAGCCCAAGCTTAGCCTTGCGCTGTGAATTCACAAAAAAGGAGCCCAATCGGCTCCTTTTTTTATACTTGCTAGATTTATTCCCGCTCTTGCAGTCTATTCCCGCTCTAGCAGTTTCAACTTACCTTCTTTGTTGGCCCACTCAT
>CAZHEL010000003.1:106564-112763 GCA_964531625.1 uncultured Gammaproteobacteria bacterium
GCAGTCTATTCCCGCTCTAGCAGTTTCAACTTACCTTCTTTGTTGGCCCACTCATCGGCATCTTCAGGGGCAGGCTTCTTCTCAGCAATTACCGGCCAAATAGCCGACAATTCTTCATTCAATTCCAAGTAATGTTCATCCTGTGGCTCTAAATCATCGTCAGCCACAATAGCGTTTACTGGGCACTCCGGCTCGCATAAGCTGCAATCTATGCATTCTTCAGGGTCAATAACCAAAAAGTTAGGGCCTTCGTGAAAACAATCCACTGGGCACACTTCAACGCAGTCGGTGTATTTACACTTAATGCATTCTTCTTTAACTACATAGGTCATTTTAATCTCCGAAAAGTCACTGCCATCAGCCTTTAACAGCGGCGTATTTTATGCGTTCGCGATAGTTAAATCAATTGAGATAAACGTTCTCTTGGCCGTTAGTTATTTTACCTTTGATTTTAGTTGGTAAATCAGATCTAGCGCTTGCCGCGCCGATAATTGGTCTGGGTCTAGTCTTAGTAGTTCTTGCTCGACAATACTCATGGTTTCTGGTGAATCAAAGTTGATACTCGATTGCGGCGAATCCTTGCTCTGTAGCGTTTGCTGCGACTCTAAGCCCCTGAGTTTCTCTTGCGCTGTCTTTAAAACATCATCGGGTAAACCAGCTAAGCGCGCTACTTGGATGCCATAGCTTTGATTAGCAGGGCCACTTTTTACGTGATACATAAATACAATGCTATTGCCATGTTCAACTGCATCGAGGTGCACATTATTGACGCTACTCAACGGTTCGGCTAATTCGGTGATTTCAAAGTAATGAGTAGCAAACAAACTAAAAGCTTTGAGGCGCTGGGCTAAATCAAGCGCGCATGCCCAAGCCAATGAGAGGCCGTCATAAGTGCTGGTGCCGCGGCCAATTTCATCTACCAGCACTAAGCTATTGGGCGTAGCATTGCGCAAAATATTAGCCATTTCGGTCATTTCAACCATAAAAGTAGAACGGCCACCAGCCAGATCATCAGCCGCGCCGATTCGCGTGAATATACGGTCAATCGGGCCCAAAGTAACTTTACTGGCGGGCACAAAGCTGCCGGTGTAGGCGAGCAATGCTATCAAGGCATTTTGACGCATATAGGTACTTTTACCACCCATATTCGGGCCGGTGATTACGAGCATTTTAGTTGCGTCATTTAAATCCAAATCATTGGCGATAAACGGTGATGACTGGTTGGCTTCTACCACCGGATGACGACCTTCTTGAATACTGATCCCAGCGTCGTCCACCAAGTTTGGTTTACAAAAATTGAGGCTAACGGCTCTTTCTGCGAAATTACTGAGCACGTCTAATTGCGCTAAGGCTTGCGCCATGGCTTGAATGGCAACTAAATCTTCTTGCAGGCGATCCATTACGCTTTGATATAAAAACTTTTCTCTGGCCAGTGCTTTTTCGCGAGCACTTAATACTTTGTCTTCGTATTCTTTTAGTTCTTCGGTAATAAAACGCTCTGCATTTTTTAATGTTTGGCGGCGCACATAGTGTTCTGGCATCGATGCTGCCTGCGCTTTACTTACTTCAATGTAGAAACCATGCACGCGATTGTATTTAACTTTAAGGGTACTAACACCTGTTTGTTCGCGTTCGCGCTGTTCCAGATCAATCAAAAATTCACCAGAGTTTTTACTCAAGGTATACAGTTCTTGAAACTCCTTATCAAATTCGGGGCGAATAACGCCGCCATCACGAATTACCGCAGCAGGTTCTTCTAAGATAGCTGAGTCTAATAGCGCTTGAGCCTCATCAAAAGGACCTAGTCGGTCGGCTAGCTCTCGCAATCGATCTGATTGAGCCTTATT
Organism: uncultured Gammaproteobacteria bacterium; assembly: GCA_964531625.1. Taxonomy (GTDB): domain Bacteria; phylum Pseudomonadota; class Gammaproteobacteria; order Arenicellales; family Arenicellaceae; genus Arenicella. The sequence continues at coordinate 108,412 of CAZHEL010000003.1, forward strand.
TAGATCATTGCGTAGCGCAGGTAGGCAATGTAAGGCCTCTCTTAGGCGTACCAGATCTCTTGGTCGCGCGCTGTTGAGCGCAATGCGAGTCATTATGCGCTCAACATCACCACAGCGTTTAAGTAGCTTATGGATTGAGGTTTGATCGAGCTGATTAATTAACTCTTCGACCGCCAGTTGACGTTCGGCAATTTGTGCTCGGTCGGTAATAGGGCCGTGCAACCAGCGTCGTAATAAACGTGCACCCATTGGATTAGCACATTGATCCATGAGCGCAACTAGAGTGAATTCACGGCCACCTGAAAGATTGGTTTCTATCTCCAGGTTTTGCCGACTTGCCGCGTCAATAATGAGGAAGTCACTTTTTTGCGCAATACTGAAATCATTGATGTGCGGCATGGCATCGTATTGCATATCTTTGGTGTATTGCAATAGCGCACCGGCAGCACTGACGGCAGTTGGGAAGTCTTGGCAGCCATAGGCGACTAGGTTCTTAGTGTCGAATTGGCGACACAACAGTTCATTCGCTACATCAAAATCAAAATACCAATTTGGTATCGAGCGAGTTTGGATATTATGTGTCTCTTGCGCGAGAGGAGAATTTTGTTCAGGTAGCAATAGTTCCGCTGGTTGTAAGCGTTGCAGTTCGGAATAAACTTGCTCCAAGCTGTCAATTTGTTGCGCTCTAAAATGCCCCAATGATAATTCTAAAGAGGCGATAGCATAAATGCCGTCGCGTTCATAAACGGCCGCCAGGATATTGTCAGATCGTTCGTCTAACAAGCTGTCTTCAACCAATGTACCTGGTGTGACCACGCGCACCACTTTGCGTTCTACAGGGCCTTTACTGGTAGCGGGATCGCCTATCTGTTCTGCAATGGCAACTGAGTGGCCCAATTTAACTAGTTTCGCTAAGTACTGATCCAGACTATGGTAGGGTACTCCCGCCATAGGAATTGGTTCGCCATTGGATTTGCCGCGTTGCGTAAGAGTAATGTTCAGGAGGCGCGCAGCTAGCTCGGCATCGCCATAGAAAACCTCATAAAAATCACCCATGCGATACAACACCAAGGTATCTGGATAGTCCGCCTTGATGCGCAGATACTGTTGCATCATTGGCGTGTGCTGGGTTTGTGCGGTAGAGGAGTTGGCCTTGCTCACTATTATGGTCGGTTTAAGTCTCTAGTATTGGATTATGCTTTGATGTTACTTAGCATATGATTGAGTTTTTCATGAACTTTGGGCGTGCCAGCAATGATATTGCCTGACTTGAATAGGTTAATACCGCCAGAGATATCGGTAAGCAAACCACCGGCCTCTTGAACTAACAAAGAGCCGGCGGCAATATCCCATTCCTTAAGACCTAGCTCCCAAAAACCATCGTAGCGCCCACAGGCAACGTAAGCTAAATCTAGAATAGAAGAGCCAGTGCGATGAATGCTTTGGGCACGAGGCATCAACGCGGCAAAAGTTTTTAACCAGTACTTTGTTTCGGCGCCTTGGCGATACGGAAAGCCAGTACATAATAGGCTGTCAGCAAGCCTGCTGGTCTCAGATACTCGGATGCGCCGTCCATCAAGTTGTGCTCCAGCGCCTTTGCGAGCGGAGAATAATTCATTGCGCAGAGCATCGTACACAACCGCCGCAATAATGTCGTTTTTATGCCTCAGTGCAATTGATACACAGCAATGCGGATGGCCATGCAAGAAATTATGCGTGCCATCCATAGGATCAATGATCCAACAATATTCGCTGTCACGACCAAGATCGCCAGCTTCTTCGCTAATGACGTTGTAATCAGGGTAGGCCTCATCGAGCAGTGCAATGATGGTTCTCTCGGCCACAATGTCGATCTCAGATACCATTTCAGTTCTGCTTTTTTTGGTCACTTTTACTCGATCCAATTGAGTGATGTTTTGAGCGATGATTTTACCGGCCTCAAGCGCGGCCCCAGTGGCCACGTTTAACGCGCCAGCAGTTTGGTTGGATTCCATTTAGAATTCCCGAGTATCGATTGTAAAAAAGCAAAGGCTGATTGTAGCTTTGCTATCTCTATAATGAAAGTTGCAGGTCACTTAATTAGCCACATAATTATTGAAGCTCTTGATCGGACGCTGAGATAGAATACAAGTTAAGACTTTTACTCGTTATTTAGTATTGATGAAGCAAATTCGGATCGTATTAATTGAGCCAACGCACCCAGGCAACATTGGCGCAGTTGCGCGCGCCATGAAAACCATGGGTTTGCAGCACTTAGTGTTGGTTAATCCTAAAAAGTATCCTCATTATGAAGCTAGTAAGCGTGCCGCTGGAGCCCAAGACGTGCTTGATGCGGCGCAGTTAGTTGACCATATTGATGAGGCGATTGCTGATTGCACTAAAGTCTTCGGCACTTCGGTTCGTGACCGTGAAGTTAGCTGGCCGACGCTTGATCCTCATGCAGCAGCTCAGCAGGCAATAAGCCATGTAAATCAAGATACGTTTAACCAGCTGGCTATCTTATTTGGCCGCGAAAGCAGTGGCCTTACTAATCAGGAAATGGATCTATGCCAGGCACAAATTCGTATCGCCGCCAACCCTGAATATAGCTCTCTTAATCTGGCCAGCGCTGTGCAAATTATTACCTATGAACTACGAGTTAAATCGCTAGCAGCTTTGCAGTCAGCGCAGCAGCAATCAGCCAATGATAGCGAACAGCAAGAGCAAATTAATACGGGTGTTGAGAAGCGCCAACAAGCAGCAACAAAAAAACAATTGGATGGCCATCTAATGCACTTGAAAAACACTTTAGAGGCCTTAGATTTTACTAAAACAGCACAACCGACTTTGTTGATGCGCAAACTTACACGTCTTTACAGTAAAGCTGACTTAACAATAGAAGAGATTCAGATTTTGCGTGGTATATTGTCGGCTATGCAAAGCAAACTGGATGATAATTAAATCGTCAGTGTAAATGCAGTCATAAACTGTTTAAACAATTGTATGTTTGATCGAATAAAAGAAGATATCAGTATTGTTTTTGAGCGAGATCCAGCCGCTCGTCATTCGTTTGAAATAATAACGACCTACCCTGGCGTGCATGCTATTTTGTTTCATAGGTTGTCGCACGGCTGTTGGAAGATTGGTTTGAAATGGCTGGCCAGACTAATTTCGCATATATCTCGTTGGTTAACCGGAATCGAAATTCACCCAGGTGCTAGTATCGGGCGCAGGCTGTTTATTGACCATGGCATGGGTGTCGTTATCGGTGAAACAGCTGAAATAGGGGACGATTGTACTTTGTATCACGGTGTTACCTTAGGCGGCACTAGTTGGGATAAAGGTAAGCGACATCCAACCCTGAAAAATGGTGTGGTTATTGGTGCAGGTGCGAAAGTGCTTGGGCCTGTTACGGTTAACAATGGCGCCAGCATAGGCTCTAATTCGGTAGTGGTTAAAGACGTCAGTGAAGGTGCCACTGTGGTCGGTATTCCCGCGTATGAGGTAGGCTCTGATGAGTATAATCGGCTCAACGGTAAGTTCGAGGCCTATGGTCATAAAGCCTCTATCGATGATCCTGTGGCGGTGGCGATTCATAATTTATGTGAACAGATCCAAGCAATGGATGCTCACTCCCGAGATTTATTAAATCGCCTTGAGGCTGCTGGCATTGATACTAAAGGCATGGATTTGCCTGAAGTAAAAGTTGATTGTATTGAGTTATCACCCCCTAGCGAGAAATGATAGGGTATAATGGGGTCGGATAAATCTAGTATTTTAAGAATGTAAGTTTAGCGCTAATACCGAGCGCATATATTGATAGAAACACGCAAAATGATTACTTTAACTAAACCTGCAGCAGATCGTATTGCTGATCAAATTAATAAGAATAGTGCCATGGCCCTGCGTTTTGCAGCAAAAGAGTCAGGCTGTTCTGGTTATTCTTACGTTATGGACTTTGCACAGCAAATCGATGAACAAGATACTGTATTTGAGCAATTTGATGTGAAAGTAGTGGTCGATTCCAAAAGTTTACCCATTCTAACGGGCACTCAAATAGATTATGTATCAGAAGGTTTGAATCAAACATTCAAATTTTCGAATCCTAAAGCAACGGATCAATGTGGCTGTGGAGAGAGTTTTGCTCTGAAAAATGAGCAATAAGTAAAAATAGACAATTTGTCCCTTATTTTTGATAGAAAAGAGGCATTAGTTGTTAAATTTAGAAAGATTACCAAGGATTCATAGGCTTTATCTTAGATAATCGTGTTTTTAGCTTTAAAACACTTTAGAATATACACTCCCATTGATTAAAGCTTGCTTGTAGCATGCTTTAGCGATGTGCCTATCAAATTTCGACAGAAAATGGATAG
>CAZHEL010000003.1:112863-147660 GCA_964531625.1 uncultured Gammaproteobacteria bacterium
AACATAGATTGAACATAGTAAGTGCCGTGAATCTGAATAAATAATATAAACAAATACAAGTAAGAGGGTATTTAGAGTGAAACTAATAATAAGTTTGAGTACTAAATTAGCGTTAGCGCTGATTGTTGCTGTAAGTGCAAGCAGTGTCGCCGTAGCACAGCAGTATACAAAAATGACTCGTATCGGAACCTCGCAGTCAGTTTGCTTGGGTGGTGTTGAAACCGCTCAAGAATTGCGTGATTTCTTTGCCAAAAATCCTGGTGCGATCACAGATATCGTACGCGATTCTGGTTGGTCAGGCTCAAGTAGTGATTTGCTAGACGCAATAGTGAACGGACAATTGACGGAGCGCACTTACGACGTTGGCTCACGTTTTGCTTGGACCAGTGCCAAAGTACGTGGTCAATACGTTGCCAAGCCATACCGAGAGTGGGCAGGTCGAGCGCCGTTTGAAGCTTTTCAAGTCGACGTTTCTTCTAATTGCCAAATTCATCACATAGCAATTCCAAAGGCGTGTTGTAATATTTCTTTAGTATCAGTTAGACCGGATACATCAGAAGCATGCCAACCTAAACCTGTCGTTGCTGCACCAGCACCGGTGGTTGAAGAACCGGTTGTGGAACCAGCTAAGGCACTGGCTCTAATTCCATTTATTGGGGCCTTAGTGGGTAGTGAGACCCGCGCAAGATTTGAAACTTCCTGGAGCGAAGACGTACGTGATACCTCTGGTATCACAGGTCTACGAGCCGGCTTACTGAGAGAAATTAATCCAAAGACCTCCTTTTTTGCACAGGCCACCTATGTAGATCGCAATGGCATTAACGAAGGTAATGTATACCCAGAAGACAGTCTTGCAATCGATATTGGTATTGATCGTAAGATAACTGAGCGCATCTTTGTCGGTGGTGGTATCGGTGCATTTAATATTGACGACAGTGATTTTACAGATGCGTCTCTATTTGGTCATGTTGGTGGCGATATTGGTAAATCGAACTTTCAGTGGCTGATAGAAGGTCGAGTGTTTGACTCTGACTCTGACACACTAGATTCGTTTAACGACAATAAATTGGTTAGTTTTGGTATTCGCTATTTAGTAAAATAACTGATCAGTTTAAGTTCATATTGATAGCAAAAAGCGGCAATAGCCGCTTTTTGTTTTTTTGGATCGTGATTTATGGCAAATATTGAAATCGGACTTGATCAAATTGGTGTATCTATTGGTGTAGCTGATACCGATGTTGCTAATTCAGCTCTCGCTGATGCTCAAGCCTCTAAAGCTACTTTGCCAAACAGCGCAAAGGGCAAGCGGGTAGGGATCACCACATTAGGATGTAAAGTTAATAGCTACGAATCTGAATTAATCGGTGAAGCACTAAAAACCGATGATTGGCAGCTAGTAGCAAATACCGCTGAAGCTGATTTGTATTTAATTAACACCTGCACCGTCACTCAAGAAGCCGATCGTCAAGCGCGCCAAGAGGTTCGTAAGGCAATTAAGCGTAACCCCGAAGCCTTAGTGGTTGTTACCGGATGTTACGCACAGATGGATCCGCAAGCCTGTGCTGATATTCCTGGTGTTGATTTAGTTTTAGGCAATGATCGTAAGCTTGATATCTATCAATTATTGCCTCAACTGGAACAAGGCTCATTACCATCGGTGATGGTGGGTGATTTAGATGAACACCTTAGCTTGCCAACTGAATTGTTGGCTGGTTATGAAGCGCAAACTAGAGCCTTTGTGCAAATTCAGCAAGGCTGTGATCAAGGTTGTACGTTCTGTATTATCCACGTTGCCAGAGGGCCGAGTCGGTCTCTTTCACCAAGTTTAATAAAACGCCAAGTGCAACGTTTGGTTTTAAATGGCTACCCCGAAATAGTCATTTGCGGCGTAGATTTGGGTTCTTATGGGGAGGATTTGGCAACCGCTAACAATCGTTTTGATTTGGTTGATTTACTCACTGAATTGTTAGCCTTAGAACACAAGTCTGACAATGCGTTTCGTATTCGACTCAGTTCTATTGACCCGCATCATATTAGCGATCGATTAATCGCCTTAATGGCATCCGAACCACGGATTTGCCCACATATTCATCTTTCCTTACAAAGTGGCAATACACTCATATTAAAGCGTATGAAACGCCGTTACGATGTCGATCATGTGCGTGAAAGGATTACTAAATTGAGAGAGGTATTACCCCAGTTGGTGATGAGTGCTGATGTGATGGTGGGTTTTCCCACAGAAACTGAAGAGCAGTATATAGATACGCAGAACTTGCTCGTTGAATTGGATATTGCGTTTCCTCACGTGTTTTCATACTCTCAGAGAAACGGTACTCCAGCAGCGCGGATTCCAAATGAAAAACAACTACCAGTTGCTGAACGTAAACAGCGCAATGCGCGTTTACGAGCTTCGGCAAAGCCATTACAAAATAGACTACGCGAATCACAAATCGGGCGCAGAGCTTGGGTGTTAGCAGAAAAGCTATCTAAGCGCGAAGGCTATACTCTATGCCGAGCCGAAGATTACTTGGCCGTGTTAGTTCCAAACTCAAAGATTAGCCGAGGTCAATGGACACAGGTAACTTATATAGCGGTCGATGGTGATTATATGTTGGCCGCTTAGCCAGCCTGTAGCCAGTGGCATAGTATTAGGTCTAGTCAGTAATTATTTGGTATTTTCAGCCTGCATAGTATCGTTTACAAACAGCATTACTAAGTAGGAATACCGCCGTTCTGTATTAGTAATTAGCTGACTCAAGCGTTAGAATACCGCACCCAGAGGTAGCAACTTAAATAGTTGATCCTTATCGATTTAATTTATTAATACACTTTATATTTCGGAGTTTAAAATGGCTGTTGAACGTACTCTTTCTATCATCAAACCTGATGCTGTTGCAAAAAATGTTATTGGTGAAATTTACTCACGCTTTGAAAAAGCAGGCTTGAATATCGTCGCTTCTCGAATGATGCACTTAAGTGCTGAGCAAGCGGGAGAATTCTATGCAGTGCACAAAGAACGACCGTTTTACAATGACTTGGTTTCCTTTATGATTTCAGGTCCTGTTCAGGTGCAGGTTCTAGAAGGTGAAAATGCGATTGCCGCACATCGAGACGTGATGGGCGCAACCAACCCTAGTGAAGCGGCTGCGGGTACTATTCGAGCGGACTTTGCTAGCAGTATTGACGAGAACGCTTGCCACGGTTCTGACGCAGCGGACACGGCAGCTCAAGAGATAGAGTTTTTCTTTGGTGCTGACGGCGTTTGCCCACGTACTCGTTAGATCAAATTGATTTGCTGAGTCATTAACATAAATCGACTCTGCATTAATCAGAACTGCCATGTCGGAATCGAGCTTAACTAATTTGATGGGACTAGATCGTCAGGCGATGGAAAATTATTTCATTGCCATGGGAGAGAAGTCCTTTCGTGCCTCGCAAGTTATGAAATGGATTCATCAAGTAGGTGTCAATGATTTTGCTGAGATGTCCAATCTTAGTAAAAACTTGCGCGAGCAATTGGCTCAAATTGCGGTAGTTTCAGCACCCGAGATTATTTCTGATCAGCTTTCAGAAGATGGAACTCGTAAGTGGTTGCTCAAAGTTCCAGGCAAAAGTGCCATCGAGATGGTCTTCATTCCAGAAGATTCACGAGGCACTCTATGTGTGTCGTCGCAAGTAGGCTGCACTCTTAATTGCTCATTCTGTGCAACCGGCAAGCAAGGCTACAATCGTGATCTAAGCGTTGCAGAAATTGTGGGTCAAGTCTGGTTGGCTAAGCATTTATTGGCCGAACAATATAAGACTGATGCGCGTATAGTCAGCAATGTGGTTATGATGGGGATGGGAGAACCGCTAATGAACTTTGATAGCGTGGTATCGGCCATGCGTATCATGCAAGATGATTTTTGTTTCGGACTGTCAAAACGACGCATAACTCTTAGTACGGCTGGTGTTGTGCCTAAAATTGATGAACTAAAACAAGCTTGCCCAGTCAGTTTGGCGGTGTCTTTACATGCGCCGAATGATGAGTTACGCAATGAACTCGTACCATTGAACAAAAAGTATCCAATCAAACAACTGCTGGATGCTTGTAATCGCTATGTGGCGGATTCAGCTCGCGCTCGCATCACCTTTGAATATGTCATGTTAGAAGGTATTAATGATGACTTAGAGCACGCCCGTCAGCTGGTAAAATTGATGAAAACCGTGCCTAGTAAGGTCAATTTGATTCCGTTTAATACCTTCGAAGGCATAGATTACAAACGGTCATCAAACTCAAGAATTAATCGCTTTCGTGATATCTTGCATGAAAGCGGTATTATAGTAACCGTTCGACGTACCCGCGGTGATGATATCGAAGCTGCGTGCGGGCAACTTGCCGGCGACGTAATGGATCGTACAAAGCGTTCCGAAAAGTTTAAAATAGAAGTGCAAACCAGAGAATTAGAAGCAAAAAAGGTTGAGGTTAGGTGATGATGATAGATCTGAAGAAATTGCTACTCTGTAGCATGTTATTTATGTTTGTTAGCGCTTGTGTGAGCACAGTACCTACGCCGAAGAATCAAGGCGTTAGCAAAACTAAAGAAGATAAAGCCTTGGCCTATACCAAGCTGGCCAGAGGCTATTTGCAAAAAGAGCAATACGCGGTTGCTAAAGATGAGCTTGAGAAAGCCTTGGCTATTGACCCTAATCATTCAGACAGCAATTATGTAATGGCTCTGCTGATGATGAAATTAGAGCAATATAGTGTTGCTGAAAAACATTTTGCGCAAGCAGTTAGATCCAATAAAGAAAACTCATCGGCAGCGCACGATTTTGGTATGTTTTTGTGCCAACTTGGCAAAGTACCTCGCTCCATCACTTATTTTGAAATCGCTGTGTCTAACCCATTGTTTGATCGATCGGAATTAAGTTATATGCGGGCTGGCGAATGCTTGGCAAAAATCAGAGACCCAAAAGCCGAAAAGTATTTAAAAAATGCCTTAGAAGTAAATCCAACCTTGAGTCCTGCCTTATATAGATTGGCGGTGATCAAATATAACGATAAAGAGTATTTTTCAGCGCGTGCTTATATTGAGCGCTATATGGCTATTACCAAGTCGCAACCTGCTGCACTATTTTTGGCATATAACATAGAATCCAACTTGAACGCGCCAGATGTTGCAGAAAAGTATCGGCTCGAGTTACTAGAAGATTTTCCTGGCTCCGAACAAGCAAATAGATTACGCCGTCAGTTCAGAGATAATTAGAGAGTAATCCTACGCTACTGGCACGATAATCAAGTTTTGTAATAGTTTAAACTGGATTCGATGCGAAATGGTTGAGGACCACGATGGAAGATAATAAGCAGAGTTTAAAAAAAGAAGAATCTCAAGTTTTGGGAAATAACGAGTTGTCGCCTGGCAGTGGCAGTATATTGGCTGAAGCACGTAAAAAGCAGCAACGCACCACTGAAGAAATGGCTAGTGAGCTTAATTTATCCATCGCACAAATTCGCACTATTGAATCAGACCAAAGTGAAGGTTTGCCTGAGCCCACTTATGTGCGCGGTTACATTCGATCCTACGCAAAGTTGCTTGGCTTAAACCCAGAAGTAGTACTGGAAAATTATAAAAATCCAAATTGGCAGAAATCAGCTAATTTAGACGATATGCCACGCGGTATTGGCAGCGCAGAAATCTCTGGGCCTAAAGGTTTTTTTACCGCCGGCAAAATTATAGGCCTAGTTCTTGCTGCGATTGTTGCTGCGTTTTTATGGTACTCAGGAGTCTTTTCTAGTTTGTTTAGTGAAAGCGATTCTGTATCTACAACACAAAAAACTGAAGCGATTGTTAAGAATGATGCAATCGGTGAAGCTGACGGTGCTGAAAAAACGGCCAATGCAGACACCGACGAATCAGAATCGGCATCGCCTGACACTGGCGACGTCTCTCTTGGCAATGAAATAGCCTTAACGTTTAGCGCCTCATCATGGGTGGATATTCGTGACCAACAAGATAATCGCCTCGCTTATAAAACCTATACCCGCGGTGAAGAATTGATTATTCCGATTAAAGATCGTATCAGTGTTTTTATAGCCAATGCAGAAGGCGTGAATGTTAAGTACAATGGCGAGCCTTATGATATTAGTGATTTTCGTGAAGGTGTATACGCAAAATTTGTAATGCAATAAGTAATTGTATTTTAGCTAGCGCAATGCGGCCCTCTAAAAATCATCGCGAAAAAATTCTAATAGTATCCAATGAGTAAACAAAACCAGATTAAAGCTATTCGTGGTATGAATGATATTCTGCCTGCAGAAAGTGCTGTGTGGGAGCTGGTTGAAGAGCAATGCCGAGATGTATTTTCAAGGCATAATTATTCATTGATTCGCACACCTGTTCTAGAGAGCACCAACTTGTTTGCTCGGTCGATAGGCGCAGATACCGATATTGTGTCAAAGGAAATGTATACCTTCGAAGACCGTAATGGCGATAGCCTCACCTTGCGACCAGAAGGCACCGCAAGTTGCGTTCGTGCAGGCATAGAAAACGGACTATTTTATAATCAGCAACAGCGCTTTTGGTACATGGGACCTATGTTTCGGCATGAGCGACCACAAAAAGGGCGGTATCGGCAATTTTTTCAAATCGGTGCGGAAGCTTACGGTTGGGCGGGCCCAGATATTGAAGCTGAAATACTGTCAATGCTGCAGCAGATTTTTGATCGGCTCGGATTACAAAAAACGCATTTGCAAATAAACAGCTTAGGCGACAGCCAAACTCGTAGTGACTATCGAACAGCACTGGTGGAATATCTCAATACAGTTCATGAACAGCTGGACGACGACAGTCAGCGACGTTTAACGACTAACCCCTTACGTATCTTAGATTCCAAGAATACCAAAGTGCAAGAATTGCTGTCTGACGCACCGAGTATTTTAGACTTCCTTTCTGATCAATCACGATATAATTTTGAGCGCTTACAAGCCTATTTACAGGCTCTAGACATTGAGTTCAGCATTAACGCGAAACTGGTCAGGGGTTTAGATTATTACAACGACACGGTGTTTGAATGGATTAATCCAGACTTTGGTGCGCAATCAACCGTATGTGGTGGCGGTCGTTACGATGGCATGGTAGAGCAATTAGGCGGTCAGGCTACGCCTGGCTTTGGCTTCGCCATGGGGCTAGAGCGTTTGGTGCAAATTCTTATTGAGCAAGGGGCTGCGGTCAGTAAGGTTTCAGCGAGCCCACAAGTTTTTATTATTTCAAGTGGCGAAGTTGCGCGTGAACAGGCCTTGGTATTACAACAAATGCTGAGTAAAAATGACATTAAGACTCAATGTCATATGGGATCTGGCAGTATCAAAAATCAATTCAAAAAGGCCGACAAAAGCGGTGCTGATATCGCTTTGATCATCGGTGAGCAAGAAGCTGAGACTAAGGAGCTAGGTGTCAAACTGCTGCGACAGCAGAAAAACCCTAAAAACGAAACGTTTGAACAACAAAAAATCGCACAAAACGATGCATTTAACGTGGTGACTAATATCCTAGAATCGCTATAATGCGTCGCTAGAATATGAGAAGTTAGTCCGCGTAGGCAAACAGTGCTTGAAACTAGCTAAATTGAGTCTAAGCTGAGCTTATCAATTAATTACAACAGCGTTGGTGTTTGAGTTGCTAGTTAGTTTTAGTTGACGACTTTTTGCTACCGGCTTTTTGCTAAGGGCTTTTTGCTATAGGCGTTTAGCTACAAGCGTAAGGCTACTGGCACTTCCACTCAAAACCAAATAATTTATCAAGTATAATTAGAGACCATGGCTGACGATATTTTTCTTACCCCTGAAGAGCAAGATGAGCGCGCGAAGAAGTGGCTAAAAGATAACGGTTTGTCTATCGCGGTTGGCATTAGCTTAGGTCTGGCTGGAGTGTTTGGCTACAATCAATATCAAAGCAATGTGCAACTCAAAGCTGAGCAAGCTTCTGCACTGTATGGCAAAGTTGTTGAAACTGATGGGGCCTCACAGATTTCAGATATTGGCGATCAAGTACAAGCCTTAAAAAAAGATTATGCCTCATCTTCATACACTGCTAAGGCGGCCTTGATCAATGCTAAGCAGTTGGCAGTCAGTGATCAGCAAGCTGCAATTAGCGAGCTGCAGTGGGTCATTGATAATGCCCCTGAAGTAGGCTTACAGCATGCTGCACGTGTGCGCCTAGCTAAGCTACATTTAGTTGCTGGAAATTTTGAAGATGCTAAAAAACTGGCCAGCGTACAAACCACCAATGGTTTTGACTCACATTACCAAGAAATCTTGGGTGATATTGAGCGTAAACAAGGTAATATAGAAGCGGCCCGAAGCCACTATGAGAAGGCCACAGAATCTTTAGGAACGGCAGGTCGTACTTATGCTTCGGTGCTAACAATGAAGTTAAACCGATTACCGCAAGACGATGCAGTCGATCAAGATGTTTCAAGCGTTACAGTAGAAACAGGTCAAAATGAGTCTGCTGCGGTTGTTGAAAACGCCGAGATCAACGAAGCTGCCGCAGAAGTCCAAGCGGTTACACGCGATGATGTTGATGCACAAGCAGATACAGAATAACTAAGTATCCTTAGAAACCGATACGGAAACCTAATATGAAAATAGTTCGTTTTATTATTTTTATCGCAATTAGTTTAAGCATAGTCGCCTGTGGTGGGAAAACCAAAAAGACTGATTTTTTTGGTAAAGAGGAAGTAGGTAAAAAGCCTAAAGTAGTAAATACCACTGATTTAAAGCGTAATTGGCGAGTTAATCTCGGCGATAAAATAAATACAGGTGACGCGATTATTTCGCCGGCTCTGTCTGGAGATTATATCTATGCGGCTGCAACCAATGGACGCATTGAGAAATTAGATGCCGCAACGGGTAAACGGCAATGGCAGGTAAAACTCAAAAAAGAAACAATAACCGGTGGTGTTGGCGCTGGCGGAGGTTTGGTTCTGGTCGGTACTGACCAAGGTTATGTTTATGCGTTTAATCAATCCGATGGCTCATTGTCATGGAAGGTCGAATTAAGCAGTGAAATACTAGCTAGCCCGGTATACGGAAATGATGTAGTAATAGCTCGCACTGGTGATGGCAAAGTATTTGGTCTTGCCTCATTTGATGGTGAAGTACTTTGGACTATTGGTCGACAAATGCCTAGGCTTACCTTGCGCGGTGATTCACGGCCATTGGTCAGCCAAGGTGTCGCCTTTATTGGTTTTCCTGACGGGACACTGGTAGCCTTAGATGCCAAAAATGGTCGCGCTTTGTGGGATCTGCCGATCGCGTTTCCTCGTGGCACCAATGAAATCGAGCGTTTATCAGATATTGATACTACGCCATTGTTGGTTGGCGGTGCTATTTATGTCAGCTCTTATCAAGAAATAACCCATGCCTTGGATATCGCTGAGCGAAAAATCGCATGGAGTGCCGATGTGTCTTCCTATAACTCATTGGGTTTTGATGCAGCCTTTTTATACGTTAGTGATCGAAATGGCGTGATACACCAAATTGATCGAAGTAATGGATCGCGATCTTGGTCACAAGATGGACTGCGTTTGTTTGCTACCAGCGCACCGATTTCGGTCGGGCCGTATTTGCTGGTTACCGATGGTGATGGTAGTGCTTTTGTTATGAGCAAAAATGATGGCTCATATGTAGGGCGGCATTCCTTAGGTGCTAAGACTATTGTTGGGGATTCTATTGTTGATGATAATACGATTTATTTTATTGATAGCAGTGGCAACCTGCAGTCAGTGACACTATTTGATAGAAGCTAAATCACCTAAGTGCGGCGATTTACTGTGCTGCAAATAAAATTAATCGCGTGCAATCGTGAACCAAAAGGAAATAAAAGAAGCGCTGTCTGACTCGGACCAAGCTGATGTCGACCACACTAAAGTCGATCAAGCTAAACCAATCATATCCATCGTTGGTCGACCGAATGTTGGCAAGTCAACCTTATACAATCGTCTAACCCGTAGTCGAGATGCTATCGTGGATGATAGACCTGGTGTAACTCGAGATCGAATGGTAGGAGTAGGCCGTATTGGGCCGCAAACATACTGGGTAGTGGATACGGGTGGCATAGAGTCGGATAATGAAGAGATTCATAATTTGATGAAAGAGCAGGTAGATCAAGCCCTGAAAGATAGCGACGCGGTTATTTTCATAGTGGATGGCCGCGACGGTGCGACCCCGGTAGATTTTGAGATTGCAGAACAACTTCGCCGAGGTGACTATGAAATGGCTCAAAGTCTCCAACCTAGTGACAAAAAACGTCAAATTTATTTGGCTATTAATAAAGCTGAGGGGCTAGACAAGGCTATGATAGCGGCTGATTTTTATCAACTAGGCTTGAATCAGCCGCATGTAATTTCAGGTAAGAATGGTGATGGGGTCACCAAACTTATGAACTTGATTCTTGAGCAAGTAGAGGCTGATCACAATCAAATTAATTACGATATTCCCGCTGGTGTGGCAAAGCTCGCGATTGTTGGTCGACCCAATGTTGGTAAATCGACCTTAGTCAATAGTTTGGTCGGTGAGGAGCGTGTGGTTGTTTATGATATGCCTGGTACCACTCGTGACAGTATTCATGTTCCGTTTAAGGTCGATGATAAAGAATACGTATTGATTGATACTGCCGGCATGCGCAAGAAGTCACGGATCGATGATCGTGTTGAACGATTTTCAGTTATGAAAACATTGCGAGCTGTGGAATTAGCACAGGTTGTGGCCGTGGTTTTAGATGCTCGAGAGGGGATTGTCGATCAAGATAATCGGCTTATTAATTTGGTGTTTAATAGTGGTCGTTCACTAATGATTTTGATTAATAAATGGGATGGGATGAGTCGCTATGATCGCGAACAAGTAAAGGCGCAAATTGACCGCAAATTTGGTCATATGGGAAACATTCCTATCGAGTTTATATCGGCTAAATTTGGCAAAGGTATCAATACTATAATGCCTCTCATTGATCGACTCTACGACAGTGCTATGACAGATATGGGCACTGGCCAGATCAATGCAATATTAAAAGATGTCGAAGAGCGTCGCACGCCACCGATGGTAGGTAACCATCGTATAAAGATTAAGTTTGCGCACCAAGGTGGTATGAATCCACCGCATCTAATTATCCATGGTAATCAGTTGGACAAATTACCGCAGACCTATCAGCGCTATATTTCGAATGCCTTCGAAAAAGCCTATAACTTGATCGGAACCAAAGTGAAACTGACACTAAAAACATCAGAAAACCCTTATCAGCCTAGCGATAGACCAAGCCGTAAGAGTAAGGATAAGGTTAAATATCGAGGCAGTCGTAAAAAATCAGCTAGAGACTCTTAATCTAATTAATAGACTTATTCGACATTCGTATTAGCGTCTATAGATTTTTGAGATATCAATTTCTCAACACCACCGTCAAATTGTAATGCTCTTATAAGGCGAGCTACAAAACGTGTTTGTCGCCAAGGTAAAAAATGACCTTCTTCAGGCAATTCGATCAGTGTTACTTCAGAAAACTTTCCGCGCCACTGCTGATCCACAAATTTTGTATTCTTTGGAGATACTAGTTTATCGGTGCCACCTTGCATGACGGCTAGACGAGTATTGAATTGTGTTTGTGATATTTCATCAGCCATTTTCTTTAATTCGCGACGCAAACGCATAATCTCTTTATTTGAGTTATTTAGATTTTTTGGCAGCATGGCGCGCAATACCCAAGTACTCGCGGCACGGTTATACCACCTAGGCTTACCTAACTTTGGATCGAGGGAGCCGGCTAGTAATAACATAGCTTTAACCTTATCGGGTTCGATAATAGCTACTTTAGGGGCAATTGAAGCGCCCAGAGAATGGCCAACCACAGTCCAAGTTTTGTCAGGATACTGTGCGAAGACACTGGCTATTGATGTTGCCTGAATATTGAAGTCGCCATCGATTTGTTTACTGGGTATTGCTGATAGTCCCCAGCCAAGGCGATCAACCGACACCATAAAAAACTCTTTTTGCAGGCTAGCGTTGGCTAAGTAAACTTCAAAAGCACCCCAGCCTCCAGGTGTCCCATGAATAAATATCACACCGGGTTTAGAATCATCTCCTGAGAATGCATAATTAAGTTTGTGGTCGCCAACGGTGACTTCGTTAAAGCCGATGCTCGCATCTAATTGTACTGGTACTTCATAAGGTTGTGCATTTGTGGCCAGGGTGAAAAAATGCCCGACCAATACCATTAACGAGGATAATAATTTGTTTTTTATTGGCATTAAATTAGTAACACATTTATTAGAAAATCAACTAGTAGAAAATAGTTCAGCAGAAAACGAGTACAGTCACGATTTACAAAAGCTCTGTTTATAAAAAATCTGCTTCTACCAAAAGCACAGGATTAACATAGACACCATTCATAATAACCTGCCAGCTTATAGTGGAATTACGTCCTTCATAAACGGGGCTCTTTCCTAAGACCGCGCCAGCCATCACTCCATTACCTGTTTCAATACTCAAATCAGTGACTCCTCTAATTACACTGTATAATCCGCGGCCGTGGTCTAGAAACAAGGTGGAAATATCAAATTCATCCGTTTCAATTCGTGAAACAATTGCGTTTTGCGGAGCGACTACTGTACTGATATTAGTAATTACGGTGGATATTAAGTTCTGTCGTATTACCTCCTCACTTTTTGTGTTCAAAACCTGACCGAATCGTTTAATCCAATCACTTTCCACTGGGTATCGTAGTGGCAATGTGGGTTGGTCTGTATTCTTGAAATCTAAATCATTCAATACGGTGTGTTTTGCGTAAATATTCTTTGCTTGACGATTGCCGCTGAGTGTAGAGTAATTTTTCTGTTCGACGTTAAAAGTTTCTACAAATGCACGGCTATCATCAACAGCGCGTTTAATATAAATCAAGTACTCGCCCGGGAGAGTTTCTAGACTCAGCCCAACTAAAATGTGCCAATGCCTAGCCCGCTCGATTACAATGGGTTCCCGCGTTCCATAGCGCACTTCTGGAAGCTCCGACGATTCTTTGGTAATGCTAAACGCCACTATCCCGCCAGGATAATTGTGTTCGGCATAAACGAGGTCCGTTGCTAATAAAAAGCACACACACAGACTAATACAACTAAAAATTGTGGGTCGGCTCATGGCAAAATCTCTAATACTTCACACTGCAGTTCACCTTTACTTAACTGCACTTGCACTTTGTCGCCTTCGGTGACTTGCTTGCTTTGACGTAAAACACTCTGATCGCTCCCCCGCGCAATAGAATATCCTCGATCCAGCGTAGCCAGAGGATTAACTAGATTTAGCTGTTCGGCCATAGATCCAAATTTTTGTTGAGTTTGGTGCAGCTGTGACTGGCCCGCTCGCCGTAGTTGTTGACCTAGTTTGAGTGTTTCATTTTGTGCCAATGTAATAGATTTGTCGGGTCGTTGCGCGACCATCCGTTGTTTAGCAAAAGAATATTTATTTTGGTTCTCTTTTTGCTGCGTGTAAGTGGCTTGGAGTAAGCGATGTGCCAATGCAAAAGTCTCTGAACGCTTGTTATTAAGCTTTTGCTTCGGATGTTCTAAGCGTTGTGCTCGTAAATCGACATTCTGACTTAGACTATGTAATAAACGTTCCATGTTTCTGGGCAGGCGCATTGATAAGTTTTGCAATTGACCTAATAGTTGAGACATGTCTGGACTTAATATTTCTGCCGCGGCTGTTGGAGTGGGCGCCCTGAGATCCGCGACTAAATCGCAAATGGTAATATCAACCTCATGCCCCACACCACTGATTATCGGAATAGGGCATTGAGCGATATCGTGAGCCAATTGTTCGTCATTAAAGCACCATAAATCCTCCATAGACCCACCGCCTCGAGTTAATACGATAAGATCACAATGTTGGTGTTGTAGTGCATTAGCTAGCGCTGTGCGAATCGAATCGGCGGCACTTTCTCCTTGCACCACAGCAGGATAAATGATGACTGGCAATCCAGGGCAGCGGCGTTTTAAAGTACTGACGATATCGCGTACAGCCGCTCCTGACGGAGAAGTTATTATGCCAACATGCTTAGCAAATTTAGGGATTGGCTGTTTGCGAGATTGATCAAATAAGCCTTGCTGATTAAGTTTATTTTTTAGTTCTTCAAAACGGCGTTGCAGTAATCCTTCACCAGCTTCTTCTATGTGCTGAACAATGCACTGCAGATCACCGCGCGCGGTATAGACTGAAATTTTCGCTCGTACTCGAACTAAATCTCCCGCCTGTGGTTTATAACGGCTAAGGCCAGCGCGATTTCGAAACATCGCACATCTGAGCTGAGATTGATCGTCTTTAAGCGTGAAATAATAATGCCCAGAGGCCGGTTTACTGACAGAGGACAGCTCGCCTTCGACCCAGATTTCCGGATAGCTTCGCTCCATTAATTGACGCATCTCATTAGCCAGATCACTGACTTGATAAATGACTTTAGATTGGTTCATAACTAAGTAGCGAATCGGTGAGTAGCGTTTACGGCAGAATAATGATAATAGTACAAAAGCTTGATGATAGAAAAAAAGATCCGCTTTTTATGCAAATTATTGTGATGTGTATATCCCAATTCAATGCGGTTAGTTATAATTCAATCGGCAACGGCGGTTTGTCTCCATGGTGACGATAGATTGTGAACCCAGTCAGGCCCGGAAGGGAGCAGCTGTAGCGATTGATTCGGGTGCTGTGATCAGGTTTCCGCCGTTGCTTTTTATTACGGCGACCTTGAGTCGCCTTGGGCTGAGGCTTTTTATGCGGTGGCGTTGAGCCACCGTGGCTTAGAGCTCATTCATAAAATCGCCTCGTGCTGTTGTTATGGCAATAGATTTATTCGTCTGTTTAATTAACTCTAATTTGGTTCTAAATATCTAAATGGCATATCTAGCACTTGCTCGCAAATGGCGGCCCAAAGCTTTTTCTGAAGTGGTTGGGCAGACTCATGTGGTGCAGGCGTTGTCTAATGCTTTAGACTCTGGTCGAATTCATCATGCTTTCCTCTTTACCGGCACGCGCGGTGTGGGCAAAACCACCTTAGCAAGAATTTTTGCTAAATCTCTCAATTGCGAAAATGGCACCAGTGCTGAACCTTGTCAACAATGCGCTACTTGCACGTCTATTGATGAAGGTCGTTATGTGGATCTAATCGAAGTTGATGCCGCTTCGCGTACCAAAGTCGACGATACTCGTGAGTTGCTCGAAAATGTTCAGTACGCCGCGACTATGGGTAAATACAAGGTTTATCTGATTGACGAAGTACATATGTTATCGGGCCACAGTTTCAATGCATTATTAAAAACATTAGAAGAACCGCCCGAGCATGTAAAGTTTTTGTTCGCCACCACTGATCCACAGAAATTACCAGTGACCGTGATATCACGTTGTTTGCAGTTTAATCTTCGCGCAATGCGCCCTGAGCAAGTAGAGAATCAACTGGTCAAAATACTTAATAATGAATCTGTAGAATATGATCAACCTGCATTGCATGCTATTGCCAAAGCGGCTGACGGTAGTATGCGTGATGGTTTGAGTTTATTAGATCAGGCGATAGCACAGGGCGGAGGCGCGGTTAAATCAGCTGATGTTGAGAGCATGCTAGGCACCATTAAGTCGGAGCATAGTCAGGCGATTCTCAAAGGCTTAGCGGATCAAGATGTTGATCAATTAATGCAAACTGTTGCCAATATGGCTGACAGTGCAGTGGATTTTTCTAGCGCAATCGATGATGTATTAATGCAACTCTATCTTGTGTCGATGGCGCAACTAGCGCCCAATGTATATGCCACTAGCGATGGTAAATCAGCTAGTATTAGCGAAACGGCAGAAAATGTTGACGTTGAAACAATCCAGCTATTTTACCAAATTGCACTAATCGGCAAACGTGATATTGCACTAGCTCCCAGCGCGCGGGTGGGTTTTGAAATGGCCCTGTTGCGTATGCTAGCGTTTGAACCAGTGCAAGCCAACACTAGTGATGCTCCTAAAACAAAACTAGCTAAGCCTCTACCGGCTGCTAGCACGGTAAAAGCAAGCCCATCGTCTCCCGCAAAGATGGCTATGCCAACAACAAATGAGCCTCAGCCCCATGAACAGCCTCAGCCCGATCAAGTGCCTCAGCGACATCAAGAGCCACAAGCCGGAACACCTAGCGCCAGAGCTATAACGCTGGCGGGAAACAATGAATGGGGAGAGCTTATTGAACAAAGTCATATGGTCGGCCTGTCTAAAGAGTTGGCCTTGAACTGCGCTTGCGAAAGTTTGGGAGAGAATGTGATTCGTTTGTGTTTATCGCCTCAATGGAAGCATTTGTATAAGGACGAGCGTAAAAACGATATTCAAGAAGCGATGCGTGCACTTAAAAATCCTCAATTAACTGTCGAGATAGAGTTTGAAGATAGCGAAACAGAAACCCCCGCTGAATGTTTAGTGCGCTTAGGCCATGAGCAACAAGAGCAGACTAAACAAGTGTTGAGTGATGACCCCGTAGTACAAGCGCTGCGCTCTGAGTTTGGCGCCACTATGAATGAACAATCCATAAAACCAGCTCAGTAGTATTCACATATCACTGACTATAATTTGAAGCAATAATATTATGATGAAAGGCGGACTAGGCAATATCATGAAGCAGGCGCAAGCCATGCAGGAAAAAATGCAAAAAGCGCAAGAAGAGCTAGCTAATATAGAAGTAATCGGGGAATCCGGTGGCGGAATGGTTAAACTTACAATGACCTGTCGGCACGATGTAAAAAGAGTGGAGATTGATCCTGAACTATTGGGTGATACTGATGACAAAGAAATTCTAGAAGATTTAATGGCCGCCGCCGTGAATGACGCGGTACGTAAAGTAGAAAAAACCAGTCAAGAAAAAATGGCTGGTTTGACTGGGGGCTTAGATATCCCTGGTATGAAGATGCCATTCTAAAATGTCACAATTTATTATTCCTAACTGTCTTGAGCAAACACT
This sequence comes from uncultured Gammaproteobacteria bacterium, assembly GCA_964531625.1. Taxonomy (GTDB): domain Bacteria; phylum Pseudomonadota; class Gammaproteobacteria; order Arenicellales; family Arenicellaceae; genus Arenicella. The sequence continues at coordinate 129,870 of CAZHEL010000003.1, forward strand.
CGCATAGATTTTATGGCGACGTCTAACGCTATTGAAGCCCTTAAGGAGGCTCTAAAGGCATTGCCAGGAGTTGGACCCAAGAACGCACAACGCATGGCGTTTTTTTTAATGGAGCGTGATCGAGAAGGTGCACAAAAGATTGCCGATGCATTGAATCAAGCGTTGGATGTTGTCGTCACCTGCCAACGTTGCAATACATTTTGCGAGAGTGAGTTTTGTGAAATTTGCGCTTCGCAAAAGCGCGATAAATCTTTATTGTGCGTGGTTGAAACGCCCGCCGACCTGCAAGCCGTCGAGCAAATGGGCGCATACACTGGCTTGTATTTTGTGCTCATGGGTAAGTTGTCTCCATTGGAAGGTATAGGTCCAGATAAATTGGGATTTAAGCGGCTAAACGATTTGGTTGCTAACAATGATATTCGCGAAGTTGTTATTGCCACCAACATCACCGCCGAAGGCGAAACAACCGCCGACTATACTCAGCAAATGCTGGCTCCGTATGACCTTAAAATAACGCGCCTTGCACGAGGGGTACCGGTTGGCGGAGAACTGGAGTATATGGATCAACGCACCTTGGCTGCGGCCTTTAAAGATCGACGCAGCTCTTAATTACTTAGTCTAAAATCGCGTCGATATGCGCCGCGCAAATAAAATCTTTTTCGGTAATTCCTTTGATTGTATGTGTGTTATAGCGGACCACGCATTGCTTGTAGCTTACATGCATTTCAGGATGATGATCGTGTGCTTCGGCTATATCCGCAACTTGATTCACAAAAGCAATAGTTTGTTTGTAATTAGCGAAACTATAACTTCGTGTTAAGTGAGTTTGTGCTGAGCAAATCTCCCATTCAGGCGTATGAACCAGTAATTCCTCAATTTCTTGTTGTTTTAGTGCGCGTTCTGCGTTGGAATAGTGACGGCACTGTTTATCAAGCAGGGAGTTCATAGTATCCTCATCGCTGTTACTCAGATTGGGTTGATTCGCAACTCACTATATCATTTACCGAATGACTAATGTCATCGAAGGAGTTGGCTTTGCCGCAACATCATAATGCTTGGGTCTGGATGGACCTAGAAATGACAGGATTAGACCCTGAGAAAGATCGAATTATTGAAATGGCCACCATTATTACCGATGGCGACTTAAATACCATTGCCGAAGGCCCGGTAATCGTCATCCATCAGGAGCAAGGATTACTTGATGGCATGGACGAGTGGAATACACGAACGCACACCAAAACTGGACTGATTCATAAGGTCAAAGCCAGCCGAGTAACCGAGCGCCAAGCCGAAATACAGACGCTTGATTTTATTCAAAGACATACCCTAAAAAACCGAGCGCCCTTGTGTGGAAATAGCATTTGCCAGGATCGCCGTTTTTTATACAAATATATGCCCGAGCTGAGTGAATGGCTGCACTATCGCAATATAGATGTCAGCTCATTTAAAGAAGTGGCGCGTCAGTGGTCGCCTAGTATTTTGGCTGGATTTGAAAAACGAGGGACACATCAGGCTTTAGAAGACATAAAAGAGTCGATTGAAGAGTTGCGATACTATCGAAACAACTTGATTCACTTAGATATGAATTAAACCTAATAGAATTAGGGCAGGCTTGCTATCAAATTGCTTGACGACTAACAGTCGTACAATTTAATTGCACTGCAGAGTTATCTTAGGCGGATAATCAGAACAATTATTAATAAACTTAATAACCCTAGAGGAGTCGTATGCGTGGACAAATGATGAATGAGCAGTTAACGATTACCATGCTAATGCAACATGGTAAATCAGTGAACTCGGAAGCCGAAATTGTTTCTGTAGTGCATGATAACCCACGCCATCGCTATACCTTAGGTGAGTGTTTTGACAGAGCTGCACAGTTAGCCAATGCTTTGCAAGGTCTTGGTTTAAAGAAGGGCGATACAGTAGGAACCTTGGCTTGGAACGACTATCGACATATGGAGTTGTATTATGGCATCGCTTGTTATGGAGCTGTTACCCACACTATTAACCCACGCCTATTCCCTGAGCAGCTGGTCTATATCATCAATCATGCAGAAGATAAGTACTTGATGGTTGATCCGATGTTTGTACCATTAATTGAAGCAATCGCGCCGCACCTAGAACATTTAAAAGGTGTGGTGGTGATGGCGGATAAAGACGGCATGCCAGACAGCAACTTGGATAATATACTGTGCTACGAGACACTAATAAAAGATCAAAGCATCACCTTTGACTGGCCTGAGTTAGACGAAAATGATGCTTGTTCGCTATGTTATACCTCGGGTACCACTGGCAACCCTAAAGGCGTTTTGTATTCGCATCGTTCGCTGGTATTACAATCATATGCAACGTGTTTAGGTGATGCTATGGGTTTGCGAGCTTACGATGCCGTTCTACCCATTGTGCCTATGTTTCATGTCAATGCTTGGAATGTGCCTTACTCTGCGGCGCTGTCAGGTTTTAAACTGGTTTTTCCAGGTTCTAAAATGGGCGACGGCGAAACCCTGCAACAACTGATTGAAGACGAAGGCGTAACCTATTCGGTGGGTGTGCCAACGGTCTGGTTATCCTTGCTTAACTATTTAAAAGAAAGCGGCAAAGGAGTTGGTAAGCTTAAGTGTATTGGTGTGGGTGGCTCGGCTTGCCCTCTCACTATTATGCAAAGTTTTGAAAAGGATTATGGTGTTGTAACTGTGGCTGGTTGGGGCATGACTGAAATGGCTCCTCTGGGAACAATGAATCAGTTGCGCAAGCCACGAGAAGCATACTCTGACGAAGAATATGATGTCTTGCGTGTGCGAGCGGGCCGCCCAGTATTTGGCGTCAATATGAAAATTGTCGACGAGCAAGGTAAGGACTTACCATGGGATGGTGTCGCTTATGGAGCTTTAAAAGTGCGAGGTCCTTGGGTGGTAGATCGTTACTTCAAGCATGAAGAGTCGGCTCGTGATGCTGATGGGTGGTTTGATACAGGCGACGTAGCGGTAATTGACCCTACTGGCAATATGGCAATCACCGATCGAACTAAAGATGTCATTAAGTCAGGTGGTGAGTGGATTTCATCGATAGATTTAGAAAACTGCGCGATGGGTCACGAATCTGTCGCCGAAGCTGCCGTAATTGGTATAGCGCACCCGAAGTGGGATGAACGGCCGTTACTTGTTGTTGTTAAAGCCGAAGGAGCTGACATTGGAGGCACGGAGATAATCGAGTTTATGAAAGGCAAGGTTGCGACCTGGTGGTTGCCAAACGAGGTAACATTTGTAGACGAGTTGCCGCATACCGCGACTGGTAAGGTACATAAACTTAAATTGCGTGAGCAGTTTAGTGACTTTTCATTCAACGAATAATCTTGTCGCGAATTGCCCTAACAATAATAGCTCTTCAAAGCGTATTTTTTAATACGCACAGTAATTAACCTTGCTATCAGTATCAGCGTGGTTGACTTAATTTATCCAGCCACGCTCACGCGATAGCTTTTCGATTTGTCGAACTATTAAGCCTGCCGCAGGGTGGGTCAGGTGATTATCGTCGTAATAGTACAGCTGAATTTTATCGTGTGTGTGACAATCATTTGATACCGCTGAGCACAGCAAATCAGCTGGATAAACGCGCAGCAAATTAGGGTGCTCTCCCACTGAGTCATACAGCTGGTAGCTGGCCTTACTGCGTTCATAGAAGCGCGATTTGCTGGTGGTTAAATTTAGTTTTTCAAAGCTTGCTAATTTTTGTCCATAAGACACGCCATCGAGCTCGCGCTTTATTCTATTTGGAACATGCCAACCGACCTCAGGAATAGCATAGACCAAAACCACTTTTTGCTGGTTCTCCAATAACTCATTAATAGTGTCTTTTAAGGCAGCCGCTACACCAACAGCATCTGGTGTCGGCGTAGTTTGAGTTGTTAGCAGTAACTCAAAGCCTGGCTCCACATTACCTTGCTTATCATCAAAACGTTGGCCTTGTAAATATAAATTCCAACGCGCGCTAAATACAATAATGCTGTCTTTGTATGACTTAACCGCATCGAGCCTACGTTGGTTTAAATCATCGCTGCACCGTTGTTGTAATTTTCCATCATCGTAGCGCAACAAGCCTACAACTAATGGACAACCACTTTCGATCACTTGGGTAAAGTTAAGTTTGTTGCGTTTTGCGATGGCCTGTAAGTTTGAGGTAAGTACCTCCGCATGACTGTCGCCTACGTTAAGTAGGCTAGGTCGTTCAGCAAAGCCACCATAGTTGCCGTTAGGCACCGTGCGCAGGGACGCTTTTTCGAATAAGTTAGCTACCGCGCCTAAACGAAAAGCCGCACCATCGCTTTTAATAATAGCAAGTTGTATGCCAGTGATTAGCATCATCAGAACACCAAGAATCAATAGCAATCGCTTAGAATTTATTTTGTGTCGATCTCTAAATGGTTTTTCTATAAACAAATACGACAGTATCGCTAAGCCTATAGACAGTACGATGATTAGAAGTTTATCTACATTGCCATGTAAAATATTTTGCACGCGTGCAAATGCGAACAAAGGAAAGTGCCATAAATAAAGACTATAGGAGATAAGTCCAACACTTGTCATAATTCGGGCTGATAAACATCTTGTTACTAATTCAGCGGGATTGGCAAACTGAATAATAAGGACACAACCGACGATAGGAAAAACGGTCAATAAGGACGGATGTGGAGTGCTGCCATCGAATAACAATAGCGAACCAATAATGAGTACTAAGCCAAGCTTAGGCAAAAAGTTTTGCACAAATTCAGATAGCTGAGGCTTCTTAAATAAGATGCTCGGATACCTACCATTGCGCACCAGCTCTTGAACAGCGATCAATGTACCGATCAACATCTCCCAAGCACGAGAGGGCAGTAAGAAAAAATTAGCGTCGCTAAAAGCTCGGCTGCCAATCTCTGCGGTTGCTAGCGAGGCTAAAAACAAGGCAGCCACAATGGGAACTAGCAAAGGCTTAGCAAATCGCCACAACAGCAACATCAGTAGTGGAAAAAACAAATAAAATTGCTCTTCAACTGATAAAGACCAGGTATGCAAAAACGGCTTGAGTAAACTAGGTTCAGCGGTATAGCTGTCTTCTTGCCAAAATAGAAAGTTAGAAGCAAACCCCAGTGACGCTAATATGGACCAGGCGTACTCTTTAAACGCCTTGGGTAGTAATACCATCCAAGCCAGTGGCGCAGACGCCAGTATTACCGTAAACAAGGCAGGCAAAATACGCCGTGCACGCCGCTCATAAAAATTTGCAATGCTGAACGAGTTATTAGCAATATCGCGCACAACTATGGTGCTGATTAAGTACCCAGAAATAACAAAAAACACATCCACGCCAATAAAACCGCCGCTCAGAAGTTTGTGCTCGCCTAAGGCGATTTGAGCGTGATAAAGCACCACAGACAGTACCGCAATGGCACGCAGACCATCAATTTCTGGGCGATACTTGAGGGGAGAATTCAAGGCTAATTAACAGTAACGGCGGTTAAGAGTTATTGAGTAGGCTGGCATTGTATGCTTTGGCTTGAATTTAATCATATTTTTAGAAATTAATGCCTTCTAAAATGCAAAAAAAAGCCCCTAAAGTCTTGAACTGTCTAATTAAACCCCCATAATCCTCGCATAATTTGACTGCTTATTTCAAATCATTATGACCAAGCAAAAATCTGACAATTTAGACGACCAATTGGATGACCAAGAAAAGGTCGATCAAACATCTAGCAATAATGCAAATAGTGCTGACGATATGCCTGGCGCAGAACAAGAACCTGTCGATGAGGCCAGCGAAGATAATGCTGAAGAGTCGAATGAAGGTGATAATCCTGAACTGCAAGCAGCTCATGCTGAAATAGCTAAACTAAAAGATGCTTTTTTAAGAGCCAAGGCTGAGGAAGATAATGTTCGTCGCCGCTCAGAAAAAGAAGTCGCCAATAGTCGCAAATTCGCAGTAGAGGGTTTCTCTAAAGAAATGCTTAACGTCTATGACAGCCTAAAGTTGGCTTGCGCGGTTGACTTGGCCGATGATGCGGATGAATCCATCAAGAGCATTCATGAAGGCGTACAGATCACTCTTAAGCAATTAGATGCAGCTTTCGCGCGCTTTTCAGTAACCGAAATCTTGCCTGAAGTGGGCGATAAGCTTGATCCTAACTTACATCAAGCCATGAGTATGGTGGAATCGGATGAAGTAGAGTCTGGTTGTATTTTGAACGTGATTCAGTCGGGATTTCAGCTACATGATCGTTTATTAAGGCCAACTATGGTGGTCGTAGCAAAATAGTAGAAAAAAGCCGCTAAACGGCTGCCAATGTACGGGATAACGTAAATTATCAAAAAGAATCGCGTAGCGGTTGAAATAATCACTAAAAACCCCACAAAGGGGTTAGATGAATTTTTATAGAGGTAATACCAAAATGGGTAAAATTATTGGAATCGACTTGGGTACAACTAACTCATGCGTAGCGGTAATGGATGGCGATAAAGCACGCGTAATCGAAAATAGCGAGGGTGATCGTACTACCCCGTCATACGTAGCATTTGCAGATGACGGTGAAGTATTAGTAGGTCAGCCAGCTAAGCGTCAGTCTGTTACCAACCCAACCAACACATTGTATGCGGTTAAACGCTTAATTGGCCGCAAGTTTGATGAAAAAGTGGTGCAACGTGATGTAGACCTAATGCCTTATAAAATTGTTAAGGCTAAAAATGGCGATGCATGGGTGCAAGCCAATGGTAAAGATATGGCGGCACCAGAAGTGTCAGCTCGTATATTGCAAAAAATGAAAACCACCGCTGAAGAGTTTCTCGGTGAAGAAGTCACCGAAGCGGTTGTTACCGTTCCTGCTTACTTTAATGATGCTCAGCGCCAGGCAACTAAGGATGCCGGTAAAATTGCTGGACTGGATGTAAAGCGTATTATCAACGAACCTACCGCAGCGGCATTGGCCTACGGTATGGATCAAAAGACCGGTGATCGTAAATTGGCGGTCTATGATTTAGGTGGTGGTACCTTTGACGTCTCTATCATCGAAATTGCGGATATTGATGGAGAGCACCAGTTCGAAGTGCTTTCGACTAATGGTGACACCTTTTTAGGCGGAGAAGATTTTGATAATCGTATTATTGAATACTTAGCCGATGAATTTAAAAAAGATCAATCTATAGATTTGAAGGGCGATGCCTTAGCTATGCAGCGTCTAAAAGACGCAGCGGAAAAGGCCAAGATCGAGTTATCTTCAAGTTCACAAACCGAAGTTAACTTGCCGTACATTACGGCTGATGCTACTGGCCCTAAACACCTTGTATTAAAACTAACACGAGCCAAATTAGAGTCTCTAGTTGAAGATTTGATAACGCGTACTATTGAGCCATGTAAAATTGCCTTAAAAGATGCCGGCGTTTCAGCGAGCGAGATTGACGATATCATTCTCGTCGGTGGACAAACTCGTATGCCTAAAGTGCAAGAAGCGGTACAAGACTTTTTTGGCAAAGAAGCTCGTCGTGATGTAAATCCTGATGAAGCAGTAGCCATGGGCGCCGCAATTCAAGGCGGCGTATTAGGTGGTGATGTTAAAGACGTATTGTTGTTAGACGTTACCCCACTGACCTTAGGTATCGAAACAATGGGTGGTGTGCGTACTGCCTTAATCGATAAAAATACCACTATCCCAACCAATGCTAGCCAAGTGTTCTCAACCGCTGAAGACAATCAAAATGCAGTAACTATTCATGTGCTTCAGGGTGAGCGTGAAATGGCGGCGGGAAATAAATCATTGGGCCGGTTTGACCTAACGGACATTCCACCGGCAATGCGAGGTACGCCACAAATTGAAGTCACCTTTGATATAGACGCCAACGGCATCATGCATGTTTCGGCTAAAGACAAAGCCACAGGCAAAGAAAATAAGATTGTTATTAAGTCTAGCTCAGGCCTGAGTGAAGAAGAAATCGAAGCTATGATCAGTGATGCTGAAGCGCATGCTGAGGAAGACGCTAAAGCCAAAGCATTGGTTGATGCGCGTAATCAAGCAGAGTCATTGATAAACGGCGTTAAGAAAAGCATGGAAGACGGCGCTGACAGTCTAGAAGATGGTGAAAAAGAAGCGATTGAATCGGCCATTGGAGATCTTGAGGAATCATTAAAAGGTGAAGATGTAGATGACATTAACACTAAGTCTGAAGCACTAATGCAGGCTAGCCATAAATTGGCTGAAAAGATGTATGCGCAAGGTCAAGAAGGCGCAGCAGATGCTGGTGCGGCACATGAACAAGCGCCACAAGATGACAATGTGGTTGATGCTGAATTTGAAGACGTCACTGACGAAGACGACAAAAAAGACGCCTAAGCTAAGTGGGTGGGTACTACAAGGTAGTGCCCACTTTTAGTTTTATGAGTTTTTACTCCATTTATTAAAACAATTACAAACCATGGCTAAACGCGATTATTACGAAATATTGGGAGTTGATAAGTCGATTGGCGATGCAGAGTTGAAAAAAGCTTATCGCCGATTGGCGATGAAATACCATCCCGATCGAAATCCCGACGATGCCGAGGCCGAAGTAAAGTTTAAAGAAGCCAAGGAAGCCTATGACGTCCTTTCTAGCTCAGAAAAACGTAGTGCTTACGATCAGTTCGGTCATGCTGCATTTGAACAAGGCATGGGCGGCGGCGGTGGCGGTTTTGGTGGCGCTGGTGCTGGTGGATTTGGTGATATCTTCGGGGATATGTTTGGCGATATCTTTGGCGGTGGCGGTGGCTCTCGACAGCGTCAACGACGTGGCGCTGATCTACGCTATAACTTAGAGCTAAGCTTAGAAGAAGCAGTGCACGGTACGGAAACGAATATCACCGTGCCGCGTATGTCAGATTGCAAAACCTGCAAAGGTTCTGGAGCTAAGAAGGGCAGTACTCCCTCTCAATGCGGTACATGCCAAGGGCAAGGCCAAGTGCGAATACAACAGGGTTTTTTCTCGGTCCAGCAAGCCTGTCCGCAGTGTCATGGTAACGGCACTATTATTAGTGATCCATGTCTGGATTGCGGTGGACAGGGTCGAGTGCGCGAAAATAAAAAGCTGGCCGTTAAAATACCGGCAGGCGTTGATGAAGGTGATCAAATTCGCTTATCAGGTGAAGGCGAGAGCGCCGGCAATGGTGGCGTCAATGGTGATCTTTATGTGTCGGTATCACTTAAAAAACATGCCATCTTTACCCGCGAAGGTGTTGATTTACATTGTTCGGTGCCGGTGAGTTATGCCTCATTGGTACTGGGTGGTGAGTTAGAGATTCCTACTTTAGAAGGGCGCTCAAAATTGAAAATTCCTGCTGGCACTCAATCGGGCAAACTATTTAGACTGCGCGGCAAGGGTGTTAAGAATGTTCGTAATGCAGGTTTTGTGGGTGACCTTTATTGTGAGGTTAATGTCGAAACGCCAGTAAATCTAACCAAGCAGCAAAAAGAATTGCTACAAAAATTGGACGACTCAATAAGTGCGGGTGGCAGTAAGCACAATCCTGAGAACAGTTCTTGGTCAGATAAAATACGTTCTTTCTTTGACGACATCGTAACCTAAGCAGTTTAATCAGCTGGTTTAGCTGATTAGTTCGTAACACGGTTGATAATCGCCGGACAGTTTCATACGATTTTGCTCAACAAAGCTGGCCAGCAATTTATCTAAAGATTCCATCACCGATCTATCGCCGTTAATTTGAAACAGACCATGTTTTTCAATCGATTCAATGCCCTGGGGCTTTACATTACCTGCGACAATACCTGAAAAGGCGCGACGCAAATCTGCCGCTAAGTCAGCTACAGGTTGATCTTTATGCAGGCGTAAAGCCGCCATATTTTCATGGCTAGGAATAAACGCTTGTTGAAAAGCCGGGCTGATTTCTAAAGACCAATTATAAAAATAGGCATCATCTAGCTCACGACGATTGGCCGTAACTTTTTTCATCTCTTTGCACATCTTCCTTGCTACCGCGACCGGGTCATCCACAATAATTTCATATAGTGCTTGTGCTTCAGGTCCTAGATTCTGGCCAATAAACTGATCCATTTGTTCAAAGTAAGCGCGGCTATTTTCTGGACCTGTAAAAATCAATGGCAGCTCAACACGCTTGTTCTTCTCGTTAAGCATTACACCTAAGATATAAAGTATTTCCTCAGCGGTGCCTGCACCTCCCGGGAACACCACAATGCCATGGCCCAAGCGAACGAACGATTCTAAGCGTTGCTCAATGTCCGGCATAATAATTAACTCACTGACAATCGCATTGGGTGCTTCTGAAGCGATAATGCCTGGCTCGCTAATGCCTACATAGCGGGCATCTTCAATGCGCTGTTTGGCATGTGCTATTCGGGCGCCTTTCATTGGGCCTTTCATAGCGCCGATACCGCAGCCTGTGCATATATCTAAGCCACGTAAACCAAGACGATAGCCAACTTCTTTGGTGTAGTCGTATTCGTAGTTGCTAATTGAGTGGCCTCCCCAACAAACTACTAAATTAGGGTGTCTGCGGGGCTTCAATGCGCGAGCATTGCGCAAGGTTTTAAATACGATATCGGTGATCGATTCATTGTTCTCTTTCCATACCTTAGTTGAGTCGTGCAAATGCACGATGTCACGCAGCACGGCAAATAAATGATTTCGAATTCCAGCAATAATTTCCCCATCTACGAAGGCATTTTCCGGCGCATTGGTGAGTTTAATTTTAACCCCTCTATGAGCACTCACTAGTTCGACTTCAAAGTCGGCATGCGCTGCCAACAATTCATGACCATCATCGCTATCGCTGCCCGTACTCAATACCGCCAAAATACAATTCCTGAAAAGCATGCCAAAAGATCCGCCGCTGTAGGTTTCTAATGAAGCGATCTCTCGTTTAGATAAAAGTTCTAAATGTTCTCTGGGACTAATTACTGCATTGACCATAATTTTTATTCTAATGTAGTGCGTGTTTTACAAAATAAAAAAGGCTGTCCATAGACAGCCCTTTTCAATCGGTTTTGATTTAAAAGGTTTTTAGACGAATCGCTTGCGAGACTAACGTTCAGCAGCGGCTTTTTCAACCAATTGATTTACCACTTCAAACATTTGTGTTGAGCCGCCAGAAAGTTGTTGGCTTGTACGATACTTGCCATCCACAATCATCGCAGGAACGCCGCGTGCGCCCGATGCTCTGGTAATTTTTTTCGCATTACGCATTTGCGAATCGACCACAAACGAATTGAAGGCGTCTTCTACTTGTTGTTTGCTTTTATCATAGGCGGCTAAGAAGTCTACTAGGCCGCTTAATGTGTTAACGCCTTTACGTTCAATATGAATACGACTAAAAAACGCGTCATAAGCTTCGGCAGGGACATTTAAGGCTTGCATGGTATAGAACGCTTGACCGTGAAATTCCCAACGTGCACTGAATAATGCCGGTACTTTTTTAAACTCTGCGTTCTCAGGCTTGTTGTTCTTCAACCAATCTTTAACCGTTGGCTCTAGCGCAAAGCAATGCCCACAGCCAAACCAAAATAGTTCCACAACTTCAATCTTGTCACCGCTAGACACTGTCATTTCACTAGCGACGGCTTCATATTTGCCCGCTAGGTCTTGTGCCTGGCTGCAACCAGCAACGGCAATAAGCGCAAAACTAATCGCCATCAAAGGGGCTTTAAATAGTTTGTAAAATGAAGTAAAAATTGGAATCTTATGTAATCTTAATTGCTCTGTCATAATAATGCTCGATATTAAAAATACTTGTCTTAGTTAGTTTGTTGTCTTGAATAAACCAAAATGTGCCATAAAGCTCATCATGAGTATAGATATTTTAAACTATGAAGATGAACCTTAGCTTAATTTTTCGATTAAGCGTTCATATAAGTTGTTAAAACCGCCATTACTCATAATCAAAATATCGGCAGAATCGGTACTTTCAAGCATAGCCAATATGCTAGCTATTAGTGCATCGATATTGGTATAGCTTGATATTGTATCATCGTCCAACTCTTGAATGTCCCATTGCACATTTTCATCGGCGAAAATCAATGTTCTGTCGGCTGCATTTAATGCGCCTTGCAATAAATGTTTATGCACTCCACGCTTCATAGTATTAGAACGAGGCTCCAATACCGCAATAATAGTCTTATTGCCGACACTACTTCGCAAGCCATTCAATGCCTCCTTAATCGCGGTAGGGTGATGAGCGAAGTCATCAAATACCCGTACTTTTTCATTATTGAAAATCATCTCCATGCGACGTTTAACAGATTTGAAGCTGGCTAATGAATCTACCGCATTCTCTATTGGAACTCCGGCATGATGAGCCGCCGCTATTGCGGCTGTCGCATTTGCCATATTGTAATCACCGATCAACGGCCATTCGACTTTATATTTTTGTTTTTCGTGCACAATATTAAATGAGGATGCGTCTTGTGCGATCTTCTCGCAGTGCCAATCTGTGGCTGTAGTTTTGCTACTGAGTGTTTTTGTTTCACTCCAGCAACCCATATCTATGACTTCGGCCAGCGCTTTGGAATCGGCATTAGAAATAATCTGCCCATGCTTAGGAATGGTTTTTAGCAAGTGATGAAACTGGATTTGAATTGCCTTTAGGTCAGCAAAAATATCCGCGTGATCAAATTCCAGATTGTTCAAAACTAAAGTGCGTGGTTGATAGTGCACAAATTTTGACCGTTTATCCGAAAAGGCCGTATCGTATTCATCCGCTTCAATCACAAAAAAAGGACTGTCACCCAAACGCGATGATTCGCCAAAATTTCGTGGCACTCCGCCGATTAGATAACCAGGCTTTAGCTGATTGTCTTCTAATATCCAAGCGAGTAGGGAGCTGGCGGTAGTTTTACCGTGCGTGCCTGCAACACCTAAAACCCAGCGGTCTTGCAAAACATGCTCGCCTAGCCACTGTGCCCCTGAGGTATAGCGCAAACCATTGTCGAGCACATGCTCCAGTTCTGGATTGCCACGTGAAATAGTATTGCCAACAACAACCATGTCGCAATCATCCGGCACATTATCCGCACTGTATCCCTCAAAAAGATCAATACCTAATGATTCTAATTGAGTGCTCATAGGTGGATAGGTATGTGCATCCGACCCCGACACATCCATTTTTAGCTCACAAGCGATTCGTGCTAAGCCGCCCATAAATGTGCCACAAATTCCAATAATATATATTTTCATGAGCTTGTTACTGCCTGCCTAGTTAGGCCTATCGTTAAGGGCTATCGAGTTTTGTTTAAGTTGCTCGACCAGTATTCGCAATCGAGGCAATTTCGGCAGGAAAATTTGGATAGATCATAATCAGTACCAAAACAGTTAAAAAGTGATAAGCGACCGTATAAATGACAGCTTGTAGAGGTGTGCATTCCAATGCCGCCCTAAGAATGATAATCATCAAGTAGAAATTCCAAATTGAAAACAACACGCTGGATGTCGCGAAAAGGCTGCTTTGCAAGGCGACCAAGGTCAGCATCTGTAAAATGACCGTGGTGCCGAATAAAGCGGTGATAGTTTGCACATAGCGAACCGATTTTTTGCGCCATTGCAGCAAGCCATAAATAGCAATAGCTTGGCTACAACTCTGCACAATGGCGTAGCCTAAGGGCGCTGTGTATTCAACCATCATGCTATTAATAAAAAAGCTCATGGCCACTAAACCACCAAATGAAAGCGCCGCTGCTACTTGGTCATAGCGCAAATCTTGCGGCGAGCGCTGCAGCGTAATGATTTGGAACAGTTCTAAGACTAAAGGCATAAATAAAGAAGGGTGGACTGCTATAATTTATGTTTTCTGATAGCAGAGTTGGGTAGAATTTTTATAGACAAATGTGCTAATTTTAGTGACTCAGTTATTAGTCACATGGTAGCATCCCAAGTTAATAATAAGAATAATACTTTTACCGCATTGTAATGAATTACCTGATAGAGGAATTGTCTCAGCTTAAGGATCTCGAGCCAATATTTAAGCAACTTACGAGCAACACAAATAGCGCTTCGCCGAGTGTGGTCGCAGTTGATACCGAGTTTTTACGAGAAAAGACCTATAACGCGAAATTGTGCTTAGTTCAGCTTGGCATAGGCGAGCATCAGTACTGCATCGACGTACTGGCAATTGACGATTTATCATTATTAAAAGAATTGTTTGAAAGCTCCAAAGTATTGAAGCTTTTTCATGCCGCTCGGCAAGATATGGAAGTTATTTACCAAAATCTGGGGGTTCTGCCCAAACCAATATTTGACACCCAACTCGCCAGCGCCTTTTTGGGAGCCGATATGCAAATTGGCTATGGCGCATTAGTGCTAGAGCAATTAGAGGTAGAACTGCCGAAAACCCAATCGCGCACGGATTGGACGCGGCGTCCGCTTAGCCCCGAGCAAGTAGAATACGCAGGTGACGACGTTGCTTATTTGGAGGCGCTTTATACAGGGGCATTAAAGAATCTTAAGGCTGAAGATAAATTAACTTGGTATGAAGCTGAGCTAGCAACCTATTATGATCTAGATAAGTATGTTGTTGATCCAGCCATGGCCTATAAGCGCTTATCTGGCGGTGGTTTAAGCATCAAGCAGCAATATAGATTAAAAGCGCTCGCAGAGTGGCGAGAAGGCATAGCGATCAAAAAGAATATTCCGCGCTCGTGGGTCCTACGTGACGATAAGTTGTACGAACTAGCCTGTAGTAAAGCGACCGATACGCAGCAGATTAAAGATTTAGGTGTTTTTGGACGAAAGTCAGTGGTGTATATGGCGCCACAAGCCCTACAAATCTTGCAAGATACCGAGATAGGTGAGAATCAGCTGTGGCGCAGAGTAGAGCCACTCAATAAAGAAGAAAAAACCCTGTGTAATCGGATGATGAAGTATTTGTCCAAAATTGCGCTTAATCAGAAAATAGCGCAAGCTTTACTAGCCACACGCAAAGACATAGAGAGCTTGTATCGTCATCGAGAGTCAAATAAGTTACTCGAAGGCTGGCGTGAGGCAATTGTGGGCGACCCCTTGCTTGTGTTCGTCAGTGAGCAACAATCTGCGCGGCAAGCAAAACGCCCATCTTAAATCTCACACTTTGGGTAAATTCGGCCTAACTAAGGCTAATTTGCGCGCAATGGCTTTTACTGCCAAAGGCAGTATGGCGATCAACAGCATAGAGATGATTAGCCGAGGCGAAAAGACATCACTGATAGAGTTTATCGTCGCAAGGCTACTTCCAGCGTTTACAAATACCAAAATAGTTATAAAAAACCCTGTTTGACTAGAGATATAAAACTGAGTCAGCGAGAGTTTGGTTAGTGCCAAAGCTAAGCTTGGCACTGAGAGTGGCATTCCTGGGATTAGCCGTAAGCTAAAAGCGATCCAAAAATCGTTAAAATCGGCGCCTAACTGCAGCTTGGGATACCGTTGTATGAGGTTTTTTCGTACCCAATTTCTAAAAATATAGCGGGTTGCCAGAAACAGGGTGCTTGTTCCGATGGTGCTGGCAAATGAAGTTATTAACAAGGCAGGCAGAAAACCGTACAAATACCCAGCCAAAACCGTCAGAACACTGATAAAAGGGAATGGAATAGCGCAAGCCGCGTAATAGCCAAGAATGAATAAAAACAGGCTTTGAAGCTGATTTTCTTCAGTATAGACACGCATTTGCTCGGCTAGTGCGGTTATCTGCGCAAAACTGAGAGTGTCACGCAATAAATAGCCTAACGCCGTAATGAGAATGGCGATTATCAGAAGAGCCACTAATTTAATTGTATTACTTAGCACCTGTTAAATACTCAAATAAACACTCAAATTGGCTCAACATCAGTAACTACAATACTTTGCGGGCTTCTAGGAGGGTGGGATTTCGCTGTTTATTATAACTTATCTGGGTTTATAGACCCAGTTTTAGCCATATTTATGGCCAACCCAGCAACATTTTAAACAAATGTGGAGTATTTAGAACAAATTTACCAATTCCAAAAACTGTCAATTAATTTTTGTGGATTGTCAGCCAATTGACAAAAAATGCAGCGGTCTGCATAAATTGTCACACCGTTTTTATCCAATTAAATCAATAACTTAAAACTTTTTCTAATTTTTTTTAAAAAAATAAAAAAAGGTTTGCGAGATTCTCGATTGCTGCCGTATAAAGTAATGGAAACGCAAAGCAACACAGCGAAAACAAATTTTAAGCAGTACAGTAAATTAGATTTTACAGACTGGGTTTATAGAGGAAAACAAACATGACGCCGAATATTACAATGATTCAACTTCTTAATAAGATAGTAAGCAAAGAGCCACAAGTTGAGGCCAATCTTATTGAAGACGATTTTATTGCAGCCGAAGCTGGCAATGAGTTAATTCAACTCTATTCAGTCACTGAGAATTTAGAAACTCGTGAACTAATCACGGATTTCATGAAAGAAGCTGGTTATACATGGTTACGTAAGCTTCTTACTCGAGATATGACCCCAGCGCACCATTAATAGGTCATATTTGAACTAATAATTAGGGAATACGAAAAAGTAGTAGGTCTCAATGAGCAAGCTACGGACTAATAAGAGCGTTGTTTAAAGCGCCTAGCAGTACCTCGAGGTCTTTAACCCGGACCTCACAAATTTAGTGTAACCAAGTGGTAAGTCGTAAATAATAATAAGTAGTAGTTCTCGAATGAAAAGCTACGGACTAATAAGAGCGTTGTTTAAAGCGCCTAGCAGTATATACCTCGAAGTCTTTAACCCAGACTTCATAGTAGTAAAGGCTAGTAGTAGGCCTTAAAGAAGTCTTTAACCCGGACTTCAAAGTAGTAGGACCCTGAAGTCTTTAACCCGGACTTCAAAGTAGTAGGACCCTGAAGTCTTTAACCCGGACTTCAAAGTAGTAGGACCCTGAAGCCTTTAACCCGGGCTTCAATAGTAGTAGTACTCGAAGTCTTTAACTCGGACTTCAAAAGAAGTCTTTAACCCAGACTTCAAAAAGAGTCTTTTACCCGGACTCTAAGAGAAGGAATACACAAGCTTTAACCCGGCTTTATCTTTCTCAAAATAGTACAACGTAGCTAGCAGTATTCGGCTACAAAAAATGAGAGCACTATTAAGGTGCCAAAAAGAAGTAAAAAATTTAAATATCCTCAATATTTAAAATTAAACTATAGACGGCTATCACGCGCTTACCCAATATTTAGCGTGATAGCCGTTTTTTTATTGAGACCTGTAAAATTAACTTGTCAGTACCCTTTTCTATGCTCTTAAGCAGAACATGATCACAGCGGTATGACCACCGATCTGCCATTACTCAATGGGATAACAAAAAAGTTTGTTGTTTGATTAGTTGTTTGAACATTAGCCTCAAACGCGCCCACATCACAGGCACCATCACCGTTGTCACGCGCTTCACCACGTTGGTCTTCGCTGGTGCAATTTTCAAAACCCGCTGCGGCACCACTAAATATGCCGCTATCAAGTGCAATGCTCATGGGGCTAAGTGCATGAGTCAGTGTCGCGCCGCCGTTGTCTGCCAGCGCTAATAAACCAGGGTCGCCAGATCGCACAGCGCTACAAGAACCATCTTCGATAATGGTGGCGGTATCTATATTAATGGTAGCGGGGCCAACACAATCATCTCCTAAAGAATTAGCGACAATGCTGTTACTTAAGCTAAGAGTGGAATAGCGAGCAAAGATTCAGCCTCCTTCATTTGCCGAGTTACCCGACAAGGTACTGTTGCTTAAGATAACAATAGCCTAACGCCGTAATGAGAATGGCGATTATCAGAAGAGCCACTAATTTAAT
>CAZHEL010000004.1:0-33288 GCA_964531625.1 uncultured Gammaproteobacteria bacterium
TATGTGGGTTTAATGAAAAAAGTTAAATTAGGCAGTAGCGACCTGCACGTTAGTGAAATATGTTTGGGCACCATGACATGGGGCCAGCAAAACACATGCGACGAAGCGTTCGAGCAAATCGAGTTTGCGCTGGATCAAGGCATTAATTTTATTGATACCGCCGAGATGTATTCAGTGCCTCCTAAACCAGAAACATATGGTTTTACGGAAACTTACATTGGTAACTGGATTGCGGCAAACCAAGGTCGACGAGACCAAATAATATTGGCAACTAAAGTGGCCGGCCCCGGACTAGCTTGGGTGCGAGATGGCGGTATTGTTACGGGAGATGGAGTCAATACAGCGATTGATGCTTCATTAGTGCGCTTACAAACAGATTATATCGACCTTTATCAAGTACATTGGCCAAATCGACAACACTCTCATATAGGCAAGCATTGGCCAGGTCATGTGGATTATTCCAAGGATAATGTGCAACTAGCGCGAGATGAAATGTTGGAGATTTTGCAGGCTCTGGATAAGAATGTGAAAGCTGGCAAAATTCGTCATTGTGGTCTATCAAACGAAACGCCTTGGGGTATCGCCGAGTATCTGCATTTAGCTGAAAGCCATGACCTGCCTAGAATGGTGTCTATCCAAAATGAATTTAACTTGTTGCATCTAACGGATTCACCCTATTTGATAGAGAGTTGTGTGCTTAACGATGTCGCGTATCTACCTTGGTCGCCGCTGGGGGGAGGTATATTATCGGGTAAATATGCAAATGATCAAAGACCGACTGGTTCTCGATGGACAATCATGCAGCGCCATGGACTTTTTCGAAACACGCCACAATCGCATGAAGCTATAGCGGCCTATAAAACTGTCGCTGAAAGGCATGATTTAACCTTAGCACAACTTGCTTTGGCATGGGTCTATCAGTTTAACGGTGTCACTTCCAGCATCATTGGCGCGACGTCTTTGGAGCAATTGAAAGCCGACATAGACGCCTATAATGTCACTTTGTCCGGTGAAATATTAGATGAAATAAATACTGTTATTAAGCGCTTCCCTGTGCCATTTTAATTCCTTATTTTAACAAAGGATTGTACAAGAGCGCCCACCGTAGGCAGGCGCTTTATTGTAATAGACTTTTTATAGCTGAGTAAGAATCGTGTCCGCGTCACTTACTTCATAGCCGCTACCTTCTTCAACATTTAGGTGGGTTATTGTGCCGTTATCCACAATCATAGAGTAGCGTTGCGAGCGCATGCCACCAAAGTCAGCGGTATCTAACACCAGATCCATGGCTTTGGTGAGTGCGCCACCACCATCGGCAAGCATGGTTAGGTTTTCAGCGTTTTGTGCTGTCTGCCAAGCCTTCATTACAAAAGAATCGTTGACCGATAAGCAGGCTACAACATCTACGCCTTTGGCGGTAATATCGTCGTACTTAACAACATAGCTTGGTAAATGAGCTTCAGAACAAGTGGGTGTGAATGCCCCTGGTAAAGCGAAAAGTACAATTTTCCTATCAGCAAAAAAATCTGATGCTGCTACAGAGTCTTGGCCTTCTTTGTTTATTACAGTAATACTTGCGCTTGGAATTGAATCTCCGACTTTAATCATAATTAATTACCTCAAAAGGGATTTGGATTATCTTTACTCACGCAAGATTATAAAGCATCTCATAGTGAATGAATAAGATTACCTGAGGTAAACTTAGAAAATGAATCAAAAACGAATTGATTTGCACCCTCAATGGTTGCAGTTTTTACAAGCAGAGTTCGAGCAAGATTATATGCAATCCCTAGCGGCTTTTTTGCGCGCAGAGAAGGCTAAAGGTCGTGTTATCTATCCAGCAGGTAAGAATATATTTGCTGCCCTTAACATTACGCCATTGCAAGATGTGCGAGTTGTGATCTTGGGGCAAGACCCCTATCACGGACACAATCAGGCACATGGCTTAAGTTTCAGTGTGCCGACTGGCGAGCGCATACCACCATCGTTAAAGAATATATATAAAGAGCTGAATAGTGATTTAGGCTGTGATTTCCCGTCTCATGGAAATCTTAAGCTATGGGCTCAGCAAGGAGTGCTGCTGCTAAATAGCGTATTAACTGTCGAGCAAGCAAAAGCGGGCAGTCATCAAAGAAAAGGTTGGGAAAGATTCACAGACCAGATAATTCAGTTGATAAGTGATGAATCTGAACATGTGGTGTTTTTATTATGGGGTGCTTATGCGCAAAAAAAGGGCGTGGCCATAGATAAAAATAAACATTTGATATTACAAGCGCCACATCCGTCACCACTATCAGCGCACAGGGGGTTTTTAGGCTGTGGCCATTTCTCGCAAAGCAATCAATACCTTGTTAAGCATGGGTATAGCGCCATTGATTGGCAAATTCGATAATCATCACTAATCAGCCTTTATCGTGCGCAAAATATTACATATAGATATGGATGCGTTTTATGCATCGGTTGAACAAAGAGATAAGCCCGAATTACGTGGTAAGCCAGTCATTGTTGGTGGGCGCCCAGAGCGTCGCGGGGTGGTGGCAGCATGCAGCTATGAAGCTCGGGAGTTTGGCATTCACTCGGCCATGCCAAGTTCTCGCGCGGCGCAATTATGCAAAGATGCTATTTTCGTTCCGCCACGTTTTGATGCTTATCGCGAAGCATCAAAAAAAATAAAAGCAGTGTTTCGCCAATATACAAAGTTGATAGAACCGCTGTCGTTGGACGAAGCCTACTTAGATGTCACCGATATTTCGCGCTTTTGCGGGTCTGCAACCGAAGTCGCTCAGCAAATAAAAAAACAAATTCATGAGGAAGTTAATCTAACTGCGTCAGCCGGCGTGTCTTACAATAAGTTTTTGGCCAAAGTAGCATCCGATATGGATAAGCCAGATGGTATTTATGTTATTCGCCCAGAAGTCGCTGAGAGCTTTATCGAGCAATTAGAAATACGAAAGTTTTTTGGCATTGGCAAGGTGACTGAGAAAAAAATGCAAGCCTTAGGCATTTATACTGGGGCTGATCTTAAGCGTTTAAGCAAAATTCAGCTGCAAACTCAGTTTGGTCGATCTGGCGCTTATTACTATGATATTGCGCGTGGCATTGATGACAGGCCGGTTAATCCAACGCGTGTTCGAAAATCAATCGGCAGTGAAACCACCTTTGATGGCAACATCGTTGATAAGAAATTGATCTGGGCAACCCTAACAAAACTTGCCGGTGGCCTGGGCAGTTCATTGCAAGGCAAAGGGGTCACAGCGCGCACCGTTACGATCAAAGTCAAATACTCTGATTTTCAACTCATTACCCGTAGCAAAACTGGTGAGCAAGCGGTTCACAATGAAGCAAGCATTATTGATGTATTGCCCGAATTATTGCGTAAGACAGAGGTGGGCAAGCGACCTATTCGCTTAATAGGAATTAGTTTGGCAAACTTAAATGAGAGTAGTGACCAAGCTGATAATGTTGCTAAACCTACTAAAGGCAAAGAACAACAATTAGGATTATTTTGATTAGAGGGATCACGACAATGATATTTTCACAAGCTCAGCAGTGCTAGAAACTTAATTACTCAGGTGCAGTGACCTAAATTACTCTATGATTGCGAGATTGTATGGAACTTGCTCATATTGGTAAAACTTCTCATATCCTATTTTTGCGCTAGCTCCTTCTCCAGACAACCTTTTTTTATAGTAAGCAGAAAATAGTATTTCCCTAAACACATGCAGCGCTTTTACAGTTTTATATTATTTAAGATTCTTGGTTGGAGAAAAATTGGTGAGTCGCCAAAAGATATCAAGAAATACGTATTGACGGGCTTGCCACATACCAGTAATTGGGATTTTTTGTATGGTTGGCTTGCTGCTCAAGCTTTGGGTCTGGAGACCAAAATTTTTGTTAAAGACGCTTATTTTTTCTGGCCTTTGAATTATGTATGTAAGTGGCTAGGGCTGCTGCCAGTGAATCGACGAAAGAGTACTAACTTTGTTGACACCATGGCAGAGAAGTTTGAAGAGCATGAGGAACTGCACTTATTTATCGCCCCCGAAGGTACTCGCAAACGTGTAGAGCGATTAAAAAGTGGTTACTATCATCTGGCTAGAAAAGCCGGCGTGCCAATCGTTGTTGCGGGGCCTAATTATGAGCAAAAAACCTATACTATTATGACACCGCGAGAGCCATTAGACAGCTTTGAAGATGACCAGCAGCAAATTATAGATTTTGCAAAAAAACAAGTTGGCAGAATCCCCAGCAATAGTTTTCAATAATGTTTTTTGCTGCAAGCAAGGCGGCGAGTGTTAGGATAAGGGCTGAATCGATATTTAATAAACGAGTGTTTAAAAATGACGAGTGAATTCTCAAATAAAGAAAAGATGGTAGTGGCGATTTCATCACGAGCCTTGTTCGATATGGAGAAAAGTCATCAAATTTATCTCGATGAGGGCGTTAATGCGTATCATGAATATCAATTACAACATGAGAACGAATCTCTAAATCCCGGTGCAGCGTTCCCCTTAGTTAAAAAGTTACTCAAACTAAACGAACTCAAAGAACCTCGAGAACGGGTTGAGGTTATCTTGTTATCACGTAACAGTGCCGACACTGGTTTGCGAGTGTTCAATGCGATTCAGGATCATAACTTAGCCATTACTCGAGCAGCTTTCACCAACGGCAATAGCCCCTTTCGTTATGTAGAGCCATTTGGCGCAGATGTGTTTTTGTCTAATGATCCGACCGATGTGGCAAATACCTTAGAAGCGGGTTTTGCTGCAGCCACTATGTTGTCTTCTAATGCTGTTGGTTCGTCGGAGAATCAAGACAAAGTCTGCATCGCTTTTGATGGGGATGCGGTATTGTTTTCTGATGAAGCCGAACAAATTTTTCAGCAAAAAGGTCTAGTAGAATTTTCTAAACATGAGGTGCAAGCCGCTAAAGAACCTCTGCCAGGTGGGCCGTTTCGCAATATGTTGGCAGCATTGCATAAGATTCAATCCGAATTCCCTGCTGATGTTTCCCCAGTGCGCACAGCCTTAGTAACAGCGCGAGCGGCGCCTACCCATGAGCGGGTAATTCGTACTCTGCGCGCGTGGGGTATACGAATTGATGAAGCGGTATTTCTAGGAGGTTTAGACAAAGGTGAGTTTTTACGTACCTTTGGAGCCGATATTTTCTTTGATGACCAGCAAGGACATTGTGATTCAGCTCGTCAACATGTGCCAACAGGCCACGTCCCACACGGGGTATCAAACTCGTAAATTTGTCTCGAAACGCTTGTTTCACAGTTTCTCCACTATATTAATAATTTGTACACTTTCGAAACTTTGCTCAAAAACCCTGTAAAAATACATAGTCTAAGTGTTTAATTGTCAGTATTGATAGGATTATATTTTGGTCTTGGGTTGTACTATAAATATAGTCACTTATAAAACTAAAGCCAATTGCTTGGTAAAGCATTGGCTTTTAAATGTTTGATAAAGAGTAAGAGTTTAGAAATATGAGATCGTTTAAGTCGAGTATTGTCTCGATAACCATGGTTGGGGTCTTAGTGTTTTGCTGGGTAGCTTTGCTCAGTACTCACTCTCATGCCGCTTTGCCTGATGCGGTAGAGGGTCAACCGTTGCCAAGCTTGGCTCCTATATTGCAACGAGTGCAAAGGTCAATGGTCACGCTCGACATAGAAACCTATGAGAGAAAGCGCGGCGGAGACCCGTTTTTTAAAGATCCATTCTTTAGTCGTTTGTTAGAACAACGAAATTCTAATAGACTTCAACGCCCCCAAAAACTAACTAGTTCAGGAATTGTCATTGATTCTGAGTTAGGCTTGATACTGACTAACGAGCATGCGGTAGATAATGCCAAGCGCATTCTGGTTTCTTTGTCGGACGGTCGCCAGATAGAGGCGCGGGTTTTGGGTCAGGATAAAACTTCAGACGTGGCGATACTGCAAATAGAAGCTAGTAATTTGTCAGCCGTGCCCTTACTGCAACCTGGCACCTTGAAGGTGGGTGATTTTGTATTTTCTATCAGTCATGTGTTAGGTGCACAAAGTACATTTACCTCAGGAATTGTGAGTGGTTTAGCTAAGGAAGGTTACGGCGCTCAACATTTTCAGAGTTACATCCAAACCGATGCTGGAGCAGGAGCAGGCTTATTAATTAATTTGCGTGGCGAATTAGTAGGCTTAAATATTGCTAAAAATACCTTAACCAAAGGTGGTGCGAGAATGGGTTTTGCGACACCAATAGAGGTTGCTATAAAAGTACGAGACCAGCTGATTGAGTACGGTGCTATTCAGCGCGGTTATTTACCCATACAGGTGCAAAACCTAACTCCTTCGCTGGCTAAAGCGTTTGATATAGACCAAGTAGGTGGTGCCTTAGTAACCAATGTCGTTGAAGGATCTTCGGCCGCGCAAGCGGGCATGTTGGTTGGAGATGTCATCGTTAAAGCCGATGCTCTAGCAGTTAATCATAATGTTGATTTGCGTAACGCAATTGGTTCGCAATTTTCTGGCGAGTCTATTCGATTAACTGTTTTGAGAGATGGTCGACAACTTGTTTTACCCACAGTGTTGGAATCGTCGTCTCCGATTGCACGAACGGACAGTATTATGCACTACCATTTGGAAGGAGCTACTTTTAGCGAGTTGGCGAATACCGTGGCGAGCAATGATAACGTTCAAACACCGACCTTAGATAATAGTTCAGGGGTATTAGTTAGTGAAGTTAAGCGTGGCAGTGTCGCTTGGGACCATGGTATGCGAGAGAGCGATTTAGTGGTGTCTGCTAATCGCGCTCCGGTTAGCGATCTAGATAGTTTTCGTAATGCTATTTCGCAGAAAGACGTATTGATGCTTAATATTATGCGCGACAACAAAGCCTTATTTTTGCTTTTAAAGTAAAACAAGCTGAGGGCTCTTAAAGTAAAACAAGCTGAGGGCTCTTAAAGTAAAACAAGCTCAAGGCTGTTAAAGTTAAACCTGGCTCAAGGTTGTTACGCTAGATTTAACTTGGTTAATCAAAAAACCATCGGGTTTCATCTTATTTGACTGTTTTTTCAGCCCCGCATTCGCTCAGCATCAAGTATACTATTCTCGCATTCATATAATTGATATCTAGAGTCATTATGCCTGACTATATTATTGCTCCTTCTATTCTTTCCGCTGATTTTGCCAAGCTAGGTGCCGAGGTTGATCAAGTGCTCGCAGATGGTGCTGACTGGGTACATTTTGATGTAATGGATAATCATTTTGTACCAAACCTCACGATTGGCCCTATGGTTTGTCAGGCTTTACGATCACATGGTGTCACGGCGCCAATTGATGTGCATTTAATGGTCGACCCTGTTGATCAAATCATTCCTGAATTTGCTAAAGCGGGCGCTAGTATTATTACTTTTCACCCAGAGGCGAGCAGACATATAGACCGGAGCCTTCAATTGATTAAGGATGAGGGCTGTCAGGCAGGCTTGGTATTTAACCCTGCGACGCCATTAAGCGTATTGGAATGGGCTATTGAAAAAGTTGACATGGTTCTTTTGATGTCAGTAAATCCTGGCTTCGGAGGGCAGTCTTTTATACCTTACGTAAAGCAAAAGATCGTGGCGGCTAGGCAATTAATTGATCAAAGCGGCCGTGATATTCGTCTAGAAGTTGACGGCGGAGTTAAGATAGATAATATAGGTGAGCTAGCGGTCTTGGGCGCCGATACTTTTGTTGCAGGTTCGGCTATTTTTAATCAGGATGATTACGCTAAAGTTATTGGCGATATGCGCAGTAATATTAGCCAATCGATAAGTTAAACTTTATTTTTAAGCAATACTACAAATGCTTGACCTTGGTCAGTAGTTGCGCAATCATTACGCACTAAGGCGAAGCCTTTTAAAACAACAATGCAAAATTACTTAACACAAATTTATAAAGAAAGTTGGCGTCGCTAGATTAGCGCTGGATGGCTTCTTATGGTCGTCTTTTTAAACTTGCCTTTGTAAATTTACCCGCAGTGACAACTGCATTAAAACGAGTAATTATTGTAATGTCTGCTTTTACCCAACCACCCTTTAGTAATTCCGATGAGTTTGATAGCTATGCCGCGTGCGCACGTGAGCAGGGCTTCACTCATGTTCCTATTGCGCGCCAAACCTTAGCTGATCTAGATACTCCGGTAAGTACTTACCTAAAATTAGCTGACCTTCCTTATACGTATTTGTTTGAATCCGTACACGATGGCAGTAAATGGGGCCGCTATTCGATTATTGGTTTGCCTTGCGATCGGGTGTATCGCTTTTATGGCAATGAATTCACGCTAGAAGAAAAGGGCGAGATCATTGAAAAACGCACAGAAGAGCATCCTTTGCAAACGGTGCGTTTGATTCAAAGCGAATATAAAGTATCGGAGTATCAGGGCTTGCCCGAGATGATAGGTGGGTTGGTAGGTTATTTTGGTTATGAAACCGTAGGGTATATAGAGCCGAGGTCTATCTATCAACAAAAACCTGACAGCATTGCTACACCGGATATTTTGTTAATGGTTTCTTTGAATGTGTTGGTTTTTGATAATCTGTCAGGGCGTATTTTTATCGTCACGCTGGCCGATTTGAATGATTCCAATGCATATCGAAATGCGCAAATTCAGCTAGACCAATGGGCAGCAACTTTGGCTGATAACCTACCGCTTCCCACAGCGCCTAATATTAATGCAGATAATAATCAGCAAGAATCGGCTAGTGATGATGCATATAACTTGCATTTCGACAAAGCCGATTTTATGCGGGCAGTAGAACGTTGTCATGACTACATCCGAGATGGCGACATCATGCAAGTGGTCTTATCGCAACGTTTGTCACAGACTTACACAGGGCCGCCGACAAATATATACCGAGCACTGCGAACCATTAACCCATCGCCTTATATGTATTTTTTAAATCTGGGTGATTTTCATATTGTAGGATCATCGCCCGAGATTTTAGTGCGTTTGCGAGATGGCAAAGTGACGGTACGACCGATTGCTGGCACGCGCAAACGAGGCAAGAATGAAGAACAAGATAAACAACTTGAACAAGAGCTATTGAATGATGAAAAAGAGCTAGCGGAACACCTGATGCTGATTGATCTTGGTCGAAATGATGTTGGTCGTATTGCTAAGGTCGGCAGTGTTGAATTGACTGAAAAAATGCTTATTGAACGATATTCTCATGTGATGCATATTGTGTCGAATGTTGATGGTCAAATCGATTCTGAGCTTGATGCTATTGATGTTCTTAAAGCGACTTTTCCTGCGGGCACGGTTAGCGGTGCACCAAAAATACGCGCAATGGAAATCATTAACGAATTAGAGCCAGTCAAACGAGGTGTATATTCGGGTGCAATAGGGTATCTTGGCTGGAATGGTCAAATGGATACAGCGATCGCAATTCGCACCGCCGTCATCAAAGACGGCATTATTAATATTCAGGCAGGCGCCGGCATTGTGGCGGACTCTGTGCCTAAGCATGAATGGAATGAGACACTAAATAAGGCGCGCGCGATGCTGGCTGCTGTAGATATGGCGAATACCGGTTTGGAGGTTTAGCATGTTAGTAATGATAGATAACTATGATTCGTTTACCTACAACTTAGTACAGTATTTAGGCGAGTTAGGAGAAACAGTAAAGACGTTCCGCAATGATGAGATAAGCTTGCAAGAGATTGAATCATTAAAGCCTGACCATATTATGATTTCACCTGGCCCATGTACTCCGACAGAAGCGGGTATATCGATGGCGACAGTAAAACACTTCGCTGGCAAAATACCCATATTGGGAGTGTGTTTAGGTCATCAGAGTATTGGTCAAGTATTCGGCGGCAAGGTAGTGCATGCAAAAACTATAATGCATGGCAAAACATCCGAGCTGCGGCATAATCAAGAGGGGGTGTTTGCCGGTTTGGAAAGTCCATTTACCGTAACACGATATCACTCATTGGTTGTCGAGCAATCTTCTTTACCTGAATGTTTGGAAGTTACTGCCAATACTGACGATGGTGAGATTATGGGCTTAAGGCATCGTTCATTACCCATTGAAGGAGTGCAGTTTCACCCGGAGTCGATTCTTACTGAAAATGGTCATGCGCTGCTTAAAAACTTTCTACGGCTAACTGTATAAATATGACTATTCAACAGGCGATAGCTCAAGTTGCTAATGGTGAGAATTTAGATCGCTCTGCGATGCAATCGGTTATGCAGACCATAATGACCGGTGAGGCTACTGATGCACAAATCGGCGGATTACTTATTGCGCTTCGAA
This sequence comes from uncultured Gammaproteobacteria bacterium, assembly GCA_964531625.1. Lineage (GTDB taxonomy): Bacteria > Pseudomonadota > Gammaproteobacteria > Arenicellales > Arenicellaceae > Arenicella. Next base: position 10,279 of record CAZHEL010000004.1, read on the forward strand.
TCAAAGGAGAAACGGTAGATGAAATCACCGCCGCCGCCGAAGTTATGGCGTCGCTTGCCAGCTATGTAGAAATTGATCTGCCAAACTTGATTGATATTGTCGGTACTGGTGGTGATGGCACCAGTACTTTTAATGTTTCTACTGCATCGGCTTTTGTTGCTGCAGGCGCTGGAGCAACGGTAGCCAAACACGGCAATCGTTCGGTATCCAGTCAATCAGGTAGTGCCGATTTATTAGAGCAAGCAGGTGCGAATTTAAACCTAAGCCCTGATCAGGTAGCAAATGTGATCAAGTTAGCCAAGGTCGGTTTTATGTTTGCGCCTATGCATCATAGTGCTATGAAGCATGCAATTGGCCCGCGCAAAGAAATGGCGATTCGCACAATTTTTAATGTACTCGGGCCATTAACTAACCCAGCCAAGGTAAAGCGCCAGGTGGTTGGAGTCTTTGACCTTAGTTTTACTGATACCTTGGCTCGTGTTTTACAGCATCTCGGTAGTGAGCATGCACTCGTAGTGCACTCGGATGATGGTATGGATGAAATTAGTATTTGCGCGCCAACTTCAGTGAGTGAATTAAAAGACGGCGCTGTCACCAGCTACAAAATATCACCCGCTGATTTTGGTTTTCAAACAGCTGATATAAATGACATTGTGGTTGCCGACTCAGCCGAGTCCTTAGTCATGATAGAGGATGTTTTAGCCGGCAAGCAATCGCCAGCGCGCGATATTGTTATGTTGAATGCTGGTGCTGGTATTTATGTATCAGGTTTGGCAGATTCGCTTGCTCAAGGTATTGAATTGGCTGGTGACTCCATTGACTCAGGCAAAGCCTTAGCAGCTATAAATGCTTATGTGAAAGCTACCCAAACACTCGCGAGTAAAGATTAGGATAAAGATGACACACTCTGTGATTACTACGGGTTCAGATGCTCTAGATAAAATCATGTTGCATAAAGCACAAGAAGTGGCCCATGCTAAGCGGCAGGTTTCATTTGTTGATGTAAAGAATCATGCGCTTGATACTGAGCCCTGTCGAGGGTTTGCCGCAGCCTTGCAAGAGTCACAACAAAACGCTAAGAGTGCAGTCATCGCTGAAATCAAAAAAGCCTCACCTAGCAAAGGCGTGATTAGAGCTGATTTTGACCCTGCCAAAATTGCCCAAAGCTATGAAAAGCATGGCGCCAGTTGCTTATCAGTGTTAACTGATATGGAATTTTTTCAAGGTAGTGCCGATTATTTTAAGGCTGTTCGAATAGTGAGTGCTTTGCCCATGTTACGCAAAGATTTTATGCTCGATGATTATCAAATTTATGAGGCGCGTGCGATGGGTGCGGATTGCATACTGTTAATTGTAGCGGCCTTAGAGGATAGTCTGATGACTAATTTAGCAGGGTTAGCGGTAGAGTTGGGTATGGACGTTTTGGTTGAGGTTCATAATGAACTAGAATTACAACGAGGCTTAGCTCTTTCCATGCCTATGATTGGAATTAATAATCGTAACCTACAGACTTTTGAGACCTCAACTGCAAATACAATCAATCTGCTAAGCTTAGTTCCAGAAGGTGTGTTGGTGATTACCGAAAGCGGTATTCATACAGCTGAAGACATTAGTTTGATGAGGCAAAACGGCGTTGATAGTTTCTTAGTTGGTGAGGCGTTTATGCGCGCTGAAGATCCAGGCAAGAAAATGTCAGAGCTTTTCTTTTAAAAGCTTATCAATCGAATTTTATTAAGACGGTGATCTTATGCAAGTAACAGTTAAACTAAATCAAAACGTCAACTTTTGTGCGACATCAGGAACTGGTCATACATTTCAAATGGACGGCCCGCCAGACTTTGGTGGTGACGGTTTGGGTGCTCGCCCTATGGAGGTCTTGTTAATGGGTATGGGTGGCTGCGCGTCTTTTGATGTGGTGCACATACTGCGAAAGCGTCGATTAACAGTAAATAGTTGCGTGGCAGAAATAACCGCTGAGCGCGCTGAAACGGATCCCAAAGTATTCACCAAAATTCATTTACACTTTCTTGTTGGTGGTGAGGACTTAACTGAAAAAGCGGTAGCTAAAGCAGTTCAGTTATCTGCCGAAAAGTATTGTTCGGCTTCTATAATGTTAGCTAAGACGGCCGACGTTTCTCACAGTTATGAACTCGTTTAGGGTTTTAACCGTCAATTCCCAACTCTTAAATTACATATGCCATTAACGCGTCCAAAACATGCAGGCCTGCGTCACGTAGCACTTAATGTGCTTGATCTAAGCCTAGTCGAAGATTTTTACGTAAACCTTTTGGGTTTCGAAATTGAATGGCGCCCAGATGATGACAACGTTTATTTGTGCAGTGGGATTGATAACTTGGCACTGCATAAAGTTGCGAATGTTAGTACTGCTGAACAGCCACTCGCACATATTGGCATTATTGTTGATCAAATTGACGGCGTTGATCAATGGTATGAGTACCTAATGGAAAATAATGTAGAGATGGTGTCGGTAGCGAAAACACATCGTGACGGTGCTCGAAGTTTTTACTGCAGAGATCCTGAAGGAGTGGTTCTGCAAATTATTTACCATCCGCCCTTATCTTCGGGCTGATTTCTACGGGCTAGTCTCTACTGGCTAGTTTTTATTGGTTAATCATTGCTGGTAAAAACAATTGAACTACTTTTTCCGAGGCGCAGACCTATACATTTCATATTGCATTTAGACTGGAGTGTACCGAGTTGTGTATCTGGCAGATTGTGGTTTTTATAGTTTGCCGAGATAGATAGTTTACAAAAATCTTTAAAATAGTGCTTAATTAGCCACACGATTAGCGCCCAATTATATATAATGTATGCATAATCATACTAATAATCGATTATTTCATGGACTTTTCGCAAGGTTTAAGAGATAACTATAATTAATTAAAAAATTGGTTTATTCAGAGCTCAATCGGTCCAATCTCAATGAATAAAACCGTAGGTTTAAAATATATTCTGGCTAAGGCAATAACGATAATAGTAAATAAAGCAGAAGAATAATAAAGACCCAGAAATTAACAAGCCTTCTAATACCCGACCCACCAGTCAAATATTAGAAGGCTTATTTAAATAACGTAACTACGCAGTCCCCCCGAACGGTAGTTACGGTCAGTATCAGTAGAATTACGGCATGGTTACTAAGATAAGCAAGTAAATTCGGTCAAATTTCAATGCTTGTAGATCCTAAGAAACTGTGAGGTGTGATTATTGCAATATCTCTAATCCAATTACTAAAAAAGTATTTGGATTGAAGTATATTTAAAGGGTATTTGCAATATTGAGATTCTTCGGTTTTTCTATATTAAATTATTCTTATTGCAGCTACTTATTGCTACTAATAAAGAATTATTGTTAACAAAGAATTGTCTGAAGAATCTTAAGGGCCCCCGCCAATAACACTATGATTTCCGACAAGCCAAATGTAACAAGAAGTTTATTAAATTGCTAGGATTTGCATAGGCGATTAGTCAACATTTAATAATTGTTAAGATTACATGAATTCTAATTAGATATTTGTATTGTAAATCGCTTAAAAAAAGACATGCATCCATTATTTTTGCTGTGATTAAACCCAGATTTTCACCCTAAGTTTTTAGTAATTTAAGGTTTAAGTTTTTACCACAGTCGTCCAAGTCTACGTATTTCACGATTTCTGCGTGTACCAACTTAAGCCGAACGGTTAAGCGTTGGATAATACTGATGTTCAGAAATACTAATGCTCAGCGATGAGATATCGAGTGCTTGTTGGGAGCCAAATAGTTACAATACGCGGTCTAAGTTGACTATTTAATATTTCCCTAGACCTATTCCTAAGATGCATTCCCAATACGAACCGCAAAAAATAGAAGCACAACTTCAAAAAAATTGGCAGGACAGCCGGGTTTTTCAAGCTACTGAAGAAGCTCAAAGAGAGAAATTCTATTGTTTGGAGATGTTTCCCTACCCGTCTGGGAAGCTGCACATGGGGCATGTTCGAAACTATACGCTTGGCGATGTAATTAGTCGTTACCAACGAATGTTAGGCAAGAATGTATTGCATCCAATGGGCTGGGATGCGTTTGGCTTGCCCGCCGAAAATGCAGCCATTCAAAATAAAATGTCGCCGTCTATATGGACCGACCAAAATATTACAGCAATGCGTGAGCAGCTAAAACGTTTGGGTTTTGGCTATGATTGGAATCGCGAGTTTGCGACCTGCAAACCGGATTACTATCGGTGGGAGCAATGGTTCTTTACGCAGCTCTATGAGCGCGGTTTGGTGTATAAAAAAGAAGCTGAAGTTAATTGGGATCCTGTCGATCAAACTGTGCTAGCTAACGAGCAGGTGATTGATGGACGAGGTTGGCGTTCTGGTGCACTTATAGAGAAGAAAAAGATACCGCAGTGGTTTATAAAAATAACGGCCTATGCTGAAGAGCTATTAGAAGGTCTTGATAACCTCGATGGTTGGCCAGATTCGGTTAAAACCATGCAGCGCAATTGGATTGGTAAATCAGTCGGTGCGGAGGTGGTTTTTAAGTTAAGCGAAAAGCACGGTGATAAAGAACACAGCCTTAAAGTTTTTACTACCCGGCCAGACACTATTTTTGGCGTAACGTATTTAGCGGTGGCGGCTGATCACCCTCTAGCAATTCAGGCCGCCAAGGACAATGCCGACATTCAAAAGTTTCGCGAGCAGTGTCAGCAAAGCTCAACAGCTGAGGCTGATTTGGAAACCATGGAGAAGAATGGTATTGCACTAGGTATCAATGCTGTACACCCAATTTCTGGTGACGCGGTTCCGATTTGGTGTGCTAACTTTGTATTGATGACTTATGGTACTGGCGCGGTAATGGCGGTACCCGCACACGATCAACGTGATTATGAGTTTGCGACTAAATACGATATTGATATAAGGCCTGTTATTTACCCAAGCGAGGGCGACTTAGATATCTCAAAGGTGGCTTACACTGAGCTTGGTGTGCTGAAAAATTCGCAACAGTTTGATGATTTGGATTCTGAACAGGCTAAGGCTGTGATTACCGAATGGTTGTCCACGCAAAACTTAGGCGAGCGGCAAGTAAATTATCGTTTACGTGATTGGGGGGTATCTCGTCAACGTTACTGGGGTTGTCCAATCCCAATGATCTACGATGCAAATGGCGCAGAGGTAGCAGCCACAGAATTTCCCGTAGAGTTACCTACAAACGTGGTTATGGATGGGGTAGGTTCTCCGATAAAGAAGATGGCTTCTTTTATTGATACCATTCATCCCACCACCGGCGAACCCGCACAGCGCGAGACCGACACTTTTGATACTTTCTTCGAATCATCTTGGTACTACGCTCGATATTGTTGCCCCGATTTAGATACTGCCATGCTTGATCAAAGAGCAAACCACTGGTTGCCGGTTGATCAATATGTAGGTGGTATCGAACACGCAGTATTGCATTTGCTTTACGCTCGGTTTTTTCACAAGTTAATGCGTGACCTTGGTTTGATTGATTCGGATGAGCCTTTTAAGCGATTATTGACGCAGGGCATGGTCACCGCAGAAACATTCTACAGCGTAGATAAAGCGGGCAAGCGACAATTCTACAGTCCAGACGAGGTTGAACTAGAGCGTGATGACAAAGGAGTCATAACGCGTGCCAAATTAATTACCAGCGGTAAGACTGTCGAGGTTGGGCCAATCGAAAAAATGTCTAAGTCAAAGAATAATGGCGTAGACCCGCAAAGTATGATCGATAAATATGGTGCTGATACGGTGCGATTGTTTACCATGTTCGCTGCGCCACCTGATCAATCCTTAGAGTGGAATGATGACGCAATAGCAGGTGCGTCTCGTTTTTTGCGGCGAATGTGGAACTTGTTTGACAAGCACCAAGGAGTTTTATCACAAGTTGGTTTACGCCCCATTAAAGACGCATCTAATTTAAACAGTGTAGCCAAAGAATTGCGGTTGATCGCGCATACTATTGCGCAACGCGCGATACGAGATTTTGATCGCCAGCAATTTAATACCGTGGTTGCGGCAGCTATGGAGCTTACCAATGCCATTGAAAAGGCCGACATGGGCGGTATGGGCGAGCATGCCAATCAAGTGTTAGCTGAAGCATGTATGATTTTGCTTAAAATACTAGCACCCATAACTCCCCATATTAGTGAGTATTTATGGGGCGAGTTTGATGACAGTGTGCCTATTTATCAAAGTGACTGGTTGCAGGTTGATGAGTCGGCACTTGTTAAAGATGAAATAACCTATGTGGTACAAGTTAACGGTAAATTGCGTGCTAAATTAGAAATCTCCGCTAGCGCTACAAAAGATGAAATCGAAGCTTTGGGTCTAGCCGATGACAATGTACAACGCTTTTTAGACGGTGTGACAGTGCGTAAAGTGATTGTTGTGCCGAATAAGTTGATCAATATAGTCGCGAATTAGCGGCGCTTTGGGTAAAATTAGCGTCTCCAATAAGGCTCCACTTTAAAAACCACGCTATAGATAGCAAAAAAGGTCCAAACCATGATGAATTGTGCAAAAATTTTCGGGATGATAAAGGCGTTCGCCAAACCATCTTTGTTACTTTTATTGGCTGTATCTATCAGCGCTTGTGGTTTTCACCTGCGTGGCAATATCCCGCTCCCGGAAAATATTCAAAGCATGTACGTAAGAGCTCCAGAAGGTTCTTTTAAAGAAGAACTATTAGATCGCTTAGAAGCTGCTGGCGCTCAATTAGCAACTGCGCCAGCGGGAGCCGACGTGATTTTAGATGTTACTCAAGCCGTGAGTGATCGTACTATTGGCACCTTGGACGAGCGCGGCAAGGCTAATTCTTTCAATGTGCGTTTTCGAGTTAGCTATAGTTTTCTTGACACTAAAGGTGCGGCGATCCGCCCAGCCGCCAGTTTGGTTGAAACGCGTCGCTATGATTTTAATGAACAACAGGTAGTTGAGTCTGAGTCCGAAGAAGCCGAATTGCAAGAAGATTTAGAAGAATCAATCGCTTTGCGAATCGTGCGCAAACTTGCTTCCATTACTGATTTTGTGCCAGGCAAATAGTGCAGGTGTTTGGCTACTATCCATAAAGAGCAAGACTGAATTATCATGCGAGTTGCTTTACAAGATTTAGCTGCTCGTTTGAAGGCTGGTGCCGCTAGTGGCCAGATCCCCAAAATCATTCTGCTTAATGGCAATGAACCTTTGTTTATAGAAGAAGCACTAGACGATGTTCGGGCAGTACTTAATGAACATGGTTATGATGAAAGATTGAAATACCAACTAGAAACTGGTTTTGATTGGAGTCAGCTAAGTGGCTCTGGTCAGTCTATGTCGTTGTTCTGCGAAAAACGTGTTATCGAATTTCGCGTCCCAAATAAGCTAGGTGCGCCGGGCACTAAAGCTTTGACTGAATATTGCAATAACCCACCCGAAGACGATTTGCTAATCGTTCTTATGCCCTATTTAGACAAACGCCAGCGCGAGGCAAAGTGGGCAAAAATTGTTGATTCTGTTGGTTGGATAGCTGACAGCCCAGATATAAATATTCAACAATACCCAGCATGGTTAAAGCAGCGTCTACAAAGCCGGTCGCTGCGAGTTGAAGCAGGCGTAATAGAGATGTTAGCTGCGCAGTTAGAGGGCAATGTTATGGCAGCCGCGCAAGAAATTGACAAGCTGAAAGTGCTCGCGCCGGATGGCGCTATTACTCTTAAGTTGCTGTCTGAAAGCTTAGCAGATCAGGCGCATTTTGATGTCTATGCGTTGACTGACGCCTGTTTGAAAGGTGATTTTCAGCGAGTGCTGCGTATTAAAGGACGCTTGCAATCGGAAGGTTTAGAGCCGGTGATCGTGGTCTGGGCATTGGTGCGAGAAATTCGTTTACTGACAAAAATAGCGGCCAGTCTTGCAATGGGACAAAATCGAAGTAGTTTGTTTAAGCAAAATCGCATCTGGTCAAAACGCGAGCCTGCGGTAAATGCAGCCCTACAACGGCATAGCCCCAGCGATTGGCATCGATTGCTTGAAAGCGTTGCTCATTTAGATCAAACCGTAAAAGGGCAACGCTATCTTGAAGCGGGGTCGATTTGGTATCAGATTGAAAAGCTATGCGCTGAAATTTGCGGCCTAGCTTTGGTGAGACAGGTTGGCTAGCTCAGCGAGTCTCGTATGCTAGAGCACTGATGAGCGTTAAAATGTCTCGACTAATAGGACTTTTTGGTGGCACCTTTGATCCAGTTCACAAAGGTCATATCAATGCCTTGAGTTTACTCTGCAAAGTGATACCGTTTCAGCAAGTGAATTGGATACTCAGCGCAAGCCCGCCACACAAAGATAAAATTAATGTCAGCACCGCTCATCGCTTTGCTATGTTGCAAGCGGCTTTAGCGGATATTGATAATTATATTGCGGATGACACCGAGATTAGACGACTGGCTAACTTTGCCGAGATGAAGTCATTTACCATCGATACTGTTGAAGAGTTTAGCGATACCCATCCAGACGCAAACTTATGTTTGATTATTGGTGGTGATAGCCTAATAAATTTGCCAAGCTGGCATCGTTATAGTGAATTAATCGCAAGTGTAAATTTGGTAGTAATGCATCGCCCAGGGTATGAACTAGTAATCCCACAAGAGTTAAAAGGGCAAGTAATCAGCGATGTTTCAGAATTGCTTGATTCGTCTGGCGGTAAATTGTTTGTTTTTGAGCAAAGTGACTTTGATATATCGTCTACCGAGTTACGCGCCCAATTGCTAAAAACAAACTGGCAAGACTCCGAAATTGTGCAAAAAAATCTTACTAATGAGGTAATTTCCTATATTCAAAAGCACCATCTCTATAGAATACCGAGCATGAATTCAGAACAGATTAAAGATCAAGTTGTCGATGCCCTTGAGAACATAAAGGCGCACAACATCAAGGTTATCGATATCGCAGATATATCCGATTTTGCCGATTACATGGTGGTGGCCAGTGGCACGTCAGATACACATGTAAAAGCGCTTGCCCGAGAAGCATCAACTAGTTTACGTACTCAAGGTGTAAAGCCGTTAAATGAAGATGGTGCAGATGTTGGCGAATGGGTGTTGGTTGACTTCGGCGATGTGGTTTTGCATGTAATGCGGCCCGAAGTACGAGAATATTATGACCTTGAAAAGTTGTGGGACGAAGATGTTCGATCCATGTTAGAAAAGCATCGCGTCAGCCAAGAAGAACAACAATAAGTTGTTCAGGGTTCAATGCGCATAAAGCTAATTGCGGTTGGCACTCGAATGCCGAAGTGGGTACGACAAGGCTATGCGGAGTACGCGCAACGAATGCCTAAGCTGTGCCAGTTGGAGCTGGTCGAAATTGCCGCTAAAAAGCGCGGTAAGAATGCAGATACTGTGCGCATTTTGCGCGATGAAGCTACCGCCTTGAAAGGCCAAGTAACTGCAGGTAGTTTGGTTATTGCATTAGATAGAAAAGGCAAACATATAGATACGCCATCTCTGGCCAATCACTTACAAAAGTGGATAGACGAAAGCCAAGATGTGGCTATTCTCGTGGGTGGGCCAGAAGGCATTGACCCAGATTATCTTAGTTCGGTACGACATACGTGGTCACTTTCAGCAATGACCTTTGCGCATCCCGTGGTGCGAGTTATGTTAGCTGAGCAGCTATATCGAGCTTGGAGTATCAATGCTAATTTGCCCTATCATCGAGGTGACTCATGAGTGATCTTCCATTGCCTCTTATTCTTGCTTCAGGCTCACCGCGTCGAGCCGAGCTACTTAGTAATATGGGTCTTTCATTTTCGGTATTTGTCACGGATACCGATGAGTCCAGACTAGAAAACGAAAAGCCGTTAGATTTTGTGCGTCGCTTAGCTCAAGACAAGGCACGCGCTGCACTGGCTGTGGTTAAGAAAGACAAGGGTAAGCAAGAAAAAGCTAAACATGAAAGCCCCGCTATCTTGGCGGCTGACACAATTGTTACGCTAGGCGACAAGGTGTTTGGCAAGCCTAAAGATTTTGCGGATGCACAAAACATGTGGCGGGCCTTAGCCAACCAACAACATCACGTTATTACTGCTGTCTGTTTGGCCACCCATGATAAGCTTGAAGTAGTTCATTGCCTTACTAAGGTGCATTTTGATTCAATCAGTGAAACGCAGATGCTCGCCTATTGGAATAGCGGTGACCCAGTTGATAAAGCTGGCGCTTATGCTATCCAAGGTTTGGCTTCAGCTTGGGTTCAGCTTATCGATGGTAGTTATAGCAATGTAGTTGGCTTGCCTCTGTATGAGGTCAACCAGCTATTAAAAACAATTCATAAAAACTGGCTATAAAATAACGCAGGGTTTTCATCGGGTAGCGTAATATTCCTGAGTGGTGAAACTTTGTGTAAACTATTTGTCATAAAAAACGTGGCGATTAAAGAAAAAATATTAATCAATGTTACGCCTCGCGAAACGCGAGTGGCGATAATTGAAAACGAAATGCTGCAGGAGCTGCATTTCGAACGTGTCTCGACGCGTGGACTAGTAGGGAATATATATAAAGCCAAGGTGTTACGTGTGCTGCCGGGGATGCAAGCTGCGTTTGTCGATATTGGGCAAGATAAGAATGGTTTTCTGCATGCCAGAGATATTTCGCATAGGCAATCTAGTGGTGCAAGCAGTAATAAGTTTGAAGAGAAACCATCGGTACAAGATTTAGTGCATGAAGGTCAATGGATTTATGTGCAAGTGATCAAAGAACCCATTGGTGATAAAGGTGCTCGTCTGACAAGCAAATTGAGTATGCCATCTCGCAATTTGGTGTATTTTCCCGACGGCAGCGATGTTGCCATTTCACAAAAGATCGAAAGCCCACAAGAACGCGCACGACTAACCGAGCTTTTGCAAAGTTTAATGAGTAAATATGATTTACAAGGTGGGTTCATTATTCGCACCGCTGCTGAGTCTGTACCCGACCAAGATATTGCAACCGACCTACTTTTTCTAAAGCGCATTTGGGAGAGCCGAACTAAAACTATGAAAGTCTTAGACACCATTGGTTTGGTGCATCAGGACTTACCTTTGTTGCTTCGAGCATTGCGAGATTTAGCACACGATGATCTCGAGGCTATTGTTATCGACTCTCACGAAGCCATGCAACAAGCCGAGGAGTTTGCGCTTGAATTGATGCCAGAGGTGGTGAATAAGTTACAACATTATTCTGACCAGCAAGGATTGTTCAGTTTATATTCTGTCGAACAAGAAATTCAAAACGCTGTGAACCGCAACATCACCTTAGACTCTGGTGGCGTGTTGGTTTTCGATAAAACGGAAGCCATGACAACCATAGATGTCAATACCGGTTCCTTTGTGGGAAAGCGCTCCGTTGGCAATACTTTGCTTAAAACTAATCTAGAGGCGGCGACAGAAATAGCACGTCAACTGCGCCTGCGTAATCTCGCAGGTATTATTATTATTGACTTTATCGATATGCAAAATGCTCAGCACAAAAAACAAGTGATGGCAGAGCTAGAGAGAGGATTAGCTAAAGATCGAGTAAAAACTAGTGTGTATGATTTTTCACCGCTTGGTTTGATTGAAATGACTCGCGAGCGCACTCGAGAAAGTCTTGAGAATGTGCTTTGCGAACCCTGTCATGTTTGTCTGGGGCGCGGTACTATCAAGACCGCCCAGACAGTTTGCTACGAAATTCTAAGAGAAATTTTGACTGGGGATCAGCGTTTTAAAGCGCGTGCTTATACCGTTGTAGCCTCGCCAATCGTTATTGATCTTATGCTTGATGAGGAGGCGGATAGTTTAGAAAAGCTACAAAGTTATATTGAACGCCCTATTGCTCTGCAATCCGACCCTCATTATCAACAATCGCAATATGATATTGCGCTCAATTAATGGCAAAAACAGTAGATAAAAAAGAGTTAGTTGAATCAAGAAGCGCTTTGCGACTTGGTTTGCGGCTAGGTGTATTTTTTCTATGTTTGTACTTTTTATTTTGGGGTGTTTTAGCGGTTTATTTTAATAACGCAGAACGCCATAAAGATCTACTCGAAACCACGCTGGAAAATTTTTTTAAACGGGATGTGCATGTTGAAAAAATTATCACCACATGGCGCGGACTTAATCCATTAGTGCAGATCCAAGGGTTTAGTGTAGAGGGAGATCAAGCAGAACAACCAGTGCTCGCTTTTGATCTATTGTCGGCTGAGATAAATCCTTTATCCATTTTACGGTTCTGGCCAGAATTCAATGAGATAACCATTCAGCGGCCACAATTAGAAATTAAATCTTTAGGTTCTCAGGGCGTTAGAATAGCGGGTATACGATTAGCGTCAGCCTCGGATAGTACTCGCATTGCTAAGCCTCAGCGGATCATTAAATGGTTGGGCAGTCATAAGAATATGGCTTGGGCTAATGGCGAGATAAATTGGCAACGCTCAAGCGGAGATCGTCGTCAATATAAGGACATCTCTTTTCTCTATAACCGCGAGCAACAACGTCGCACTATGTATGCGGTCATTGGCACTCCTAAGGGAGGTTTGCGGTTTCATTCCGAGAGTAATGGTGATTTGTTTTCCGAGAATAATTGGGATGCTGATTTTCAAGTCATGAGTAGCGGCGGCAAGCAATTAGTAGCGCCGGATGATTTATCTTTCTCGGTTAATAATGGCCAAGGTCGGTTACGAATTAAGACCCTAGATATAGAGCGCATTCGAGACTTTATCCAGGTGAGCGGGTTGACCGATAGAGCGGGGTGGTTGTTTGATGCACAATTGTCTGGGCGATTGCACGATGCGGCTTTTGTGTTCTCTGGCCCTTTATTTAATATTGAAGATTGGTCCTTGATTGCATCAGCGTCAGGTGTCGCCTTCAAGTCGATAGGCAATGCGCCATCGATGAATAACTTAGAGGGTTCAGTGAACGTGTCCTCTTCGGGTGGAAAGTTTGGTTTTTCGACGCGCAACTCGGTTTTTCAATGGAGTCGTTGGTTTGACCAACAGTTTCCAGTTACGGTGGCAGAAGGAGAGTTTAGCTGGCAGATTCAAGATAATGGCGATATTGACTTAGATTTAACCAACGGTCGTTTTGAAGATAAGAACGCTCGTATTTTTAATTTAAATGCGCACCTTGACTTAGATAAAAAATCCCAAGGAGTGACGAAACTAGACGATTTATTAGGTTTTGTTTCTTTCTATCATCCAGAATCAGAAAATGCAGATTCAAATCTATCCAGTTCTAGATTTAAAGCGCCAGTGCTCAATGCGAGTGCCGAGTTTGATGTGTTTAAAATGGAGGCTTTGGATGACTATTTGCCAAATAATAAGGGAGTTGGTTCGCTTAAGCGTTGGTGGAGCAATGCGTTTAAATCTGGTGAGACTACTGGGGCCAAAATTACCTATGCTGGAGAGCTCTCCATGCCGGCTCTTTTAAATGGGCAAGCGCAATTAACTGGCGCAGGTGATTTTGCTAATGTGCATGTGGATTATGGTTATTTACAGAACTGGCCTGAGGTAAAAAAAGGTCGTGGTCGCGTATCTCTTAAAAACGATGTGTTTACACTGGAGCCTGAAGAAGTATGGCTAGAACAAGACAAGGTAACGCAGTCTAAGCTGGATATTGTCTCTTTGTTCAGTATTGACCGAACCATTGTGGTTGATACTGAATTGCAGACTTCATTAATTAATGTGGCAGAGTTTCTTTTTAGAGGTCCATTAATCAAGCCTGAGAATAAACCAGAAAAACTGCCGATAACCATAACCGATGGATCTGTGACAGCTCAGTCAGTCATCACCATACCATTGTTAAGTGTTAATGAAACTACCGTTGTTGCTACAGCTCAAATAGAAAATGGTGGTGCATTATTGCCGCCCGCGGTACCGATCGAAAATATTAGTGCCGATGTTAGTTTTACTGAACGTAGTGTTAGATCTAATAATATTAAAGCAAACTTTTTGGGCGGTACTACTCAAGGTCAACTCGAAACTACCAAGCAATCCGTGCCTCCGCAATTAAAATTAAGCGCTACCGGTAATGCCGATGTTGATGAATTGATACCGTGGACTGGTGAACATCTCAATACATGGTTTGCAGGCCAAGCTCAATGGCAGGGTACAGTCGATTTGCATGGAACGGACATTAGGGTTGGAGCAAGTTCTAGCTTACAAGGTGTTGAAGTTGTGGCACCACCTCCGTTAGCAAAAGCAAGCCAAGAGGTTGGCGAAATTGCCCTTAATCTGAACCTTGGTAATAAACAAAATCCACAAGAGCTAGCTATAAAGTACAACGATGTGCTGTATGCTATTTTTAAAACTAAGCCATCTAAAGATGATGCTTCAGATGTTAGTTTTTTTGATCAATCGATTATTAGTTTAGGTGAACCACAATCATTAGAGCTAGCCGACGGCGTTAATATTCAAATGCAAGCCGACAGAATTGATCTAGACTCATGGTTAGATGGATTGCTTGATCTCGTTCAATTTCAACCAAAGATTCCCCTCAATAATACTGATTTTCTTGATGCTTTACGCAGTGTGCGAATTCAGTCTACGCAAGCTACATGTTTGGACAGAAATTTTGGCGAGTTAGAGTTATCGGCGGTTTCGGTTGATGGGGAGTATTGGATTGGTTCAGTGCGTGGAGCAAATGCGAATGGAACGTGGCAGGCACAACCTAGAGCCGAGCAAGCAAATTATGTTTTTAATTTTGATGATTTGAATTTTCCAGATCGCAAAGAAAAAGCCAATGAAGTTTCCGCGATAAATTACGATCTAAAACCTCAGGAATACCCCACTATATCTTTGAATGTCGATGATTTAAAAATTGCTGGTCGGCATTTCGGCACGCTGACTATGCGCGGAGAACCTAAAGATGATCGATGGCAGCTCAGCCAGTTTCAAATTGCTCACAATGGTATTCGTTCAACTGTAACTGGGGGTTGGACTAATAATTTGGAACAGGGATCGGTATCATCGTTTGACTATGAAGTTCTGGTCGATGAAGCAGAAGGTGCTCTTGATACGATGGATTTTGATGGCTTCATCAAAAAAGGTACCGGGACTTTGGCTGGCAAACTTAATTGGTTGGGCGCGCCGCATGAATTTGATTATTCTCGCTTAGGTGGAGATTTTTATGTGCGCATTATCGATGGAGAATTGGAGAAAGTAGACTCAGGTTCTGGCAAGCTGCTAGGGCTATTAAATTTTAATGCACTGGCACGACGCCTGACCTTCGATTTTAGAGATGTGTTCGCAAGCGGATTAAAGTTTGACCGTATGGTGTACAGCGGTGTTTTGGCAGGTGGCGAAGCGATCATGCGCGAAGCTTATGTGCTCACTCCTGCTGTATTTGTCAGGTTAGAGGGCAAGCTGGATTTGGGTAAAGAGCTTATTGATATGGAAATTCATATTGCACCTGAGTTGGCAGGTAATTTGGTATTGCTGAGCGCCTTAGCAAATCCGGCAGCGGGTGCCGTGGTGTTTCTCACACAACGAATATTTAAAGACGAAATGCGTCAAGCCAGCTTTAAAAGCTATCGCGCTCTTGGTACTTGGCAAGATTTCGAGTTGGTAGACTTGGATGAGAGTCAAGTGGACGACGAAGCTGTTAAGGAGTCACAATAAAGTTCGTGCCGAGTCACAACCTTTTAATACGTACACGCTAACTGTTTGGTATTATGCACGCCCAATATCTTCAATAATAAAAATGGCATTATCTTAATTACATTATGAATGAAAATTTCTATTCGGTTGCTCAAGCTGCACTGCTCGAGCCGACTGGTTTGACTGATACCCATCTCGACCAATTTATGCACCAGCTGAGTAATGTTGATGGCTGTGATTTTGCCGATTTGTATTTTCAGTATTCTAAGCAAGAAAGTTGGTCTTTAGATGAAGGCGTTGTAAAGTCTGGCAGCTTCAATATTGACCAAGGCGTTGGATTGCGTTCAGTTTGTGGCGAAAAAACCGCGTTTGCTTACAGTGAAGATTTAAATGCAGCATCCATACTAGCCGCAACCGATGTAGTGCAAGCGATTGGTCGCAGCGGGCAAAATGCGCAGATGCTCAGACAATGGAAATCACAAACAGTAAAGCCTTTGTATATTCAACAAGATCCGCTTGCTGCGATGGATGATTCTGCCAAAGTCGCAATTTTAGAGAAAGTAGATAAAGCCGCTCGAGACCATGATCCGCGAGTTAAAGAGGTTATGGCAAGTCTTTCTGGTGTATACGAGGTTGTTTTAATCGTTACAAGTGATGGACGACAAGTGCCTGATATTCGGCCATTGGTGCGTTTAAATGTGAGTGTCATTGTGGAAGAAAATGGCAAGCGAGAACGCGGTTCAATGGGCGGTGGTGGCCGCCATGGTTTCGATTATTTCAATGATGAAATTATTCAGCACTATTCGCATGAAGCGGTGCGCCAAGCCCTAGTAAGTTTGATTGCGATTGATTCGCCGGCTGGTACCATGGAAGTTGTGTTGGGTTCTGGCTGGCCGGGCATATTGTTACACGAAGCCGTAGGGCACGGTTTAGAAGGTGATTTTAATCGCAAAGGAACGTCCGCGTTTTCTGACCGCATCGGTGAGAAAGTGGCGTCTGAACATTGCACCGTAGTGGATGATGGGACTTTATCTGACCGACGCGGATCACTGAGCGTGGACGATGAAGGAAACGCTTCGCAAAATACTGTACTAATCGAAAAGGGAATTTTGAAAGGTTATATGCAAGATGAACATAATGCACGTTTAATGGGCATGGGTGTTACTGGCAATGGCCGCCGAGAGTCGTTTGCGCATTTACCAATGCCGCGCATGACCAACACTTACATGCACGCCGGCGAGCATGATCCGCAAGAGATTATTCAGTCGGTTAAAAGAGGTTTATACGCGGTTAACTTTGGTGGGGGTCAAGTAGACATTACTTCAGGTAAGTTTGTGTTTTCATCAAGCGAGGCCTATCTCATCGAAGACGGCAAAATTACCCAGCCTGTAAAAGGCGCGACTCTGATTGGTAATGGCCCACAGGCAATGCAAACTATTAGCATGGTGGGCAATGATATGGCCTTGGATTCTGGTGTCGGTGTGTGTGGTAAAGATGGTCAAAGTGTGCCAGTTGGTGTTGGACAGCCAACGCTAAAAATGGATGCGTTAACCGTGGGTGGGGTTACCTTATGAGTAAAAGTATTGAATCAACCCCAGCTCAAGATTTAACACTGGCGGCCGAATACGCGCTTGATTATGCGCGCCAGCAAGGGATGGACCAGGCTGAGGTATCTTTGCACCAAGGCACCGGCATGGCGGTAACCGCTAGGCAACAAGAGTTAGAAACAATTGAAAAAAACAATGATGCACAGATTGTTTTAAGCGTTTACAAAGATCATAAAACTGGCTCATCCAGTAGCGCCGATATGAGCGAGACAGGCATTCGTGCAGCGGTAGACGCAGCCGTTTCTATCGCAAGTTATACCGGAGCCGACCAGTGCCTAGGGTTGGCGGACAAAGAACTAATGGCATCAAAACTAAGTGATCTTGATTTGTATCATCCGTGGGATAAAAGTGTCGCTGAGATGGTTGATATCGCGCTTGCCTGCGAACAAGCTGCGCTGCAGTTCGATGACAAAATTACTAACAGCGAAGGCGCCTCAGTCAACTCGTATTCAGGTGACACTGTGTACGCTAATTCGCATGGCTTCTTAAGCGCCACGCAAGGTAGTAATCATAGTGTGTCCTGTTCAGTCATTGGCGCAGTTGGTCATAGCATGCAGCGTGATTACTGGTATGACAGCAATCGCAATGCCAGCAAGTTAGAAAGTCCTGAGTCGATTGGACTGGAAGCCGCGCGACGCACCATTCGTCGCTTGGGAGCGCGTCAAATCGAGTCTACCCAAGCGCCTGTGATGTTTGATCCGAATACGGCAAAGAGTTTGGTCAGTCATTTAGTCGGCGCGATTAAAGGTGGTGCCATTTATAAAAAGGCTAGCTTTATGCTTGACCAAGTAGGCCAGTCAGTTTTACCGGATTTCGTCACTATCGCAGAGAACCCCCATAAAAAAGGAGCCAGCAATAGCGCTATGCATGATGGTGAAGGGGTTGCTACACCAGATTACAGAGCGATTATCGATTCCGGTGTGCTGACTGCTTATGTATTAGGTTCTTATACTGCTAGAAAGCTTGGTCTGACATCAACTGCGAATGCTGGTGGCGTCCGCAATCTTAGCGTATCTAATACTGGTCAGAGTTATGACGAACTATTGAAGCAGATGGGAAGCGGTTTACTGTTAACCGAGTTGATTGGTTCAGGCATCAATATGGTGACCGGTGATTATTCACGTGGCGCCGCAGGTTTTTGGGTGGAGAACGGAGAAATCCAAATGCCAGTAGAGGAAATTACCATCGCCGGTAATTTAAAAGATATGTATGCCAATATTGCTGCGGTAGGCACGGATACCAATGCCCGAGGCAATATAGAATGTGGTTCTATTCTGGTTCAAAATATGACCATTGCGGGTAGTTAGGAGTATAATGCTCGCTTGATTTGTTATTACAGTGTTTTTTTAATATGCCTACCTACCAATACAAGTGTAATGTCTGGAGCAAAGCAAAACGAAACTTGATTCGACTAGCTCGAGCAAAGCCGCTTCATCCAGCGCGCAGAGTTAGGAGTAGAAGGCCATGATGCCAAGATTAAGACGTTACTTTGTCGCTGGTCTACTAGTATGGCTACCGTTGGTTGCGACATACTTTGTGCTATCTATTTCGATTAAATTTATCGACAGATCACTGTTATTGTTACCACCTAAGTTTCGCCCTGAGAATTTAATCGGTTTTGAAATCCCTGGCTTAGGCGTAATTTTGACGGTATTGTTGGTGTTCGTGACCGGATTAATTGTAGCTAACTTTTTTGGCCGCAGACTTGTCGGGCTATGGGAATCGTTAGTATCACGTATTCCCTTGGTGAGTTCGGTTTACGGTGCAGTCAAGCAGGTTACAGCCAGTTTGTTCTCCGATGCCAGTCAATCGTTTAGAGAAGTCGTATTGGTGGAGTATCCGCGTCGCGACTTGTGGATGTTAGCCTTTGTAACTGGAGACACTCCCAAGAAATTCCAAGAGTTGCTTGGTGGAGAGATGATCAATATTTACGTTCCCACCACCCCCAATCCCACGTCAGGATATTATTTAATGGTACCGTCGGCCGATATTATTCGTTTGGATGTGCCGGTAGAAGTAGGTTTAAAAATGATTTTATCAGCCGGGGTTATGAACCCGCTGGATGATCCCATAGAGGCCGCTAAAATGGCTAAAGAGATACAAGAGAAAAAATTAACAAGAGAAAAAAATGAAAGGATTACGTAGTAATTTATGTGCCGATATTAACGAGTCTTTGATAGACCAGATTATTACCGTATCTGGCTGGGCGCATCGTCGCAGAGACCATGGTGGTGTTATCTTCATCGATTTACGTGATGCCTCTGGTCTATTACAGGTTGTGATTGATCCTGATGCTGTTGAGGCCTTTGCAATAGCCGATACGGTTCGCAACGAGCATGTGTTGAGGGTCACGGCTAAAGTACGCCCGCGCCCTGAAGGCACCACCAACCCTGAATTGCCTACCGGCATGGTTGAAGTTTATGCCACTGAGATAGAAGTCTTGAATCGCTCAGACCCCATTCCATTTCAATTAGACGAAGAAGATGTCAGTGAAGCGGTCCGTCTGAAATATCGTTTTCTTGATCTGCGCCGCGAGTCAATGCAAGAAATTTTTCGCTTGCGCAGTGGCGTGACTAAATACTTTCGCGACTTTATGGAAGAAAATCATTTTGTTGATATAGAAACACCGATTCTAACCAAGTCTACACCAGAAGGAGCACGCGATTATTTAGTGCCGAGTCGGGTGCATTCGGGGGAGTTTTTTGCATTACCACAGTCTCCACAATTGTTTAAGCAGCTGTTAATGGTGGCTGGCTTTGAACGTTATTATCAAATCGCGCGATGTTTTCGCGATGAAGACTTACGCGCTGATCGTCAGCCCGAGTTTACTCAGCTGGACATAGAAACATCTTTTATGAATGAAGAAGAAATCATGAACATGATGGAAGACATGATCCGTGGTGTGTTTAAAGCTAAGCTAGATGTGGATTTGCCTGAAATGCCAATAATGACCTATGCTGATGCGATAGAGCAATACGGTATTGATAGACCGGATTTGCGTAACCCCTTAAAGTTGGTTTCAGTCACTGACATGATGAAAGAAGTTGATTTCAAAGTGTTTTCTGGGCCAGCCAACTCTGAAGACGGACGAGTGGCCGCCATGCGCGTACCTAGGGGTTCAGAAAAACTCAGCCGTAAAGACATTGATGCTTATACACAATATGTTGGCAACTATGGCGCTAAAGGCCTGGCTTATATTAAGGTAAATGATCTGAATGCTGGTCGCGATGGTTTGCAATCACCGATTGTTAAAAATCTACCTGATGAAGCGCTTAACGCAGTAATGAAAAGTGTTGGTGCGCAAGACGGCGATATTGTTTTCTTTGGAGCCGATAAAGCCAAAGTAGTGAATGATTCCTTAGCGGCTTTGCGTGTCAAGATTGGTAGTGATTTAGAGCTGCTTGAATCTCAATGGTCGCCGCTATGGGTTGTTGACTTCCCGATGTTTGAGCGCGATGAAGACAGTGGTCGTTGGACCTCCTTGCACCACCCATTTACGGCACCAAAAGTAGATGAAATTGGTGAGCTTGCTAGCAACCCTGGCAATGTTTTGTCACGCGCCTACGACATGGTGCTAAATGGTACTGAGATTGGTGGTGGCTCAATTCGTATTCATCAAGTGGATGTGCAAAAGCAAGCTTTTAAAGCCTTAGGTATTGACGATGATGAAGCTCAGGAAAAATTTGGTTTTCTATTAGATGCCTTGCGCTTTGGAGCGCCACCGCACGGAGGCATAGCTTTTGGCGTCGACCGTATTGTAGCGATGATGTCGGGCGTGGATTCCATACGGGATGTAATAGCATTTCCTAAAACTCAAAAAGCATCCTGCCTATTAACGCAAGCGCCAAGTCGAGTCGATAAAAATCAATTAAGAGATTTGCACATTCGTTTGAGTGCGGCTGCTCAAAATGCGCAAGCTTCCAATGACGAAGTCGGTGTTTGATTATCGTATATGACTCAGCAATTGAATCCTAAATTGAATACTAGTGGTACAGCAGGATAACAGCTATAAACGTCCTGAGTCGGTTTTAGTGGTAGTTCATACCGCGTCTCACATAATGTTGATGAAGCGAACCGACCATGCAAATTTTTGGCAATCGGTAACGGGTTCACTGGAGTGGGGAGAGAATCCTGAAATAGCAGCTTTACGCGAGCTGCAAGAAGAAACCGGCATTCAAGTTTCGGCCTTGCGAGCAACTGGAATAACTCGCAGCTACGCAATTCTAGAGCAGTGGAGGAAGCGTTATCCACCTGGCTGTGAGCGTAATCGTGAGCATTTATTTTATTGCTATCTCGAACATCAGCCCGAGATACATCTCGACCCAAGCGAACATACTGATCTCTTGTGGTTAGATTTTGAACAAGCGCAAGAAAAGGTTTTCTCATGGTCTAATCGCTTGGCGATTCAGTCGCTAATATGAGTAATTCTACGGAAAGCCTGGAGCAGTCTTTAAACATCCAACGAGATGTTTGTTTGCAGCCGTTCAATACTATGGCGGTGGCGGCCAAAGCCAAATTTCTAGTCACAATTTCTGATGCACAACAACTTAAGCTGGCATTGTCTTGGGCTGATGAGCGGCAGCTATCTATAGTGGTTTTAGGGGAAGGCAGCAACACCTTGTTTCGGTCAGACTATACTGGTTTGGTTATTCTTAATCGAATCAAAGGCATTGAGCTAATAGATGAGTCACAGAATTGGGTGTTGTTGAAAATAGGATCAGGTGAAAACTGGCATGAACTAGTCGAACACTCTGTTGCAAGGTCGTGGTGTGGACTGGAAAACCTTGCATTGATTCCCGGATTGGTTGGGGCCGCGCCAATTCAAAATATTGGTGCCTACGGTGTAGAGATTAGTGATTATGTACACAGTGTCGAGTATGTCGATATCGAGTCTAAGCGTCGTCATCGATTGAGCAATCAAAAATGTGAGTTTGCTTATCGAGATAGTATTTTTAAGGGCAGCTTGTTCGATCAAGCCGTGATTATATCTGTGAGTTTAAAGTTAGCTAAAAAGGCGCAATTAAATCTGACTTATCCTGCGCTACAGACCTACCTAAAAGAAGCAGATATAAAATCGCCCGCGCAAGCGGATGTATTTAATGCTGTGTGCGACATCCGCAGTAGTAAATTACCATCCCCCGAAGATATTCCTAATGTTGGGAGTTTCTTTAAAAACCCATTAGTTACTGCAGCTGAGCTAGCTAAACTAAAGCAACAGTATCCTAATTTGGTGAGCTTTAAAACGCAGGGGGGGTATAAACTCGCAGCTGCCTGGTTAATCGAAAATGCCGGTTGGAAACAGCAAGAGCTAGACGGCGTGCGCGTACATCAAGATCATGCATTAGTGATTGTTAATCCTAAGCGTAAGAACGGTCTTGCAATAGTTAACTTGGCGCAACGCATTCAGAGTGATATAAAGGCTAAGTATAAGGTGGTGTTAGAAATAGAACCACGGGTAATTTGACTAACCCTTGCGAGAATAATGACCAAATGACGGTCATAACTACTACCTTTTAATAATTAACCGCAACTTATCGCGACCTTTCTAGAATTAGGTTCGTTTACTTGCAGCGAACCTAATGGGTGAGTAGCAGAATGAGTAATCTCTCTATCAATATCAGTTGTTCGTATAAAATATTGGGCACGCAATTTAAAGCCAATGCAACTCGAACCACGCTAACTAATACAGTGGCGGGGATATCGGCGGGGTTTTTATTGATGGCTTTAATTATGTCCGCATCTTTTGCCCAAACAGATGTTGGTGCTCAAACACACACTGAAGGCTCTACTCAAACGGACGCTGAAGGCTCT